>NZ_JBAKHO010000021.1:0-29336 GCF_036902735.1 Micromonospora lacuserhaii | reverse complement strand
CCCGGACGGCGCGCCCACGACCGGGGGGGGGCCCGCGCCCATGGGCCCCCGCGCCGCCGTCGTACCTGCTCAGGAGTTGGGGCGCTTGCCGTGGTTCGCGCCGCTCTTCTTACGGGCCTTCTTCTTACGGGCCTTCTTCGCCATGCTGACCTCCTCGTGATGGTCGGATCCCTGCGACCCTCGGCGCCGGTGCACGCACCGGTCCTCCCGGCGCCCGGGTCCGACCCGCTGATGCTAGTGCGGCCGGCTCCCGCCATCGTCCGCCGGGGCCGTCGTCACGAAGGGGATTCCGCCGATTCGGCGATGTCTCGTGGCCGCGCAGCGCGGTGTCGACCGCTCCCCGCCCGCGGGTCGCCGTCGCATGATTGGATACGTCGGCAGACAACCGCGAGAGGGAGGGCCGGGACATGGCCGAGGAGATTCGTGCCGAGATGGTGGCCAACGTCTGGAAGGTCGTCGCGACTGCCGGGGACACCGTCTCCGAGGGGGACACCCTGGTGATCCTCGAGTCGATGAAGATGGAGATCCCGGTGGTCGCCGAGTCCGACGGGGTGCTCACCCAGCTCGCGGTCAACGAGGGTGACGTGGTCCAGGACGGCGACCTGATCGCGGTGATCGGTTGACCGGCCCGCTGGTCCGCCCGGCGACCCCGGCGGACCACGCCGCGGTGGCCCGGTTGACGGTCGCCGCGTACGAGGCGGACGGCCAGCTCAAGGGCGAGCACGGGTACGCGGTGACGCTCGCCGACGTCGCCACCCGGGCGGAGCACGGCGAGATCCTGGTGGCCGTCGACGAGGTGACCGGCGACGTGCTCGGCTCGGTGACCCTGGTGCGGCCCGGATCCCGGTACGCCGAACTCTCCGGTCCGGGCGAGGCCGAGTTCCGGATGCTGGCCGTCGACCCGGCAGCCCAGGGCCGGGGTGCGGGAGAGGCGCTGGCCCGGGCCTGTGTCGACCGGGCCGCGGCGCAGGGCTGCACGGCGGTGATGATCTGCGTCCGGGACGGTATGGCCGCCCCGGCGCGCCGGCTCTACGAGCGGCTCGGCTTCGTGCGGGCGCCGGAGAAGGACTGGTCACCGGCGCCCAGGGTGGAGCTGCTGGGACTGCGGCTGCAACTGCCGGCGCGATCCTGAGACGACCGTCCCTGGCGCGTCGATCCGGCCCGTCGGGCCGGGCCCGTCAGTGCTGGTCGTCGTCCGGGGTCTGTTCGCCGATCCGGGCGAGCAGTTCGTCGGCGACCTCCAGGGCGATCTTCTTCCGCTCGTCGTCGGTGATGTGCGGGGCGCGGACCGCGAACCAGCTGCTGTGCACGGCGAAGAGCGTCAGCGCGGCACGCAGCTGGGCGGCGGGGGAGTCGTCGCCCCGGCAGAGCTGGTCGGCCAGCCCGAGCATCCGTTCGCGCATCTGTACGCCGGCCGAGAGGCTCTTGAGCACCGTCTGGTTCTGCTCGAAGAAGCGCATCACCGAGGGCAGCTCGCTGGCGAACATGGCGTCGGCGTACCGGTTGATCAGCGTCCGCCGGGTGGCCAGGGTGGCCGGCTGGGACCGGGCCCAGGCGATCAGCTCGTCCATCCGGCGCAGCCGGTCCTCGACGAAGCTGTTGACGATCTCGTCCTTGCTCTTGAAGTGGTAGTAGAGGGCGGCCTTGGTCACGTTCAGCCGCTCGGCGATCTCCCGTAGCGAGGTCTTCTCGTACCCCTGCTCGGTGAAGAGCTCCAGCGCGACGGCCTGGATGCGTTCCCGCGTGCCGCCTGTGCTCTCCCTCACGCCCACCACCCAACTCGCTTGACGGTTTTCTGCTGTCCAACTTACCGTGCGGCTAGTAAGGTGACTAGCCGGGCGGCAAGTAAGTGCGACACATCTCCGGGGGAGCTTACCCATGACTCAGGAAACACAGGCGGCGGCGAGACCCAACGTGCGGGTCGTCCTATTCGGCCTGATGATCGCGATGATGCTCGCGATGCTCGACAACATGATCGTCAGCACCGCGTTGCCGCGGATCGTCGGCGAGTTCGGCGGCGTTGACCACTTCACCTGGGTCGTCACCGCCTACGTGCTGGGCACGACGGTCTCCACCCCGATCTGGGGCAAGCTCGGCGACCTCTACGGTCGCAAGGCGGTCTTCCTGACCTCCGTGGTGATCTTCCTGATCGGGTCGGCGCTCTGCGGCATGGCCGGCTCGGCGATGCTCGGCGGCCCCGGTGACGGCATGGTCGAGCTGATCGCCTTCCGCGCGGTGCAGGGCCTCGGCGCCGGCGGCCTGATGGTGGGCGTGATGGCGATCATCGGTGACCTGGTGCCGCCCCGCGAGCGGGGCCGCTACCAGGGCATGATCGCGGGCATCATGGCCATCGCCATGGTGGCCGGTCCGCTGGTCGGCGGCTTCATCACCGACAACCTCTCCTGGCGCTGGGCGTTCTACGTCAACCTGCCGCTCGGCGGTGTCGCGCTGCTGGTCCTGGCCACCACCATGCACCTGCCGAAGTACCGCACCGAGCACAAGATCGACTGGCTGGGCGCCGCGCTCCTCTCGGTCGGCATCACCGCGATCGTGCTGGTCACCACCTGGGGTGGCAACGAGTACGACTGGGGCTCCCCGCAGATCCTCGGCCTGGCGGTGCTGGCCGTGGTCGCCCTGGTCGCGTTCGGGTTCGTCGAGCGCCGGGTGCCCGAGCCGATCCTGCCGCTCGGGCTCTTCGCCAACCGCAACTTCGCGCTGATCTCGGTGATCGGCTTCCTGCTCGGCTTCGCGATGTTCGGCGCGATGAACTTCCTGCCGCTCTACCAGCAGACCGTGCAGGGCGCTTCGGCCACCAACAGCGGCCTGCTGCTGCTCCCGCTGATGTTCGGCATGCTGGTGGTCTCGCTGGTCGTCGGCCGGGCGATCACCAGCAGCGGCCGGTACCGGATCTTCCCGATCGTCGGCGGCGTGGTGATGACCGCCGGCATGTTCCTGCTCAGCCGGCTGGACGTGGACACCAGCAAGGCCCAGTCCTCGCTCTACATGGTCGTGCTCGGCGCGGGCATGGGCTTCCTGATGCAGACCTCGATGCTGATCGCGCAGAACAGCGTCGAGCAGAAGGACCTCGGCGCGGCGAGCGGCGGAGCCACCTTCTTCCGCTCCATCGGCGGCTCGTTCGGCATCTCGCTCTTCGGCGCCATCTTCGCCAACCGGCTCGCCGACTCGCCCGCCGGCGGCGCGTTCAGCGGCGGCGAGGGCCAGGGGATGGACCTGTCGAAGCTCAAGGAGTTGCCGGTGCAGGCCCGCGAGGTCGTCCTCGGCGGCCTCTCCGACGCCATCTCGCACGTCTTCCTGTGGGCGGTGCTCTTCACCGTCGCGGTGCCGGTGCTCGCCTGGTTCATCAAGGAGGTCCCGCTGCGGACCAGCAACGACGCCCCGCCGGGGGACGTCACGCCGGAGGAGCAGGCCGAGACCGCGCTCGGCAAGGCCCCGGTGGCCTGACCCGTTGTCCGGCCGCGGCCGCGTCGTCCCTCCCCGGGTACGGCGCGGCCGCGCCGCGTTCCGGGGGAAGGGCTGCGGGTCAGGGGCGGCGCAGGAGCGCGGCCAGGCGGGCCCAGAGGCGGGCCAGCGCCCCGGGGCGGGGCGCTCCGGCCGGCCCGGCGCCGACGATCCCGTGGGCGAGCGCCGTGGCGGCCGGGTCCAGCGCCGGGGTGGCCAGCGCCAGGTGGGCCAGGGAGATGACGATCGGCACCGGCCGGACCCGGGCCACGGTCACCGCGTCGGCGAGGCGTTCGGCCACCACCTGTGCCACGTCGGCACGGACTTCCGGGTCGACCCAGGCGGCGCTGACCAGGGCGAACAGTGCCGCCTCGGTGATCCAGTCCTCCACACCCCAGACCAGCTCCACCAGCACCCGGCGCCGGGTCGAGCCCGCCCACGGCTCGTCGGTGCGGTGGTGCAGCAGACCCAGGCAGGCCCAGACCTGCACGCAGCGCACCCAGAGCGACGGGTCCTGCCCGGCCAGCACCCGACCCAGCGCGGTCGGCGGCGCCTCGGGCGGGTGGACCAGGAGCCCGAGCAGGTCGGCGAGTTCCACGGTGGCCAGCCCGACCGCCGCGTCGTACGCGGCCGGCGGGTGCGGCCACGCCGGGTGGGCGAGCTGGCGTACCCGCTCGACCGCCGCCGACGAGGGAACCGGCAGGGTGGGCGCGGCGGTGGTGCCGTCGTACCGCCAGAGCTGGCAGGTGCTGGCGCGGCGCGGCTCGCGCGGGTCCGGGTCGGCGACCCCGGCCACCTCCACGTCGAGCCCGGGCACCGCCGCCGCCACGGTACGCATCGCGCTCGGCGGCTCCAGCGCGTCGAGGCGTATGGCCCGGCCGGGCGTGCCGTCGGCGGCGAGGGCGCTGCGCAGCACGTCCACCAGCACGCCGGCCGCCGGGGTGACCTGCCCGAGCCAGGGCCGGCTCCGGCAGGACTCGGCGAGGTCGCCGTGCTCGTGACTGTCGTCGGGGTGGTCCCGGACGAAGTCGGCGAGGGCGACCAGGTGCGCCACGTCGCCGTCGCGGAGGAACCGCAGCCGGTGCGCGGTGTGCACCGCGCAGTCGAAGTCCGGGTCGCGGGCCAACGCCCGGTCGGCCCACTCGATGGCCTGGTCCAGCCGCCCGGTGTCGGCGAGGGTGCCGGCGATGTCGGCGTAGACCGCAAGGTCGTCAGGGTCGTGCCCGATGGCCCGTTCCAGGGCGGCCAGCGCGTCCCGGGTCCGGCCGGCGCTGCGGTAGGCGTACCCGAGCCAGACCTCGCCCAGTTTGGAGGGCTCCGCGCGTACCCCCCGGCTGGCCCAGGTGACGGCGAGGGTGACCTCGCCGAGGCGCCGGGCCAGCGCGGACGCCGCGCCCAGCAGCAGGCCGTGCCGCGGGTGCGCGGCGACCGCGTGCCGGGCCAGGGTGAGGTACGGCCGCCCCGGCCCCCGCAGGGCCCGGGGCGCCGGGTCCGGCACCGCCGCGCAGACCTGCATCAGGATCCGGGCCGTGCGGTCCGGGTCGAGCCGCCGCGCGAGCTCGGGCGCGGTCACCCAGGGCACCCCGGCCCAGTCGACGCCCGGCGCGTGCCCGGTGGCCGCGACCAGCAGGTCCAACCCCTCGGCCGGGCGGCCGGCGGCGGCGAGCAGGTGGGCGCGGGCCACCACCGACCCGACGAACGCGCGCTGACCGAGCGGGAACAGGTCGAGGTCGCCGCCGGAGACCGCCCCGATCCGGGTCAGCGTCTCGTGCACCTCCGGCAGGGTCGGTGCCTGCGCCAGGGCGGCGGCGAGGTGCCGGGCGGCATGCGCCAGGTCGCCCTCGTCGAGCGCCCGTCGGGCGAGGACGAGCTCCTCCTCCGGAGGCAGCGCGGCGTCTTCACGCTCCTCGGTCACGTCGGCCTCTCGCTCGTCGATTGCAGGGCTGGGCAAGCCTAGGGGATGCTGCGTCGATTCGGTGATCCACTGCGCATTGCTGCGCGTACGATTGCTCGGATGTGAGAAACAGTGCAAGACTGAGCATGAAACGCGCGGAAACCGCGCAGGAGGGGAGCTTCCGTGACGCGTCCTGGGGCCGGCATGGCCGCCGACATCGACGAGCAGCCGGCCGGATACGACCGGTTGCTCTCCGCCGAGCACGCCGGGGAGATCGCCCGGATCGCGGCGGCCGTCGCGCAGCGGCGCCCCCGGCACGTGGTCTTCACCGCCCGGGGCACCTCCGACCACGCCGCCCTCTACGGGGCGTACCTCACCGAGATCCGGCTCGGCCTGCCCGCCGGGCTCGCCTCGCCCAGCACGGT
This sequence comes from Micromonospora lacuserhaii, assembly GCF_036902735.1. Classification (NCBI taxonomy): domain Bacteria; kingdom Bacillati; phylum Actinomycetota; class Actinomycetes; order Micromonosporales; family Micromonosporaceae; genus Micromonospora; species Micromonospora lacuserhaii. Next base: position 23,558 of record NZ_JBAKHO010000021.1, on the reverse strand, counting down.
CACCGTCTACGGCGCCCGCCCCGACCTCTCCGACGCGCTGGTCGTCGGGGTCAGCCAGAGCGGCGGTTCCCCCGACCTGACCGAGGTGCTGCGCGCCGCCCGCGCCTCCGGCGCGCTCACCCTGGCGGTCACCAACAACCCGGACTCCGCGCTGGCCGGGGTCGCCGAGCTGAGCCTCGACATCGCCGCCGGGCACGAGCGCGCGGTCGCCGCCACCAAGACGTACACCGCCGAGCTGCTCGCCCTGCTGATGCTGGTCGAGGGCGTCCGGGCCGGCGACGGCGTGCTGCCGGCCGAGGAGCGCGCGGCCCTGGCGACCCTGCCCGAGCTGGCCGAACGCACCCTGGCCGACCCCACCCCGGCCCAGCTCGCCCCCCGCTACCGCTTCGCCGGCCAGCTGGTCACCACCGGCCGGGGGTACGCCTACCCGACCGCCCGGGAGGCGGCGCTGAAGCTGATGGAGACCTCGTACCTGCCCGCGCTCGCCTTCTCCGGCGCCGACCTGCTGCACGGCCCGCTCGCGATGACTGACCCGGACGTGCCGGTGCTGGCCGTGGTCGGCTCCGGCCCGGGCGGCCGGTCGATGGGCGAGGTGCTGCCCCGGCTCGGCGAGCGCCGCGCCGACGTGGTGGTGGTCGGCTCCGCCGAGGTCGAGGGGGCCACCCGGATGGCCGTCCCCGAGGTCGACGAGCGCTACGCCCCGCTGCTGGACATCCTGCCGTTGCAGCGGCTGGCGCTGGCGCTGGCGTTGGCCCGGGGCGAGGACCCGGACGCACCGCGTGGTCTGAAGAAGGTCACCGCGACGATGTGACCTCCGGCGTGGCACGCTGTGGGCGTGTCCACGCTGCGCGACCTCGCCGAGGAGCACACCCAGCTCCGCCCGGCCGACATCGACCACCTGCACCGGATCGCCGGGGACTGGCAGCTGCTGTCCGACCTCTCCTTCGCCGATCTGCTGCTCTGGGTGCCGGTGGACGGCGACGGGACGTTCCTCTGCGTGGCCCAGGTCCGCCCGACGACCGCGCCCACCGCGTACCTGGACGACCAGGTGGGTCGGATCGTCGGCGGGCCGGAGGTGGCGCACCTGGAGGTGGCCCACCGGCAGGGCCGGATCTGGCGGGAGGGCGACCCGGTCTGGTACGGCGACGTGCCGGCCCGCCACGAGGCCATCCCGGTCCGGCTGCGCAGCACCGACGGGGAGCACGGCGAGGTGATCGCGGTGGTCGGCCGGGACACCAACCTCTCCACCGCCCGGACGCCCAGCCAGCTGGAGCTGAACTACCTCACCACCGCCGACGACCTGGCCCAGATGATCGCCGACGGCACCTTCCCGCCGCCCCGGCACCCGGGCGAGACCACCTCCGCGCCCCGGGTCGGCGACGGACTGGTCCGGCTGGACGCCAACGGCAAGGTCACCTACGCCAGCCCGAACGCCCAGTCGGCGTACCGGCGGCTGGGATACGCCTCCCATCTGGTGGGGGAGGACCTGGCCAAGCTGCACCGTCGGCTGGCCGGCGACCCGCTCGAGGGCACCGACGCGGCGAACGGCATCCTCGCCGCGCTGCGCGGCGAGGCGCCGCCCCGGCGGGAGATCGACGCCCGGGGCGCCACCATGCTCACCCGGGCGCTGCCGCTGATGCCCGCCGGAGTGCCGATCGGCGCGCTGGTCCTGGTCCGCGACATCACCGAGGTACGCCGCCGTGACCGCGCCCTGATCACCAAGGACGCCACCATCCGGGAGATCCACCACCGGGTGAAGAACAACCTGCAGACGGTCGCCGCCCTGCTGCGCCTGCAGGCCCGCCGGGTCTCCATGCCCGAGGCCCGGGTCGCCCTGGAGGAGTCGGTCCGCCGGGTCGCCTCGATCGCCCTGGTGCACGAGACGCTCTCCATGTCCAGCGACGAGGCGGTCGAGTTCGACGGCATCGTCGACCGGGTGGCCAGCGCGGCCACCGAGGTCGCCGCGACCGAGGTGTCGGTGGGCATGCGGCGGACCGGCAGCTTCGGCGTGCTGCCCGCCGAGATCGCCACGTCGCTGGTGATGGTCCTCAACGAGCTGCTGCTCAACGCCGTCGAGCACGGCTTCCCGCCGGGGGGCGAGGACGGCGCCGGCCCCGCCCCGGAGGGCGCCGCCGCGCCGCAGGTGGTGGTCTCCGCCCACCGGTTCCGCAAGCAGCTGCACGTCTCGGTCACCGACAACGGCCGTGGCCTGCCGGCCGAGTTCGACGCCGACAAGGGCGGGCGACTGGGTTTGCAGATCGTCCGGGCCCTGGTCACCGGCGAGCTGCGCGGCTCGATCGAGCTGCGCCAGGGTGCCGCCGGAGGGACCGAGGCCGTCCTGGTGGTCCCGCTGGCCAAGGCCTGACCCGCTCGGGTGGCGCCGCTCAGCCGGGTCGGTTGAGCAGCGCCACGGTCACCCCCGGCCGGGGCCAGACCCGCTCGACGGTGAAGCCGTCCCGCAGGGTCCGCCCCTTGGCGCCGCCGACCGCGGCCAGTGGATCGCTCCGGCGCCCGGACACCACCAGCCAGACCCGCTGCACGCCGGCCAGGCACTCCGCCGGCCGCGCGCACTCGCTGGCCCAGAAGTCGCCGCGTTGCCGCTGGTTCCGGACCAGCAGCGCGTCCCGGGGCCGGTCTTCGCCCAGGTGGTACGCCATGCCGAGGTCGAAGAAGAGCCAGCCGTCGCGGGGGGAGTAGACGACGGCGTCGCCGGGCCGCTGACCGGCGGCGACAAGCTGCGCCGCGCCCCGGTAGTCGATCAGGCCGGCGGGCGGGTGGGCCCGGCGCAGCGCCTCCTGGTCGGGCAGGCCGAGCAGGCCGGCCAGGGTCAGCACGGCCAGCGCTGCGGGCGCCGGCACCGTGGCCAGCGCCGCGCCGGCGAGCAGGCAGGCGAAGGGCACGGTGAAGAGCAGGTAGCGAGGCACCCAGAGGGGTACGGCGAGCGCGGCGAGGTAGAGCAGCAGCACCGGCAGCAGCACGCACGCGCCGGGCAGCAGCGCGCGCCGGCCGACCCGGCCGGCGCCGAGCGCGGCGAGCCCGACGAGCAGGCCGCCCACCACGCTGCTCTCCGCCACCGCGCCGGGCAGCGCCGACAGGTCCGAGAGCCGGGCCGGCTCGATCCAGTCGAGCTGACGGGAGCGCTGGCCCCGGGCGGTCGACAGCAGCGGCAGCAGAAGCACGCCGGCGACCAGCAGGGCGAGCGGCCAGCGCAGCAGCCGGCCGTCCCGAGCCCCGGTCCGCGCCGGCCCGCCGGGATCGGGCTCGTCGCGGGCCGGGCGCTCGGCTGAGTGCGGGGAGCCGTCGAGGCCGGCCGCGGCCCGGCCCCGCCACCAGGCGACCACGACCACCACGGCGTGCGGGGCGAGCAGGCTCAGGGCGAGCAGGTGGGCCAGGCCGAGCGCGACGACGACGGCGGCGTAACCGGCCCAGCGGGCCCAGGTGGGCCGGTCCAGCGCCCGTACCAGCAGCAGGGTGGCGAGCACGGCGAGCAGGCTGGCGATCGCGTACGGGCGGGCCTCCTGGGCGTACCGCGAGGTGCTCGGGAGCACCGCGAGGAGCAGGCCGGCGAGGAGGCCGGCCGGCGCGCCGAGCAGCCGTCGGCCGAGTACGGCGGTCAGCCCGGCCGTCCCGGCCATGGCCAGCACCGACGGCAGCCGCAGCGCCGTGGGAGAGGCCCCGAACCCCGCGATCCAGCCGTGCATTAGCAGGTAGTACGCCCCGGCGGTGGCGTCCACCGTCCCGGTGAGCCGGATCAGCTCGCGGACGGGCCGGGTGGCGGCGCTCCAGGTGGCCAGCTCGTCGCGCCAGGGCTGCGCGTGGCCGATCCCGGTCAGGCTGATCGCCAGGGTGAGCAGCGTCGGCGTCAACCAGACCAGCCACCGTCGCTGGTGCCAGGCCGGAACGGCGTCGCCGGCCGGGCTCGGCTCCGAAGGTGCGGTCACATGTCGCAGCCTCACACAGCGCGGGGCCGCGCGTCGGTCCGGTGTGCCGATTCGCGGCTGCGGCTACGCGGCCCGGGATGTGGGATGCGGCACGCGGTCATTGGCCGGTCACCCGGGGGTGTGGAAGCATGGGGCCCATGCTCACCGCTGTCGTCCGCCGCTTCGTGGCTCGTCGCCACGTCGATTACGGCCGCGTGCGCAGCGCGATCTGTCCGGCCTACTGACGACGCCCGACCATTCCGTCTCGGGCGCGCTCTCCGCGCCGGCCGTTCCGACATCGTCGTCCTCGGCCCGTCCCACGGGTCGGCCGCCGCGTCCGCGCTCCCACCGCAGCACAGCAGACACAACGGAGGACGCCGCGATGGCGGTCAGCAGCACCCCGACCCGTCCCGAGACCCCGCCGGCACCCGTCGCCCGGGCGCCCCGCCGTCCGCGCGGCGAGGGGCAGTGGGCGCTCGGCCACCGCGAGCCGCTCAACGCCAACGAGCGGATCAAGAAGGACGACGACCCGCTGAACGTCCGGGCCCGGATCGAGAACATCTACGCCCACCGGGGCTTCGCCTCGATCGACCCGCAGGACCTGCGTGGCCGGTTCCGCTGGTGGGGGCTCTACACCCAGCGAAAGGCGGGCATCGACGGCGGGCGCACCGCCGTGCTCGAGCCGCACGAGCTGGAGGACGAGTTCTTCATGCTCCGGGTCCGGGTCGACGGTGGCCAGCTCAACCTGGCCCAGCTCCGGGTCATCGCCGACATCTCCCGGGAGTTCGCCCGGGACACCGCCGACATCACCGACCGGCAGAACATCCAGTACCACTGGATCCGGGTCGAGGACATGCCGGAGATCTGGCGCCGGCTGGAGTCCGTCGGCCTGCAGACCACCGAGGCGTGCGGCGACTGCCCGCGGATCGTGCTGGGCAGCCCGGTCGCCGGGGTGGCCCGCGACGAGGTGCTCGACCCGACCCCGGCGCTCGACGAGATCGTCCGCCGGTACGTCGGCGACAAGGCGTACTCGAACCTGCCGCGCAAGTTCAAGACCACGATCTCCTGGCTGGTCGACACCCCGTACGAGGCGAACGACATCTCCTTCCTCGGGGTCGACCACCCCGAGCACGGCCCCGGCTTCGACGTCTGGGTCGGCGGCGGCCTCTCCACCAACCCGATGCTGGCCAAGCGGCTCGGCGTCTGGGTGCCGCTGGCCGAGGTGCCGGACGTCTGGGCCGGCGTGGTCGGCATCTTCCGCGACTACGGCTACCGCCGGCTGCGCAACCGGGCCCGGCTGAAGTTCCTCGTCGCCGACTGGGGCATCGAGAAGTTCCGCGAGGTGCTGGAGAAGGAGTACCTGGGCCGCGCCCTGCTCGACGGTCCCGCCCCGCAGCTGCCCGACAAGCCGGTGGACCACATCGGCGTGCACCCGCAGCGCGACGGGCGCAACTACGTCGGGGCCGCCCCGGTGGTCGGCCGGGTCTCCGGCGGGCAGCTGGCGAAGCTGGCCGACGTGGTCGAGGCGCACGGCAGCGACCGGGTGCGGCTCACCCCGTACCAGAAGCTGCTGGTGCTCGACGTGCCGCCGGAGCGGACCGAGGCCCTGGTCGACGAGCTGCGCGGGATCGGGCTGGAGGCCCGGCCGTCGGCCTGGCGGCGCGGCACCATGGCCTGCACCGGCATCGAGTTCTGCAAGCTGGCCATCGTCGAGACCAAGGCCCGCGGCGAGGAGCTGGTGGCCCGGCTGGAGGAGCGGCTGCGCGACTTCGACGCGGACATCTCCATCCACCTCAACGGCTGCCCGAACGCCTGTGCCCGCACCCAAGTCGCCGACATCGGGCTCAAGGGCCAGCTGGTGGTCGGCCCGGACGGCCGCCAGGTGGAGGGCTTCCAGGTCCACCTCGGCGGCGGCCTGGGCATGGCGCAGGGGCAGACCGCCGGGTTCGGTCGCAAGCTGCGCGGCCTGAAGACCACCGCCGATGAGCTTCCCGAGTACGTGGAACGGCTGGCCCGCCGCTACCTGGCCGGCCGGACCGACGGCGAGACGTTCGCCAACTGGGTGATCAGGGTCGACGAGGAGGAGTTGCGATGAGTGACGCCCGTTCCGCGCCGCTGTACTGCCCGTACTGCGGCGAGGAGGATCTGCGGCCGAGCGAGGCCGGGCACGGCGCCTGGGAGTGCCACGCCTGCGCCCGGGTCTTCACGGTCAAGTTCACCGGCCTCCTCTCCCGGGCGGTGACCCGATGAGCCTCGTTTCCGCCGCGAACCTGGGCCTGGTCGGGCCCGGTGGGCCGAAGCCGGCCGACCCGGCCCGCCGCGACCCGGAGGAGCTGCGCGCCCTGGCCGAGCGGGCCGGCCGGGAGCTGGAGGGCGCCCCGGCGCTGGAGATCGCGCGCTGGGCCGCGGACACCTTCGGCGACCGGTTCTGCGTGACCAGCTCGATGGCGGACGCCGTCCTGGCCCACCTGGTCTCCCGGGTGGCTCCCGGGGTGGACGTGGTCTTCCTCGACACCGGGCTGCACTTCCCCGAGACGCTGCGGGTCCGCGACGAGGTGGCCCGCCGGCTGCCGGTGAACGTCCGGTCGATCCGGCCCCGGCAGACGGTGGGCCAGCAGGACGGCGAGTACGGCCCCCGGCTGTTCAACCGCTCCCCGGACGACTGCTGCCAGCTGCGGAAGGTGGAGCCGTTGGAGCGGGCGCTGTCCGGGTACGACGCCTGGGCCGCGGGCCTGCGCCGGGACGAGTCGCCCACCCGGGCCAACACGCCGGTGGTGACCTTCGACCCCCGGCGCGGCAAGGTGAAGGTCAACCCGATCGCCGCCTGGAGCCAGGCGGACGTCGACTCCTACATCTCCCGGTACGACATCCCGGTCAACGAGCTGTTCAGCCGGGGCTACGGCTCGATCGGCTGCTGGCCCTGCACCCGGCGGACCAAGGCGGGGGAGGACCCCCGCGCCGGCCGGTGGGCCATGTTCGAGAAGACCGAGTGCGGGCTGCACGTCTGAGCGACGCGGAGGCCGGCGTGGAGTCATCCGCGCCGGCCGCCGGCCCGGCCGCGCCCCACCCGCCCGGGACCTCGCCGGTGGTGCTGGTCGCGCACGGCAGCCGGGATCCCCGGGCCGCCGAGGCGACCCGGGCGTTGGCCCGGGCGGTCGAGACGGCCCGGCCGGGCACGCCGGTGCTGCCGAGCTGGCTGGACCACACCGAGCCGGGACCGACGGCGGTGCTGCGGGCGCTGGCCGAGGCCGGGCACACCTCGGCGGTGCTGGTGCCGCTGCTGCTCACCGCCGCGTACCACCGACGGGTGGACATCCCGGCGGCGGTGGCGGCTGCCCGGGAGTCCGCGCCGGAGCTGACGGTACGGGTCACCGACGTGCTCGGACCGGCCGACGGGACGGTCGACGGGGGGTTGCTGGCCGGGCTGGAGCGGCGGCTGGCCGAGGCGGAGCCGGGCGGCGTGGACGCGCTGGTGCTGGCCGCGGCGGGCACCCGGGACGCCCGGGCCCGCGGTTCGGTGGGGCGGGTCGCGGCGGCGCTGGGCGGCCGGCTCGGGGTGCCCTGCCGGGTGTCGTACGCCTCGGCGGCGCCACCGGCGGCCGGGGTCGCGGTGGCCCGGCTGCGCGCGGCGAGGGCCCGGCGGGTGGCGGTGGTCGGCTATTTCCTGGCGCCCGGCCTGTTCCACGACGCGGTGGTGGTGGGGGCGCGGGAGGCCGGGGCGGTGGCGGTCAGCGGGCCGTTGACCGATGCGCCGGAGCTGGCCGAGCTGGTGCTGCGCCGGGTGGACGCGGACGGCCCGCGGTGACCGGCGTCTCATCATGATCGAAAAGGGTGCGGTCGGGGTAACCGACCCCGGTGGGTCGCGTCCGGACAGCAGAACGCCCCGGCGGGTCGGAACCCACCGGGGCGGACGGCTGTGTGATCGGTCAGGCGGAGTGAGCGCGCAGCACCCGGAGACCGCCGCGGCGCTTGACCGCGCGGCGCTCCTCCTCGCTCATCCCGCCCCAGACGCCGGCGTCCTGCCCGGACTCGAGCGCCCACTGCAGGCAGGCGTCGGTCACGGGGCAGCGCCGGCAGACGGCCTTCGCCTGCTCTACCTGCAGGAGGGCCGGGCCGGACGTCCCGATCGGGAAGAACAGCTCCGGGTCCTCGTCGCGGCAGACGGCATCGTGGCGCCAGTCCATGGCGGCAACACTCCTCATTCTGGATGGGCGGCAGATAACGCTGTTGCTTTTCTTATATGCATCCGCGGTGCCGGTCGTGACAGTTCGCATCCGACTATTCGGCAGCGCGTGAGCAGGCTCGTTCAGCCCCTGGGGCCTGCTGGAACAGCTCAACCTACTGAGCATATCCAGGCAATGTCCCGGTAACTCAAGTTCGCTTGTGAATACTTTCACGAACGTACGTGATGTCAAGGGTGACGCTCGGAAAAACTCCGCTCGGTGAGCAAGCTCACGACCCTTTTGTCCGGGTTTCAGGCTTCCCTGGTTACCCGCCGTACCACAGTCGAGGATCAATATAGTACAGTCCACGTGACATTGCTGACATTTCCGGCACCTATCCCCTCGGTGTGGCGGCCACCGCATCGGGCGGTGTTCTGACCGCTCGACCTAGGGCGTTACCCGAGACCTAGCAGATTACTCTCAGTGCCTCGGGTACGGAGGTGAATCGGACCTTCTGTCGCTCCCCGAGATAATCGCCGTCCAGCTGGAAGGCCTGCGGGCGGCCCGCGACCAGGGTGAACTCGGCCACGTCGTGCAGCCGCAGCACCTGCCTACCGCGCGGATCGGGGTGTCGGGACAGGGATTGGGTCACCGTCCGTGTAGTGCTGGCGACGCGGAGCTGACGCAGCGCCATCACATCGAGCCCGAGGTCGAACGACGCTTCCGGGTTCGGGTTGATCTCCCGCTCACCCAGGTACGTCCACGGTGCCGTGTTCTGGATGATGACCGTCGCCAGCTCGGCCTCGGCCGTCTCGCCGGGCCGCTCCAGCGTGATCGTCGGGTGCCGGCGGTCCGAGGCGAGGAAGTACTGGCTCAGCGTCGAACGGACGTAGAGGGCCGGGGTGGAGACCCGTCCCTTCTTGCGCGCCTGCTCCACCCGGTGGATGACCGCGGCGTCCACGCCGAAGCCGGCGCAGAAGGTGAAGTAGCGGTCGTCCGCCCGGCCCAGCCCGATCCTCCGGGAGCGGCCCAGTCGCAGCCCCTCCAGGATCATGCTGGTCCCCTCCGGCCACTCCCGGGGCAGCCCCAGGGCGCGGGCGAAGACGTTGGTCGAGCCCCCCGGCACGGTGGCCAGCGCGGGCAACCGCTCGGCCGACGTGCCGCCGGTGCGGAAGGTCGGCGGCTGCGCCGCCATCAGGCCGTTGACCACCTCGTTGACCGTGCCGTCGCCACCGAGCGTGACGACCACGTCGACGCCCTCCTCGGCCGCCTCGCGGGCCAGGTCGGTGGCGTGACCCCGCCGCCGGGTGTACCGCACCGACAGGTCTACTTCGCTGCGCAGAGCCCGGACCAGGACGTCCCGACTGCGCTCGCTCGTGGTGGTGGCCTTCGGATTGACCACCAGGACGGCCCGCATGGGCGGCACTGTACCGCGATCGGGCGCGGGTATCGTGACGCGCGTGACGATCGACTCCGAGCCGGTTCCCGACACCCTGCGGTGGGCCGTACGCCTGCTGCGCGGCGAGGCGGTCGCCCTGGCGCTGCTCGCCGCCTGGCTGGTCTGGGCGGACCTCACCGCCGCCAGGACGGACCTGGTGTCGGCGCTCTTCGTGACCGGGTTCGCCGTCGCCGGCGCGGTCGCGCTCTGGGCCCTGGGCGGTGCGCTGGCCCGTCGACGCAGCGGTGCGCGGGCACCGGCCATCGTGCTCCAGCTGATGCTGCTGCCGGTCGGCTGGTACATGGTCCAGGGCGGGATGGGCTGGCTCGGCGTCCCGCTGATGCTGCTCGGCGTGGGCGTCTGCGCGCTGCTGGTCAGCCCGCCCACCACCCGGGCGCTCGGCGTCGGGTGAGCGCCGGCCGCCGCTGGGGCTCAGTAGCCGGAGCGGCGGGTCAGCAGCGAGATGGTGGCCCGGCCCTCGTCGGCCCGGGCGGTGGCCCCCGTGGTCAGCGCGGTGAGTACCTTCCAGGCGAACGAGGACTCCGACGGCAGGGTGGCCCCCCGCACGGTCGGCACGGTCACCTCGACGGTCAGCGCGTCCTCGGTGACCGCGAAGCGGCAGGACAGCTCGGCGTCGCGGGTGGCGATCGCGAGGAGCATCGCGCAGGCCTCGTCCACCGCGATCCGCAGATCCTCGATCTCGTCGAGGGCGAACTGGAGGCGGGCCGCGAGACCCGCCGTGGCGGTGCGGAGCACGCCGAGGTAACCGCCGTCGGCGGGCACCGTGAGGTGCACCACGTCGTCGTCGGTGGTCGGCTGGCCGGTCAGTTGAGTCACGCCTCATCCCCCCGGTCGGGGACTCTACCCGCCCCGGCGTCCGCGCGGGCGGTCACGGTCGCCGCCTGGGCGGCGAGATCGGCCAGCGCCGGCCCGGTGAGCCGGTAGGGGACCCACTCGTCCATCGGCGCGGCGCCGATCGACGCGTAGAAGCGGGCGGCCGGATTCCAGTCGATCATCCACCAGTCCAGCCGCTGGTAGCCGCGCTCCACGCAGATCGCGGCGAGCGTGGCGAGCAGCAGCCGACCCGCCCCGGTGCCCCGGTGCTCCGGACGGACGAAGAGGTCCTCCAGGTAGATGCCGTGCACGCCGGCCCAGGTGGAGAAGTTGAGGAACCACAGCGCGAACCCGACCGGCCGGTCGTCGCCGTCCACCGCGACGTGGCCGAAGAGGGCCGGTGCCGGGCCGAACAGGGCGGCGGTCAACTGCGCGTCGGTGAGGTGGCACTGCTCCGGGGCGCGCTCGTACGCGGCGAGCTCGTGCACCATCGCGACGACGGCCGGCACGTCCTCGGGACGCGCCGGCCGGATCGTCGGTGCCGAAGAGGCGAGGCTCACGCCTTCTTGGTCTCCCAGAAGATCTTCGAGATCTCGTCGATCTTCTGCAGCAGCTCGTCGGCCTTGGCCGGGTCGGTCGCACCCTTGGCACCGGCCGCGCCGGCCGCCTTGGTGGCCTCGTTGAAGAGCTGGTGCAGGTGCGGGTACTTCTCGAAGTGGGCCGGCTTGAAGTAGTCGGTCCAGAGCACCCAGAGGTGGTGCTTGACCAGGTCGGCCCGCTGCTCCTTGATCAGGATCGCCCGGGTGCGGAACTCCGGGTCGGTGTTCGACTGGTACTTCTCGCAGATCATTTTGACCGACTCGGCCTCGATCCGGGCCTGCGCCGGGTCGTACACGCCGCACGGCAGGTCGCAATGGGCGCTAGCGGTCAAACGGGGCGTGAGGATGCGGGGAAGTCGCATCAGTGTCCTCCACGGGATGTTTGCGATGATCCAAGCCGACATTACTCCTGGGGACGTCCCCGGCAGGGGCAGAGGGGAAACCTGGTGACGGTCGAGGGGACTCCACCGCCGGCCCGGCTGCGCCGGCCGCTGGCTGCGGTGGGAGTGATCGGCCCGTCCATGTCGCCCACGCTGCGCCATGGCGACGCGCTGCTGGTCCGCCCGGGCGGCCGGGCGGTCCGCCCCGGCGACGTCGTGGTCGCGGTCTTCCGCACCCGCCCGGGGCTGCTCGTGGTCAAGCGCGCGGTCCGACCGCAGGACGGCGGCTGGTGGGTACGCGGCGACAACGAGCTGATCACCGACGACTCCCGGGCGTACGGGGTGGCCGACGTGCTGGGCCGGGTGGTGGCCCGCTACTGGCCCCGCCCCGGGAGGGTGCACCCCCTGTCGTGACCCCGCTCCGCCCCTGTTATGACCCTGCTCACATCGGGGCGCCGGTGTCCCCACTATGCTCGGAAAGTGCCCGGGTGACCCCCTGCACCGCGCGCCGCCGGATCCGCCTCACCACCACGCGCCCGCGCCGGCCGCTCCGTCTGCTCGACAGATCCTGGAGTCACCATGTCTGCGTCCACCGTGGATCCCGCTGATCCCGTCTTCCGGCTGCACGTCGGCGGCAAGATGGCCGTCGCCTCGACGGTCCCGCTGACCAGCCGGGAAGACCTCTCCCTCGCGTACACCCCGGGTGTGGCCCGGGTCTGCGAGGCGATCGCCGCCAACCCCGCCCTCGCCGACGACTACACGTGGGTGTCGCACGCCGTGGCGGTCGTCACCGACGGTTCCGCCGTACTCGGGCTGGGCAACATCGGCCCCCGCGCGGCGCTGCCGGTGATGGAGGGCAAGGCGGTGCTGTTCAAGCAGTTCGCCGGCGTGGACGCGGTACCGATCTGCCTCGACACCCAGGACGTCGACGAGATCGTGGCGACGGTGAAGGCGATCGCCCCGTCGTTCGGCGGCATCAACCTGGAGGACATCAGCGCCCCGCGCTGCTTCGAGGTGGAGCGCCGGCTCGACGAGGCCCTGCCCATTCCGGTCTTCCACGACGACCAGCACGGGACCGCGATCGTGGTGCTGGCCGCCCTGCGCAACGCGGCGACCCTGCTCAACCGGAAGCTCGGCGACCTGCGGGTGACGGTCAGCGGCGCCGGCGCGGCCGGGGTGGCGGTCACCCACATGCTGGTCGCCGGGGGTGTGAACCCGGAGCAGGTGGTGGTCTGCGACTCGAAGGGGATCATCGGCCGGCACCGGGCCGACCTGACCGAGACCAAGGCGCACCTGGCCGAGACGACCAACGCCGAGGCGCGCGAGGGCGACATCACCGAGGCCCTGCGCGGTGCGGACGTGCTGATCGGCGTCTCCGGCGGGCAGATCCCGGAGGCGGCGGTGGCCGGGATGGCCTCGGGCGGCATCGTCTTCGCGCTGGCCAACCCGAACCCGGAGGTGCACCCGGAGGTGGCCGCCCGGCACGTCGCCGTGGTCGCCACCGGGCGCAGCGACTACCCCAACCAGATCAACAACGTGCTCGCCTTCCCCGGCGTGTTCCGCGGGGCGCTGGACGCCCGGGCCACCCGGATCACGGACGGGATGAAGGTGGCCGCCGCGGACGCGATCGCCGGGGTGGTCGCCGGTTCGCTCACCGCCGAGGCGATCGTGCCGTCCCCGCTCGACCCCCGGGTCGCTCCCGCGGTGGCCGAGGCGGTCGCCGAGGCGGCCCGCCGCGACGGGGTCGCCCGCGCCTGACCGACCCGCCCGGCAAGATCCGCGCAGTTGCACCGAAAGAGTGGCCTCCCGGCACGGGAGGCCACTCTTTCCCTGTACTTGCCCGGAGGCGGGGTGGCGCTTGAGGTTCTGCCGGGCGGCGGTACTTGTTACGGTGCCGACCATGCGTGCCGCCTATGCCTCCCGCTTCGACGCCGACAACCCGCTCGCCGCGCTCACCGTCGGTGACCGTCCCGAGCCGACCCACCCGGACGACGACTGGGTGACCGTGCAGGTGCGGGCCAGCTCGCTCAACCACCACGACCTGTGGTCGCTGCGCGGCGTCGGGCTCGGCCCCGACCAGCTGCCGATGATCCTCGGCTGTGACGCCGTCGGCACCGACCCGGACGGCAACGAGGTGGTCATCTACCCGGTGATCCCCACCCCCGGCGACCCGCGCGGGGTCTCCATCCTCTCCGAGCACTACCAGGGGACCTTTGCCGAGCGGGTGGCCGTACCCCGGGTGAACCTGCTGCCGCTGCCGGCGGGCCTGTCGGTGACCGACGCGGCCTGCCTGCCCACCGCCTGGCTCACCGCGTGGCGGATGCTCACCACCAAGGGCCGGGTCGCCGACGGCGAGTCGGTGCTGGTGCAGGGCGCGGGCGGCGGGGTCGCCACGGCGGCCGTGGCGCTCGGCGTGGCGCTGGGCAAGCGGGTCTACGCGACCAGCCGCGACGCCGGCAAGCGGGAGCGGATCTCCGCGCTCGGGGCGACCGCGGTCGAGCCCGGGGCGCGGCTGCCCGAGCGGGTCGACGTGGTGATCGAGACGGTCGGCGCGGCCACCTTCGACCACTCGCTGAAGTCGGCCGCCCCGATGGCCCGGATCGTGGTCTCCGGCGCGACCGCCGGCTACGACCCCAAGGTCAACCTGCGCCGGGTCTTCGCCATGCAGCTGGAGATCCTCGGCACCTCGATGGGCACCCCGGACGAGCTGACCGAGCTGCTGGCGTTCTGCGCCGAGCACGAGGTCCGCCCGGTGGTGGACAGCGTGGTGCCGTTCGGCAAGGTGGCGGACGCCTTCGCCCGGCTGCACTCCGGTGACGTCTTCGGCAAGGTCGTCCTCGACCACACCGCCTGACCGGCATGCCGCCCTCGACGGCCGCTCACAGATGGTCGTCGAGGGTGGCCAGGTCGCCGCGTGCCGCGTCGGCGGGCATCCGGGCCTTCGCCTTCGCGTCGCCGTAGAGGGTCCAGCGGAGGAACTCCAGCGTGGTGTCGGAGACCACCCGAAGCGCGGCGCCGTCGGCGAGCAGCGCCCGCCCGTGGTCGCCCCGGGGCAGGCTGAGCATCGCCTTCGGCCAGGGCACCGCGTCGTACACCGCCCGGCCGGAGGCGTAGTCGACCACCTCGTCCGCCTCGCCGTGCACGAAGAGCTGCGGTGCCGCCGTGCCGGCGAAGGCGGTGCCCACCCCGAGCGCGGTGCCGGCGAAGACCACCCCGGCGTCCAGCCGGGCGTCCCGGCTCGCGGTGAAGAGCCCGATGGTGGTCACCCCGCCCGCCGAGTGCCCGGCCGCGGCCACCCGGTCGGTGGCCAGCCGGCCGCGCAGCGGGTCGCCCGCCGTGCCGTTCAGCGCGAGCACCTTGTCCAGGGCGTACGAGACGTCGGCCGGCTGGTTGAGCACGTCGAGGACGTTGCCGTCGCCGCCCCGGCCGGTGTGCGGGAAGGTCGGCGCGGCGACCACGAAACCGGCCGCCGCCCACCGGGTCAGCAGCAGGCGGTAATCCTCCGGCCGGCCGCCCAGCCCGTGACTGAACATCACCACCGGGAACCGGCCGGCCGCCGCCGTCGCCCCGCGCTCGGCCGCGCCGCCCGCCTCGCCCCGGGCCGGGTACCAGAGGGTCACCGGCAGCCGGCGGTCGCCGCCCCGGTTCAACGTCAACTGGCGTACGCCGACCGCGAAGGACTCGGCCGGCGCGCTGCCGGCCGGTACCCGCGGCGCCGGGGTGGTGGCCCTCGGCAGCTCCGGCGGAGCGGCGGGCCGGGCCGTCGGAGCGGGGGCGGAACAGCCGACAAGACCCGCGCTGAGCAGGGCGGCGGCGAGCAGCAGCGGGGTGGGGCGACGGGACATGAATCCGATTGTGCCCCGCCCGACGGGGTGACCGGCCACTTCCCGACCCACGGTGACCCGGGCGGGACCGTCGGTGGGCTCAGCCGGGCAGGCTGTCGTGCAGCCGGGCCAGGCCGGCGGCGTCGTTCGGCCCGGTCAGCGGGCCAGCCGGTCGTCGAGGGTGATGCGGCCGGCGTGGGTGGCGTCGGTGCGGAGGCGGTGGGCCGCCGCCGGGTCGTCGTAGAGGGTCCAGCGGAGGAAGTCGGTGGTGGCGGCGAGGACCTCGTCATAGCCGGGCCGGCCCGGCGTGAGGTACTCGCCGTGCCCCTGCCCCAGCACGCTCAGGAACCCCGCCGGGCCGATGCTGCGGTCGAAGGCGGCCCGCCCGACGGAGAGCGGCACCACCGGGTCGGCGGTGCCGTGCACGAAGAGCAGGGGAGCGGCCGGACCGGCGAAGGCGCCGGCCAGACCGCCGCCGGCGATGACGATGCCGGACCGCAGCCGGGCGGAGTGGCCCGAGGTGAACATCCCGGCGGTGGTGAAGCCGCCCGCCGAGTGGCCGGCCGCGGCGAACCGGGCCACGTCCAGGTGCCCGGCGAGCGGGTCGCCCGGCCGCGCGTCCAGTCCGACCAGGTACCGGATCAGCCGCCAGCCGTCGGCCGGCTGGTGCCGCACGTCGGCGCGGGTGAACCGGGCCGCCCGCAGGTTGGTGTGCGGGTAGGCCGGCGCGGCCACCACGAAACCGGCGGCCGCCCACCGGGCGGTCAGCCCGGCGTGCAGCTCGGGGAGGCTGTGCAGGCCGTGGCTGTAGACCACCACCGGGAAGCGACCGGGCGCCACCCGGCCCCCCTCGGTGGGGTACCAGAGCGTCACCGGCAGCGGCCGGGGACCGGCCGGGTCGACGGTGAACGTGCGTACCGCGACGGGGTGGAGCCGGTCCGGGGCGTGCCGGGCCGGCGGCGGCCCCGGGGCCGCGGCGACGGCCGGGCCGCAACCGGTCAGCAGCGCCGTCGTCAGCACGGCGACCAGCCGCCTCGCCCCCATCCCGTCACGGTAGGCCGCCGTGGGGGTACCCCGGGCCCGCCGTCCGGACCGCCTGCCGACCGCCACCCGGCCCGGACCGCCTCCACCGCTCGGATCGGACCGGTCACCCTCGGTCCGGCGGGACGCCGCGCCGCGGGTGGTTTCGCTAGGGTCTCCGGCATGTCTGACGAGTACATGGACCCGAGCGGCAACACCGAGCAGTTCCGTGCCTTCGCGCACTCCCCGGAGGCCGCCGCGCCGGCCGCCACGAACTCCCGACTGCCGCTGATCGCCGGCGCCGCCGTGGTGGCGGTCCTGCTGGTCGTCGCCGTTGCCTGGCTGGCGCTGGGCTGATCCGGCCCGCCGCCGCCCGCCGGCCCGGCAGCGGCGTATCGCGGGGCCGCCCGGCGGCTCAGCCCTGAGCCGCCACGACCGCGCGGGTCTCCCGGGCGATCTCCCGCTCCTCGTCGGTGCCGATCACGCAGACGCTCACCTCGGCGAGGTCCGGCGAGATGATCCGGTCGCCGCTGGCCGAGTTGCGCGTCGGGTCCACGGCGATGCCGAGCCGCTCCAGCCCGGCCAGCGCGGCGGCCCGCACCGGGGCGGCGTGCTCGCCGACCCCGGCGGTGAAGGTCACCGCGTCGACCCCGCCGAGCAGCGCGTAGTACGCGCCGACGTAGCCGGTGAGCCGGCGGCAGTAGACGTCGAAGGCGAGCGCGGCCGCCCGATCCCCGGCCTCCCGCCGCTGGAGCACCTCGCGCATGTCGTTGACCCCGGTCAGGCCGAGCAGGCCGCTGCGGTGGTTGAGCAGGTCGTCGATCTCGTCGACCGACAGTCCGGCCTCGCGGCGCAGGTGGAAGATGACCGTCGGGTCGAGGTCGCCGCTGCGGGTGCCCATCACCAGACCCTCCAGCGGGGACATCCCCATGGAGGTGGCGACGCTGCGGCCCCCGTCGACCGCGCAGGCACTCGCCCCGTTGCCCAGGTGCAGGGTGATCGTGCGCAGCTCCTCGTACGGGCGCGCCAGCAGCTCCGCGGTGCGCTTCGAGACGTACGCGTGCGAGGTGCCGTGGAAGCCGTACCGGCGGATGCCGTACCGCTCGGCGGTGTCCCGGTCGACGGCGTAGGTGGCGGCGGCCTCCGGCAGGGTGTGGTGGAACGCGGTGTCGAAGACCGCCACCTGCGGCACCTCCGGCAGCGCCTCCCGGGTCACCTCGATGCCGGTCAGGTTGGCCGGGTTGTGCAGCGGGGCGAGCGGCACCAGCTCCTGGATCGCGGCGAAGACCGCGTCGTCCACCAGCACCGGCGAGCTGAACCGCCGACCGCCGTGCACCACCCGGTGCCCGACCGCCGCCAGCCCGTCCAGGTCGAGCCGGTCGAGGATCCCCCGGACCGCCGTCTCGTGGTCGGCCGGGCCGCCGCCCGGCTCACCGACCCGCTCCACGGTGCCCTTCTCCTGGACCGCCTCGCCGTCGTAGAGCCGGTACTTCACCGACGACGACCCGCAGTTGAGGACCAGGATCCGGCTCATGACGACTCCTCGGCGGCGGCCTGGATGGCGGTGATCGCCACGGTGTTGACGATGTCGGCGACGGTGGCGCCCCGGGACAGGTCGTTGACCGGCCGGCGCAGGCCCTGCATGACCGGGCCGACCGCCACCGCGCCGGCCGACCGCTGCACCGCCTTGTACGTGTTGTTGCCGGTGTTCAGGTCCGGGAAGATGAAGACCGTCGCCCGCCCCGCCACCGCGCTCTCCGGCAGCTTCGTGGCCGCCACCTGCGGGTCGATCGCCGCGTCGTACTGGATCGGGCCCTCGACCAGCAGCTCGGGCCGGCGGGCCCGGACCAGCTTGGTGGCCTCCGCGACCTTCTCCACGTCCGCGCCCGCCCCGGAGTCCCCGGTCGAGTACGACAGCATCGCCACCCGGGGATCGATACCGAACCGGGCCGCGGTGTCGGCCGAGGAGATGGCGATGTCGGCGAGTTGGGCGGCGTCCGGGTCCGGGTTGACCGCGCAGTCGCCGTAGACCAGCACCCGGTCGGCGAGCAGCATGAAGAACACGCTGGAGGCCACCGAGACCCCCGGCACCGTACGGATGATCTCGAACGCCGGGCGGATGGTGGCCGCGGTGGTGTGGGTGGCCCCGGAGACCATGCCGTCGGCGTGCCCGGTGGCCACCATCATCGTGCCGAAGTAGTTGGGCTGGGCCACCACGTCGTGCGCCAGCTCGTAGGTGACGCCGCGGTGGGCGCGCAGCTCCGCGTACCGGGCGGCGAACTCGTCCCGCAGGGCGCTGGTCGCCGGGTCGACCACGTCCGCGCCGGCCACGTCGATGCCCAGCTCGCGGGTCCGCCGGGCGACGTCGTCCGGGCGGCCGAGCAGGGTCAGGTCGGCCACGCCCCGGCGGAGCAGGATCTCCGCCGCCCGCAGGATCCGTTCCTCGGTCCCCTCGGGCAGCACCAGCCGGCGCCGGTTGGCCCGGGCGCGGTCGATCAGGTCGTACTCGAACATCAGCGGGGTGACCCGCTCGGAGCGGCTGACCCGCAGCCGGCGGGCCAGGTCGACGGTGTCGACGTTGTTCTCGAACGCCCCGAGGGCCGCCTCGACCTTGCGCGGGTTCGCCGGACCGGGGCGGCCCTCGATCCGGCTGGACGCCGCCACCGTGTCGTAGCTGTCGCTGGGCACCGAGAGCACCGCCAGACCGGTGTTCAGCCCCTCCACCAGCCGCATCGCCCGGGGGTCGGGCTGCTCGCCGAGGGTGAGCACCAGGCCGGCCACCGACACCTGGCCGGCGACGTGCGCGGCGCTCGCGGCGACCAGCAGGTCCGCCCGGTCACCGGGGGTGATCACCAGCGCGCCCTCGGTCAGGTGGTCCAGCAGGGTGGGCACGTGCGCCGCGCCGACCACGAAGTCGAGCACGTCCCGGCCGAGCGCCGCGTCGTCGCCGGAGAGCAGGGTGGCGCCGAGCGCCGCCGCCACCTCGGCCACCGTCGGCGCCGACACGGTCGGCACCTCCGGGATCGCGTACGCGGGGACGGGCAGCTCGGGCAGCGCCATCGCCCCGGGCACCCGGTTGGCGATCACCGCCAGCACGGTCGCGCCCAGGTCCTCCAGATCGTGGTACGCCCCGCGCGCGGCCGCCGCGATCGCCTCGGGCTCCTGCCCGAAGCCGTCGATCACCGGCACCACCACGCTGCCGAACTCGGTCGCCAGCCGGGCGTTGAAGGCCAGCTCCCGGGGCCCGGCGCCGTCACCGCCGTCGGCGAAGTCGCTGCCCACCACGACCACCGCCGGGCAGCGCCGCTCGACGTCGCGGTAGCGCTCGACGATCCGGGAGATCAGCTCCTCCCGCCGCCCGTCGGCGACCAGCGCGCTCGCCTCGGCGTACGTGGCGCCGGTCAGCTCCTCCTGCGGCAGGTCGACCCGGTAGCGGTCGTGCAGCAGGGCGAGGATCGGGTCGGGGCCACCGCCGGCGACCAGCGGGCGGAACACGCCGATCCGCTCGACCTGCCGGGAGAGGAGTTCCGCGAGCCCGAGCGCGATGGTCGACTTACCCCCGCCGGAACCCACGCTGGTCAGATAGACGCTGCGGGCCACGACCCCACCCTAGAAGATCGCGCTCCGCCCCGCCCGGGACCTTGGTCCCGCCCACCCCGGTCCTTGATCACATCGCGGCCCGGGGCGGGGCGACTACTCGTCGTCCGGGTCGTCCAGGCGGGCCAGGTGGGTGGCGAAGCGTTCGATCGGGGTCTCGAACTCGGGGTTCAGGTCGACGAAGTCGCGCAGCCGCTCGGCGAGCCACTCGATGCTCACCTGCTCGTCGCCCCGCCGCTCGACCAGTTCCTCAATCCCACGGTCGGTGAAGTACACCGTGCCTCCTCTGGCTGGATTCGACGAACCCGGCCCGCCCCCGGAAGGGGACGGGCCGGGTTCGGGTGGGTCACGGGCGGGGGAGAGCCGCCTCGATCAGCGCGGTCTGCTCGACCTCGTGCATCTTGGCCGAGCCGACCGCCGGGGCGGCGGCCGCCGGACGGGAGATGCGGCGCAGCCGGACGTCGGTCAGGTGCTCCAGCAGGTTCAGCGCGACGAAGCTCCAGCCGCCCTGGTTGGCCGGCTCCTCCTGCACCCAGGCGAAGTCCTCGGCGTTCGGGTACTGCGCCAGGGCGGCCCGGATCTCCTCCACCGGCATCGGGTAGAGCTGCTCGATCCGGATGATCGCGGTGTCGGTGACGCCCCGCTCGGCCCGGGCCTGGAACAGGTCGTAGTAGACCTTGCCCGAGCAGAGCAGCACCCGCTTCACCTGCTCCGGCGCCGGGGCGGCCGTGTCGGCCAGCACCGGCTGGAAGGTGCCGGTGGTGAAGTCCTCGACCTGGGAGACGCAGAGCTTGTGCCGCAGCAGCGACTTCGGCGTGAACACCACCAGCGGCTTGCGCTTCGGCGACAGCGCCTGGCGGCGCAGCAGGTGGAAGTAGTTCGCCGGAGTGGTCGGGATGGACACCCGCATGTTGTCCTCCGCGCAGAGCTGGAGGAACCGCTCCGGGCGGCCGGAGGTGTGGTCCGGGCCCTGGCCCTCGTGGCCGTGCGGCAGCAGCAGGGTGACCGCGGAGCGCTGGCCCCACTTCACCTCGCCGGACGAGATGAACTCGTCGATCACCGACTGGGAGCCGTTGACGAAGTCGCCGAACTGGGCCTCCCAGCAGACCAGCGCGTTGACGTTCTCCACCGAGTAGCCGTACTCGAAGCCCATCGCGGCGTACTCGGAGAGCAGCGAGTCGTGCACGAAGAAGCGGGACCGCTCGCCGTCGGCGGTGAGGGTCTTCAGCGGCAGGTAGTCCTCGCCGGTCTTGGCGTCGACCACCGAGGCGTGCCGCTGGACGAAGGTGCCGCGGCGGGAGTCCTGACCGGCGAGCCGGACGGTGATCCCGTCGTGCAGCAGCGAGCCGAGCGCGATGATCTCGCCGTAGCCCCAGTCGATGTTGCCCTCGACGGACATCTTGGCCCGCCGGTCGAGCAGCTGCTGGATCCGCTTGTGCGGGGTGAAGCCCTCGGGGAGGTTGACGTGCGCCTCGCCGATCGCCTTGACCACCGCGGCGTCGGTCGCGGTCTCGACCTGGGGCTCCGGCTCGTCCTCGCGGCGCGGCCGGCTCAGTTGGCGCGGGGTGGTCGCGGCGTCGCGGGTGGCCTTGAAGACCCGCTCCAGCTGCGCCTGGTAGTCGCGCAGCAGCTCCTCCGCGTCCTCCACGGTGATGTCGCCCCGCCCGATCAGCTCCTCGGTGTAGAGCTTGCGGACCGACCGCTTCGAGTCGATGATCTTGTACATCTGCGGGTTGGACATCGACGGGTCGTCGCCCTCGTTGTGCCCGCGGCGGCGGTAGCAGACCATGTCGATCACGACGTCCTTGTTGAACGCCTGCCGGTACTCGAAGGCCAGCCGGGCGACCCGGACCACGGCCTCGGGGTCGTCGCCGTTGACGTGGAAGATCGGCGCCTGGATCATCCGGGCGACGTCGGTGCTGTAGAGGCTGGAGCGCGAGTACTCCGGGGCGGTGGTGAAGCCGACCTGGTTGTTGACCACCACGTGCACGGTGCCGCCGGTGCGGTAGCCGCGCAGCTGGGAGAGGTTGAGCGTCTCGGCCACCACGCCCTGGCCGGCGAAGGCGGCGTCACCGTGCACCGCCAGCGGCAGCACGGTGTAGCCCTCCAGCTTGAGGTCGATCCGGTCCTGCTTGGCCCGGACGATGCCCTCCAGCACCGGGTCCACGGCCTCCAGGTGCGACGGGTTCGCCACCAGCGAGACCTTGACCGCGTGGTCGCCGTCCGGGGTGGTGAACTTGCCGTTCTGGCCGAGGTGGTACTTCACGTCGCCGGAACCCTGCGTCGAACGCGGGTCCAGGTGGCCCTCGAACTCCGAGAAGATCTTCTCGTACGGCTTGCCGACGATGTTCGCCAGCACGTTGAGCCGGCCGCGGTGGGCCATGCCGATGACGACCTCGTCCAGCCCGCCCTCGGCGGACGACTCCAGGATCTCGCCCAGCAGCGGGATCAGCGACTCGCCGCCCTCCAGCGAGAAGCGCTTCTGCCCGACGTACTTGGTCTGCAGGAAGGTCTCGAAGGCCTCGGCGGCGTTGAGCCGGTTGAGCACGTGCTTCTGCTCGTCGGCCGGCGGCTTCTCGTACTTGCGCTCGATCCGCTCCTGGATCCAGCGGCGCTCCTCCGGGTCCTGGATGTGCATGTACTCGATGCCGACGCGGCGGCAGTACGAGTCGCGCAGCACGCCGAGGATCTCGCGCAGCTTCATCCGCTGCTTGCCGGCGAAGCCGTTGACCGGGAAGACCCGGTCGAGGTCCCACAGGGTCAGCCCGTGCTGGAGCACGTCCAGGTCGGGGTGCTTGCGGATCTTGAACTCGAGCGGGTCGGTGTCGGCCATCAGGTGGCCGCGCACCCGGTACGCGTGGATCAGCTCGTGCACCCGCGCGGTCTTGTTGATCTGGCCCTCGGAGTCGACAGCGACGTCCCGGACCCAGCGCACCGGCTCGTACGGGATGCGCAGCGAGGTGAAGATCTGGTCGTAGAAACCGCGCTCGCCGAGCAGCAGCTCGTGCATCACCTTGAGGAACTCGCCGGACTGCGCGCCCTGGATGATCCGGTGGTCGTACGTGCTGGTCAGCGTGATGATCTTGCTGACCGCCAGCTCGGCGAGGGTGGCCTCGCTCATGCCCTGGTACGGGGCCGGGTACTCCATCGCGCCGACGCCGATGATGGCGCTCTGGCCCTGCATCAGGCGCGGGATCGAGTGCACCGTGCCGATGCCGCCCGGGTTGGTCAGCGAGATGGTGGTGCCGGAGTAGTCCTCCATGGTCAGCTCGTTGCGGCGGGCGCGCCGGACCACGTCCTCGTACGCCTGCCAGAACTGCCGGAAGTCCATCTGCTCGCAGGCCTTGATGGACGGGACCACCAGGTTGCGGGAGCCGTCCGGCTTGGCCAGGTCGATCGCGATGCCCAGGTTGACGTGCTCGGGGCGGACCATCGCCGGCTTGCCGTCGACCTCGGCGAACGAGTTGTTCATCTCCGAGTGCTCGACCAGCGCCCGGACCAGCGCGTAGCCGATCAGGTGGGTGAAGCTGACCTTGCCACCGCGGCCACGGGCGAGGTGGTTGTTGATCACGATGCGGTTGTCCACCAGCAGCTTGGCCGGGACCGCGCGCACGCTGGTCGCGGTCGGCACGGCCAGCGAGGCGTCCATGTTCTGAACGATCTTGGCGGCCACGCCGCGCAGCGGGGTGGTGCCAGCGCCGGTGGGCGCGGCCTTGGCGGCCGGCTTGGCCGGGGCGGCCTTCGCGGCCGGCGCCGCCGGGGCGGCCTTGGCCGGGGCCGGCT
>NZ_JBAKHO010000020.1:0-85370 GCF_036902735.1 Micromonospora lacuserhaii | reverse complement strand
GCCAGCAGCGCCACCACGATCGGCGACTTGTGGGTCAGCGCCAGGGCCAGCGCGACCGGGGCGGCGACGGCGGCCGGGTCGGCCCGCAGCAGCCAGTCCCGCAGCGCCTCCACCGTCTCGGTCAGCTCCGGCTCGATGGCGTCCGGGTCGGCGACGTCGGTGCCGAAGGGCAGACCGGCGCGCAGCCGCGGGTCCTCGGCGGCGAGCCCGAGCAGCTCCTCGACCAGCGCGTACCGGGTGAGCGCGCGGATGCCGACGGTCAGGTGCAGCGAGCTGGACTCCTGCGCCTGGGCGCTGTGCAGCCAGCCTCTGGGCAGGTAGAGCGCGTCGCCGGGAGCGAGCACCACGTCGAGCGCGGGCTGGCCCTGCGCCGTGGCGGAGACCTCGTCGGCCCGGCCGCCCCAGGGCTGCTTCTCCAGCGGGTCGGGCAGCACCGGCGGGTGGATGCGCCAGTGCTTGCGGCCGTCGACCTGGAGCACGAAGACGTCGTGGGTGTCGTAGTGGGTGGCGAAGCCCTGGCTGCCGGCCGGGGTCAGGTAGGCGTTGACCTGCAACGGCTGGGCCACCGCGGTGCCCAGGTCGCGGGCGAAGTCGACCAGCGCCGGCCAGATCCGGTGCAGGCCCTGCAGCACCAGGGTGGCGCCGGAGGCGTACAGCTCGAGGATCCGCTCGTCGAGTACCTGGTCGCCGATCTCGGCGCCGGCGCCACCGCCGCCGGTGAAGCGCGCCGCCGGCACCAGCTGGCCGTCCCTGGCCACCCGCAGGAACGGGGTACGCAGGCCGCGCCGGCTGAGCAGCTCGTCGGCGTCGTCGGGGCTGAGCAGGTCGGTGAAGCCGGCGCGGTTCGGCAGTTCGTCGGCGCGGGAGAGCAGCGGGGCCTTCCCCCAGTACGCGGCGGCGAACTTGGCCGGCTCGACGCTGACGCAGCGGGCGAGGGCCTCGGCGGCGGTGCACGGAACCGCCGGGCGGCCGTGGCCGCCCGGCGGGTCGATGATCGTCACGACGGTCCGTCAGGCCGCGCTGCCGTCAGCGCCACCGTCCTGCTGGCCCGGGGTCGCGCCACCGTCGGCCGGACCCTCCGCGCCACCGTCGGCGCCACCGTCCTGCTGGCCCGGGGTCGCACCGCCGTCGGCCGGACCCTCGGCGCCACGGTCCGCGCCCTGGTCGGCGCCGCGCTCCGCACCACGGTCCGCGCCACCGTCCTGCTGGCCCGGGGTCGCACCGCCGTCGGCCGGGCCTTCGAGGCCGCCGCCGCTGGTGGTCTGCATGTCGTCGTCGTTGAGTGCCATGGGTGCTCCCTCGGGTGTGCCGCCCCGCCGTAGGTCGGGGGCTCGTCGTGCAGCGGGTGGTACCCCACGTGCGATCTTCTCTAACCCCACCGTAGACGTCGGCGCGGGGCGACACGGGCGGTTCGCCGGGCCCACGCCCGACGGCCCGGATCCGGGGACGGATCCGGTCCTCGGCGTGCGGACTGGACGGCGCGCCGTATCCGCCGGGCGGTGACAGGATGGGTGCAGCCGACGACGGAGGCGGGCATGGCCGAGACCACACTCCTGGCGCCCCGGGCGGGTGGGCCGTGGTGATCCTGGTCGGCACGTCGGGTTGGCAGTACCGGGACTGGCGGGACCGGTTCTATCCGGCGAAGCTGCCGCAGCGGCTCTGGCTGGAGTACTTCGCCACCCGGTTCGCCACGGTCGAGGTCAACAACGCCTTCTACCGGCTGCCCGAGCGGGACGTCTTCGCCGCCTGGCGGGAGCGGACCCCGGCGGACTTCTGCCTGGCGGTGAAGATGAGCCGCTACCTGACCCACGTGAAGCGGCTGCGGGAGCCGGCGGAGCCGGTCGCCCGCTTCCTCGGCCGGGCCACCGCGCTCGGCGACCGGCTCGGGCCGGTGCTGGTGCAGCTGCCGCCGAACCTGCGGGCCGACGTCGACGCGCTGGACGCGACGCTGCGACTCTTCCCCGCCGAGGTGCGGGTGGCGGTGGAACCTCGACATCCGTCCTGGTGGACGACGGAGACCCGGCGGGTGCTGGAACGCCGCCGGGCCGCGCTGGTCTGGGCGGACCGGCTGAGCCGGCCGGTCACCCCGCTCTGGCGGACCACCGACTTCGGGTACCTGCGGCTGCACGAGGGTCGGGCCCGGCCGTGGCCGCGCTACGGCCGGGCCGCACTGGCCTCCTGGGTACGCCGCCTCGGCACGACGTTCGACGACGCGACGCCGGCGTACGTGTACTTCAACAACGACCCGGGTGGGGCCGCGGTGGTCGACGCGGTGGCCTTCGCCGAGCTGGCCCGGCGGGCCGGCCACGAGGTCAGCCGCACCGCGGCGCGCTGAAGCCGTACGACGGCGGCCCGCCCCACCGCGAGCGGGGGGCGGGCCGCCGGGCGCCCGTGCTAGGGAATCATCCTTTGCAGGTCCCGGGGCATGCCGGCCTTGACGTCCTGCCACTCGCCCTGGGTCACGTGCCGGCGCAGGGTGTCCAGCACCACCTGGGTCACCCGCTCCGGGCCGCCCTCCACGTCGTACGGGAAGCCCTGCCGGACCTCGTAGAGGAAGTCGTCCCGGTTCAGCTTGATCGGCACGTTGTCCGGCTGCCAGCCGTCGAAGTAGATGCCCCGGACCAGCACCGGCAACTGCGCGGCGAACTCGGCGCTCTCCTGCACCGTCATCCGGTCCCGCAGCAGGTGCAGGACGGTCCGCAGCGCCGCGTACGACTGGTTGCGCTGCTCCTTGGGCCAGCCGTACGCCTGCTCGATGTCCTTGAGGATCAGGTTCGTCTTGTCCAGCGAGGACTCGAACGCCGAGTTCAACTGCTCAGCCATCGCGCCACCCCCGTGTGTCGGTCTCCCACCGTCGGTCGTCGTCGCGTCGCGGTGGCCCCGACGGACCCCGCCACTGCCGCGCCGGACTGCTGGCCCGGCCGGTCCGCGCCGCCCCTCGGGTGTCCCCGCCGGAGCCGACGACGTGCAGCACCGCACCCCGCCGTGGATCCGTCACCACCCGCACCGCCATATCCGGTCACCTCCGTACCGTCATCGGTGTTCCCGGTCGCGTCGCGACCGGCACCCTCCATGCTGCCGGGCGGCGGGGTGAGCCGGCCTCACCCCTAGCGGGTGAGAACGCCTCACTCGGCGAGCAGGTCGACCAGGGTGGCGGCGTTGGTCTGCGCGTAGTCCCGGTAGCAGTTGTTCATCAGCACGTGGGTCTGCTCGGCGGAGTCGGCCAGCTCGCGCAGCTTCGGTGCCCAGTCCGTCAGCTCCCGGTCGGAGTAGCGGTAGCCGAACTTCTCGTGGATGTCCTTGCTGGTCCATTTGTCGCTGTGCCCGTGGAAGCGCACCACCGCCAGGTCGGCGGTGGCGGCCAGCACCGGGGGTACGGAGTTGCGGTACCCCTGCGGCATGTCCACGCAGACGAACGCCAGCTCGTGCTTGCGCAGGAACGCCAGCGTCTCGTCGGCGTTGGCCCCGTCGAACCAGGAGGCGTGCCGGAACTCGAAGACCGGCCGCAGCGGACGGCAGCGCCGCTCCACCTCCAGCAGGTACTCCTTGTTCTCCCGCTTGATCGTGAACCACGGCGGGAACTGGAACAGCAGCCCGCCGAGCTTCTCCGCCTCGACCAGTGGGTCGAGGGCGGAGAGGAACCGGGTCCACACCTCCTCGTACGCCTGCGCCGGCAGGTCGTCCGGGTAGAGGTTCTTCTTCTCCGTCTCCGGGCGCAGGTCCTTGTAGAGCGCGGAGACCTTCGTCGGGTGCCCGGTCAGCAGGCTGAACGCCTTGACGTTGAAGGTGAACCCGGGCGGGGTGCGCTCGGCCCACAGCCGCGCGGTCCGCTCCGCCGGCGGCGAGTAGTAGGTCGCGTCCACCTCGACCAGCGGAAAGCGCCGGGCGTAGTACGCCAGGCGCTTCTCCGGGGTGTCGGCGGTCTGCGGGTACCAGCCCGAGTCGAGCAGGGTGCGGTCGGTCCACGAGGCGGTGCCCACTCTGATCTCGCCCATGTGCGCAAGTCCACCCCGCCCCGGCCCGACCGGCAACCGCAACGCCCGCTCAGGCCGCCCGGCGCTCCCGGTTCTGCTTGCAGGTCACGCAGGCGGTGGCCGAGGGGAAGATCTCCAACCGCTCGACCGGGATGGGTGCGGCGCACCCCTCGCAGAAGCCGTAGGTGCCCTCGTCCAGCCGGGAGAGCGCGTGCTCGAACTGGGTCCGCCGGTCGAGGATGGTCCGCAGCAGCGACTGGGCGGTGTCCCGCTCCGCGGTCTTGGTGCCGCTGTCGGCCTGGTCGTCGCCGGCGGTGTCGCCGACCTCCACCAACCGCAGCACCTGGCTCTGCGTGACCGTCTGCTCGTACTCCGCGGACAGCTCGTCGTAGCGGGCCTGCAGGGAGAGCCGGATCTGGTCGATCTCCGCCTGGGATCGGCCCGTACCGACCGTGTCGTGGACGAGCATCGCTGCCTGCCTTTCGTGGAGCCTCGGCTCTCCGGGAGCCGCCGGCCCCGGGAATACGGTCCGCACGGGCGAGATCACCCGTGCCCTGTGAGCCGGGCGATTACCCGCCCCCGGAGTCGATCAAACCGACGAATTTCCGTCCTCACTCGGCCGGTTCGTCCGACTCCATCAGCGCGGGGTGACGGGGGTCGTCGGCGCGGACCACCACGTCGGCGAAGGAGGCCGGCGTCACCTCGTCGGCGTACCGGTCGAAGGCCGGCAGGCGCCACCGCTGCTCCGGGTCGGTCCGTCGGGCCAGCGCCGCCGGCGAGAGCAGCAGGTGGATCGTCAGGTCGAAGGGGAGGCCCCCGCCGAGCAGCAGCGCCCCACTGACCAGCAGCACGCCGCCGGGCGCCAGCTCGACGTAGCCGGCCCGGCTGGCCCGGTCGCTGGCGGCGTCCCAGAGCGACGGGAGGACCCGTCCGGAGCCGCCGGGGCCGGCCGGGTCGAGCACCTCCCGGCGCAGCCCGGCCTCATCGGTCCAGCCCTCGTAGTACGAGTCCGGGTTGGTCCGGCCGTGCTCGAAGCGGATCGAGGCCGGACGCAGGAAGTCCTCCGCGCGTACGTGCAGGACCGGGCGCCCGAGAGCGCGCAGCGGGTCGACCAGCGCGGCGGCGAGCCGCTCCGGGCCGGCGGCCGGCGGGCCGTCCACGGCAACCCGCAGCCGGCCGGCCGTGTCGTCGCCGTCACCGGCGGCGGCCAGGTCCTTGGCGGCGGCGAGCAGCCGCTCGGTCAGTTCGTCGACGAGCCGGTCGGGCGAGATGGGACGGACGCGCATCCGACCATGGTGCCCCGACCGGTCCCGGTGCTGCCGGGCGACCGCGCGGTGTCGGTCGGTTCAGCCGGTGCGGTCGATGGTGACCCGGGCGTCGTCGGCGAGCCGGTAGCCCACCCCGTAGACGGTGGTGACCAGCGGGACGTCCACGCCGACCTTGCCGCGCAGCCGGCGCACGTGCACGTCGACGGTACGCACCCCGGCGTGCTCGTAGCCCCAGACGGCGTTGAGCAGTTGCAGCCGGGTGAACACCCGGCGCGGATGCGCCACCAGGTGCAGCAGCAGGTCGAACTCCAGCCGGGTCAGCGGCAGCGGCTCACCGTCGCGCAGCACCGAGCGGGAGGAGGCCAGGATGTGCAGGGCGGGGATGGTCGGCGCGAGCGCCCGGCCCGGGGAGCGGCCGGCGGGGACCTGCTCGGGTCGGCGCTCGGCCGGGACGCCGCTGGTGGAGATGGTGCCCTCGCCCCGCTCCAGCATCTCCCGGGCGGCCTCCAGCAACCGGCGGGCCGGCGGGGTGAGCGACTCCTCGCAGGCCAGCGGGATCGAGAGGGTCACGGTGAGCATGGGCGCGGCCGTGTTGGCCGGACGACGCTGGCCACCGGGGGGACGACCGGGGACCGCAGGCTGGGACGTATGCCATCCGGCGCGCGACGAGGCGGGGCTGACCGACATGGTCCTCCTTGGCTGGTCCGGGTAATCCCACGGCCCGGGACGCCGCTTCATCGATGCTTCCCGGCCCCTGAGCGAGGGTCAAGGGGCGGCCGCGTTGCATGAATGTGACAATTGGCGAACACATCGCAGCCGAACCCTCGCTCTGCGTACGAGCGAGATGATTACAGCAGAACCATCCGACCGTCCGACCCCCGGGGGTCCCCACCCCGGTCACAGTGGCTGGTCAACGGTCCGGACAGGACGGCCGGCCGGGCTGTCCCGGCCGGACCGACCCGGGCGCCGGTGCTCAGCGGAACCGGTCGACGCGTACCCGGGCGTCGTCCGCGAGCCGGTAACCCACCCCGTACACGGTGGTGACCAGCGGGGTGTCGGGGCCGAGCTTGGCGCGCAGCCGGCGCACGTGCACGTCGACGGTCCGGGCGACCGCGTGCTCATACCCCCACACGCTGGCCAGCAGCTGGAGCCGGGTGAACACCCGGTGCGGGTGCTCGGCCAGGAAGAGCAGCAGCTCGAACTCGATGCGGGTGAGTGGGATCTCCCGGTCACCCTGGCGGACCACCCGGGATCCGGCGAGCACCCGCAGCACGTCCGGGTCCTCGTCCTCCGGCGGCACGGCCGCCGGGCGGGGACCGGGCAGGGCCGCGACCACCCGGCCGGCCGCAATTTCCGTCGGGCGGATCATCCCCTCCCCCGTCTCGGCCAGCTCGCCGAGGAGGTCGACCAGGTGGGCCAGCCGGGGCGACAGCGCCGCCGCGGCAAGGTCGATGGTGATGGTGAGCGCCGGGGTGGACCGGGTCCGGCTCGGCGGCACCCGGTCGGGGCGACCCGGCGGGTGCGGGCGCGAGGTGATGGCGACGACGGGCATGGGAGCCTCCTGGATCAGCGGTGCCGTCCGCCGCGCCCGGTGGAGCGCGGCGGTCAGTACGGCGCCCGGCCGGCGGTCACCGGGGGCGCGACGGACGGGGAACGGTGCGGCGGGGTCGGGCCGAGCGTGGGCAGGCCGGCGATCCGCCAGGCGACGAAGCCGCCGACCACATCGGTGGCCCGGTGCAGGCCGAGGTCCTGGAGGGCGGCGGCGGCCAGCGACGAGGTGTAGCCCTCCTGGCAGATGACCAGCACCGGCAGGTCGTAGCCGACCGCCTCGGGCAGCCGGGCCGGGCAGCGCGGGTCCAGCCGCCACTCCAGCACGTTCCGCTCGATCACCAGGGCCCCCGGCACGGTGCCGTGCGCGGCCCGCTGGGCGGCCGGCCGGATGTCGACCATCAGCGCGCCCCGGCGGTACGCCAGGTGCGCCTGCTCGGGGTCGAGCCGGCGCAGCCGGGCCCGGGCGGCGGCGAGGATCTCGTCGATGCCGCGCGATCCCGGCGGCGGCGCCGGACAGTTCTCGGTACGGGTGGCGTGCTGCGGCATCCTCGCGGTCCTTCCATGGGCGTGCCGACGGGTCGGGGGTCGGTGGTCACCAGGCGGCGCCGGCCCGGGCCACCTCGGCGACCCGCAGGTGGCCGTCGACCAGCCGGTAGTGGGTCATCCGGCGCAGCGCCGGGCGGTAGACGTGCACGCTCACCGCGGGCTGGTCGCCGCGGTTGGTGACCACGTGCACGTGGCGGGGTCCGAACCGGCGGGCGGCGCGGACCGCGAGCCGGTGCGGGCGCAGCCGGCCGGCGGAGACGGTCTCCTCGGTGAGCTCACCGGCGACCACCAAAAACGCCCCGGAGGAGCCGCCGTGGTCGTGCAGGTCGGTGCCCTGGCCGGGCAGCCAGCTCAGCGCCCACACCTCGTGGTCGACGGCGACGGCGAGCCGGGCGTACCAGCGGGTGGCCCGGTCGAAGCGGAGCGGGACCGTCCACGTGGTCGGGTCGGCGTACCGTTCGGCGACCGCGAGCAGATCGGTGGCGTGCGTGCTGGTCATGGCTGTCTCCCCAGGCTGGCGCGTGCGGATCCAGTTTAGGCGGTAAAGCCTATAGGTTTAGTAGGCAATACCGGATGCTGGGACGCGCCGGTCCACGGCGGAGCGGACCGCCGGCCTCTCCTGTCAGCGGTGGAGACCGTCCGCTTCCTCGACCTGCCCGAGATGCTGACCCTGCTGACGTCGCGCTGACGCACAACCCGGGCGGGGGCGGCCGTCAGCCGGTATACAGGGGCGGTGGAGGATCCCGTACCCGAGCAGATGCGCCGGGCGGCCACCGCGCTGCTGACGGCCCTCGACGAGCCGGCGCGCGCGGCCGCCACCCACGCGTTCGACGACGACCGGCGGCGCTGGCTGGAGTACCGACCGCGACCCCGGCCCGGGGTCTGCCTCGCCGACCTCGACGTCGCCGGCCGCAAGGCCGCCCACCGGCTGCTGGCCACCGCGCTCAGCCCCGCCGCGTACGCCCAGGCCATGACCGTGGTGGCGCTGGAGGAGGTGCTGGACCGGGCGGAGGGCTGGCGGCGCGGCCGGCACAGCGGCGACTACTGGGTCGCCGTCTTCGGCGACCCGGCCCGCGACGACCGGTGGACGTGGCGGTTCGAGGGGCACCACCTGTCGGTCACCATGACCGTGGCCGACGACCAGGTCTCCCCCGCCCCGGTCTTCCTCGGCGCCAACCCGGCCACCGTGCGGCACGCCGGGCGGCCGGTCTCCCGTCCGCTGGGGGTGGAGGAGGACCTGGCCCGCGAGTTGCTGGCGGCGATCGGCCCGGCGGGCCGGGCGGCGGCGATCGTCGCCGACGAGGCGCCCGCCGACATCATCAGCGCGACCCGGCCGTCGGTCGCCGCGCCGCTGACCCCGCTGGGCGTGCCCGCCGGGCGGCTCGGCCCCACCGGCCGGGCGCTGCTGGACCAGTTGGTCGCGCTCTACCTGGACCGGCTCCCCGCCGAGCTGGCCACCAAGGAGGCCGACCGGCTCGCCGGCGCCGAACGGCACTTCGCCTGGGCCGGGTCGACCAGACCGGGCGGCCGGCACTACTACCGGGTCCAGGGCGACGACCTGCTGATCGAGTACGACAACACCACCGACGACGGCAACCACGCGCACACCGTGCTGCGCCGCCCGGCCAGCGACTTCGGCGCGGACGTGCTCGCCGCGCACCACGCCGACGCCCACCGCTGACCGGGGGCACCGACGCAACCCGGCGATGCGGCGTCGGCCCGGCTCGCCGCCGGCACGCCCACGTTCGGGCACCCCGCACTCGGCGTGGCGCCCGGGTCGATGCGACACGCCCACCTTCGGCGACCCGAACGACGGGCCCGGCGAGCCGCGGCGGCGACGACCGTCGGCTAGCCCGGCTCGACCGCCTCGATCAGGAACCGCCGCGCGTGGGCGACGAACGGCCCGTCGGCGCGGATCCGCGCGTGCAGCCGCTCCAGCTCCGGCCGGTACCGCTCGACGTCGAAGCCGGGCACGGTCCAGACCACCTTGCGCAGGAACCAGACCACCGCGCCGATGTCGTGGAACACCGCGCGCAGGGTGGCCGGCTCGAGACGGACCACCCGCAGCCCGGCGGCGTGGGCGGCGGCGACCGCCTGCTCCGGGTGGCGGTGGGCCGGCGGCGGCAGCGGACCGAGGATCGCCTCGCTCAGTTCCCGCATGGTGCCCGCGCCGATCTGCTGGGACAGGTAACGCCCGTCGGGGCGCAGCACCCGGGCGATCTCGGCCCACCAGGTCTCCACCGGATGCCGGCTGGTGACCAGGTCGAAGACGCCGTCGCGGAAGGGCAGCGGCGGTGCGGTGCCGACCTGCACCACCCGGGCGCCGAGGGTGCCCAGGGTCTGCCGGGCCACCGCGACGTTCGGCGGCCAGGCCTCGGTGGCGATCAGCAGCTTCGGCGGGTGCGGCACCTCGGCCAGCACCTCTCCCCCGCCGGTGTCGATGTCCAGGGCCGCGCTCGCCTCGGCCATCCGGGCCGCGACGAGGCGGGTGTAACCCCACGGCGGGCGTTCCTCGGTGGCCCGGCCGTCCAACCACGAGAAGCCCCAGCCGTCGACCGGGGCGGCGGCCGCCTCGGCGACCAGTTCAGTGAAGGCGCGCTCGGACATCCGACCAGCGTGGCCGCCCCGCGCTGCACCGGCAACCGGGTTCCGCGTCCCGCCGGGCGGCGGCGACCGGCTCAGGCGCGGGGGCGGACGATCTCCACGGTGGCGCCGCCCGGCACCCCGTCCAGCGCCTCGAAGCCGCTCGGTTCGCGCCGGCCGGCGTCGAACTGCCGCATCAGCCGGGCGCCGAGCCGGACGCCCACCGCGCCGACGACCAGGGCCACCAGCTCGGTGACCACCAGCACGCCGGTGGCACCGCGCTGCGGGGCGTCGGCCCGGATCAGGCAGGCCAGCAGGAACAGCGCCGCCATGCCGGCATTGACCATGTTGAAGGTGACCATGGTGCGGCGGCCCCGGCTGGGACGCACATCCCAGAGGTCCACCATGCCGGCCACCCCGGCCAGCGCGGCGGCGACCAGGGCGGCGACCGCCGTCCAGTAGCCCACCTCGCCCAGGAAGGCCGGGCCACCGGCCACGTCGGCCAGGTCGAACAGCGTGGCGCTGACGAACAACCCGAAGGGGAACGTGATCAGCATCGGTTGGATGGGATGTCCCTGCACGCGTAGGCGGCTCTCCATCGGTTCCTCCCCAGGATCGGACAGCGCACGAGTCCAGGGTGCTACCCGGGCGCCACCGGGACGAAACGACGCGCCGACCGGCGTGACGCAACCGACCGGCCGGTCGGGGCTCAGCCCATCCGGGGACGGGAGACCGTGGCGACCAGCCGATCGGCCACCTCCCGCAGCGGGATGTCCAGCGACGACGCGGCGGTGCGCAGCACGTCGAGGGCCTCCGCCGCCGGGCAGCCGCGCTGCGTCATGATCACGCCGATGGCCTGCCCGACGACGCCCTCACCGAGCAGTGCGCCGTCCAGCTCGCCGGCCTGCGCGGCCTGGCGGGCCCGGTCCCGGACGGCGGCGAGCAGCAGGCCGGCGTGCTCGGCGAGGAGCATCGCGGTGAGCTGGTGGCGGGGGGTGAGCCGGCCGGTCGCGTCGGCGTACAGGTTGATCGCGCCGATCACCTGCTCGTCGACGTCCACCGGTGCGGAGATCACCCCGCGGACGCCCAGGCCCGCGGCCCGGGCCGTCCAGGCCGGCCACCGGTCGTCGGCGGCCAGGTCCTCCGCGATCGTCATCTCGCGGCGACGGATCGCGCTCATCGCCGGCGACTCCGGGCCGTCCCGCAGGTCGTCCAGCTCCGCCAGGCGCGGATCGGAGGCCGCCACCCCGGCCGGCTCGCCGGCCCGCAGTGCGGTGAAGCCGCACCAGGTGACCTCCGGTACGGCGTCCCGGGCGATCCGGACGAGCTGCGCCAGGGCCTCGTCGAAGTTGTCGACCGCGATCAGGCCAGCGGTGAGTTCCCGCAGCAGGGCGGCGGTCTCCAGCACACCCAGGGTGTCGATCATCGGCTCCCGCGTATCGAGGTTCACCGGCCCAGCGCTCCCGCGCACCACCAGCTGCGGGTCACCGGCGCCATTGCCTGTGCCATCGATGTGATCTCTCCCCCGTGTCATGAGCCCCGGCCTACTACCCTCGCAAACCAGGACCGAAACCGGTAAAGGGGGCCCGACCGGCGCGGTCCGCGCCGGTCGGGCCCCCTTTACCCGGTCAGCGAGCGGCGGAGAGCCGCCGGCCCACGGAGGCGATCAGCCGGTCCAGCTCGGAGCCGAACGGGTTGTCGTGCACCAGGTACGTCCAGGTGGCGGTGGGCCGGACCAGCTTGGCGGCATCCGGCTCCCAGTCGTCCTCGAACTCGGTCTCCTCGAAGGTGGCGATGGTGCGCCGCTCGATCTCCGGGACCAGGTCGTTGAAGGCCGGGACGGCGGCCCGGTGGAACTCGTCCAGCGGGTCCAGGCGGCCCAGCGCCCGCAGGTGCACGCCCTCGCGGACCTCCGACAGCTCGGCCAGGTGCTCGGCCCAGAGCCGGTCGAGGTGGAACAGGGCGATCGAGCGGGCCACCCTGGCGAGCAGGTCCTCGTCCATCTCGCCGGCCTTCTCCGGCACCCGGTCGAGCAGCATCAGCGCCGCGATGTCGGAGGTGAGCAGCCGCTCCCGCCGTTCGGCGAGGGCCTTGCGCTGCTGCTCGATCACCACGCTGTAGCGCCAGGTGTTGCGGTGGATCTCGTGGTTGACCCCCTCGGCGACCCGCTGGGCGTGCTCCACCGCGTAGTCGACCTGCTCGTCGGTGACCAGGCCGTCGGCGTTCATCCGCGGCGACGCCGGGATGGCATCACCGGCGTGCCGGACGACCAGGTCGTCCTCCAGGCTGACGAAGAAGACCGACCCACCCGGGTCGCCCTGCCGGCCGGCCCGGCCGCGCAGCTGGTCGTCGACCCGGCGACTGTCGTGCCGGCCGCTGCCGATCACATACAGGCCGCCCAGCTCGGCGACCCGCGCCTGGTCGGCCTGGTCGCTGCCGCCGAGGCGGATGTCCACGCCCCGGCCGGCCATCTGGGTGGAGACGGTGACCGCCGCGTACGCGCCGGCCTCGGCGATGATCGCCGCCTCCTCGTCGTCGTTCTTGGCGTTGAGTACCACGCAGGGCACCCCGGCGGCGTTCAGGCCGGCGGCCAGCCCCTCGGACTCCTTGACGTCGAGGGTGCCGACCAGCACCGGCCGGCCGGCGGCGTGGCAGCGCCTGATCTCGTCGATCAGCGCCTCCTCCTTCTCCGCCCGGGTGGCGTAGATCCGGTCCGGCTCGTCCTCGCGGACGCAGGGGGTGTTCGGCGGGATCACCGCCACCTCGAGGCCGAAGAACTCGCGCAGCTGTTCGCCGACCAGCACCGCGGTCGCGGTCATCCCGCAGACCGTCGGGTACAGGGCGATGTACGCCTGCACGGCGATGGTGCCGAGCACCTCGCCCTCGGCGGTCGCGTCCAGCCCCTCCTTCGCCTCGACGGCGGCCTGGAGACCGTCCGGCCAGCGGCGGCGCTGGGCGACCCGGCCGCGCATCTCGTCGATCAGCTCGACCGACCCCTCCCGGACGATGTAGTCGACGTCGCGGTGCAGCAGGGCCTGCGCGTGCAGCGCCACGTTCACCGCGGAGAGCTGCCCGACGTGCTCGGTGTCGTACAGGTCGATGCCGCCGAGCTTGGCCTCGACGGTGGCCAGGCCCTCGGTGGTGAAGGCGACGCTGCGGCCGTCCTCGGCGACGGTGTAGTGCTTGCCCCTGCGCAGGCCCCGGACCAGGGCGGCCGCGGCGTGCACCGGGTCCTGCTCGCCGGCGACCGCGCCGGCGAGGACCATCGGCACCCGGGCCTCGTCGATCAGGATCGAGTCGGCCTCGTCGACGATGGCGGTCTTCAGCGGCGGCTGCACCCGGTCGGCGAGGTCGGTGACGAGCTGGTCGCGGAGGAAGTCGAAGCCGGCCTCGCTGACCGAGACATAGGTGACGTCGCAGCCGTACGCGGTACGCCGCTCCTCCGGGGTGGAGGCCTCGTTGACCCAGCCGACGGTCAGCCCGAGCAGCCGGTAGACCGGGGCCATCCACTCGGCGTCCCGGCGGGCCAGGTAGTCGTTGACCGTGAGCACGTGCACCGGCCCGTTGCCCAGCCGGACGTGCCCGTAGGCGGCGACGGTGGCGGTGAGCGTCTTGCCCTCACCGGTGGCCATCTCGACGACCTTGCCGGAGAGCAGCGCCATCGCACCGAGCAACTGCACGTCGTACGGCCGCTGGTCCAGGCCGCGGCGGGCGGCCTCGCGGCCGATGGCGCAGATCTCCGCGTACTCGGTCGCGGTGCCGGCGGCCTCGGTGAGCGCGGCGTCGTCGAGCGCCTGCAGCTCCTCCTCGCGCGCCGCGATCCGCGGCAGCAGCTTCTCCAGCGGGGCCAGGTCGACCGTCGTCCCCGGGCGCTGGAGGAACCGCCGGAACCTGCTCTTGAACCGTTGCGACACACCCATGAGCGGCAACGGTACGCGAATCGACCCGCAGATCGCTGCCCGGCTCGTCGAGGGCCGGGCCGACATCTGAACCGCCGGACGTTTCCGCAGCTCAGGGCAGCCGTGATCGGTCAGCTCACCAGCAGCTGATGGGCGGCCAGCTCGCGGTAGAGCGGGCTGGTGACGGTCAATTCCTCGTGGGTGCCGACGGCGACCACCCGGCCGGCGTCGAGCACCACGATCTGGTCGGCGTCGACCACCGTGGCGAGCCGGTGCGCCACGATCAACAGGGTGCGCCGGTGGGCCACCGCGTCGATGGCCCGGCGCAGCGCTGCCTCGTTGCGGGCGTCCAGGTTGCTGGTCGGCTCGTCGAGCAGCAGCACCGGCGGGCCGGCGAGCAGCGTCCGGGCGATCGCCAGCCGCTGCCGCTCCCCGCCGGAGAGCAACACCCCGCCCTCGCCGACCTGGACGTCCAGCCCGTCGGCGGTCCGCTCGGCGAGATGGGCGAGGTTGACGTCGTCGAGGGCGGCGAGCAGCGCGGCGTCGGTGGCGGTGGGGGCGCCGATCAGCAGGTTCTCCCGCAGCGTGCCGGCCAGCACGGGAGCCTCCTGCTCCACGTAGCCGAGCCGGGCCCGCAGCGCGTCGCGGGGCAGCCGGCGGACGTCGACGCCGTCCAGCCGCAGCGACCCGGCGGTGACCTCGTAGAAGCGTTCGACCAGTGCCAGCAGCGTCGACTTGCCGGCGCCGGAGGGGCCGACCAGGGCGGTGCGGGTGCCCGCCGGCACGGTGAAGCTCACCTCGTGCAGCACCGCCTCGCCGCCCGGGTAGCCGAACCCGACCCCGTCGAACTCGATCACCGCCGGACCGCGGGCCGGCGGGGGCGCCGCCGGCGCCGCGGCGTCCACGCCCCCCTCCACGGGTACGTCGAGGATCTCCTCGATCCGCTGCAGTGCGCCCAGCCCGGTCTGCAGCTGGGTGTACGCGTGCACCGCCTGACCCAGCGGCAGCACCAGGAAGAACAGGAACATCACGAAGGCCACCAGGTCGCCGACGGTGATAGCCCCGGCCGCCACCCGGGCCCCGCCGACGCCGAGGACCAGCAGGAACGCCCCCTGGATGGTGACCGTGCTGGCGGGGCCCACGAACGCCTGCACCCGGGCCACCCGCAGCCCGGCCACGTACGCCTCCTCGGCGCTGGCGGAGACCGCGGCCGCCTCCCGGTCCTCGGCCCGGGCGGCCCGGATGGTCCGGGCGCCGGAGATGGCCCGCTCGACCGCGGAGGTCATTTCGCCGATCCGCTCCTGGGCGGCGCGGGACAGCCCGCGCACCCGGCGGGCGAAGGTGACCGCGAAGCCGATGCCGGCGGCCACCCCGAGCAGGGTCACCCCGAACAGCACCGGGTCGAGCAGGGCCATCGCGGTGCCCGCGCCGACCACCATCACCGCCCCGGTGACGGTCTCGAAGAGCCCGGAGGTGACCACCGCACGCAGCAGGGTGGTGTCCGAGCCGACCCGGGACAGCAGGTCGCCGGTGCGGCGGCGGTCGTACTCGGCGATGGGCAGCCGCAGCAGGTGCCCGGCGAGCCGCCGGCGGGTGCCGAGGACGACCCCCTCCGCGGTGCGTTGCAGCAGGTAGTCGCGGAGCCCGCCGAGGGCCGCGCCGAGCACCACCAGCACCACCAGCACGGCGACGATGCCGGCCACCGGCCGGGCGGCGCTCAGCGCGTCGAGCACCTCGCGGGTGAGCAGCGGCTGGGCCAGCGAGGCGCCGGCGCCGGCGAGCGACAACGCGCCCACCACGGCGAGGGTGCCGCGGTGGGCGCGCAGGTAGGGCAGGAGTGCGGCGAGGCCGCCGCGCCGGGCGGCTCCGGTGGTCATGGACGAAACGGTAGTCGCCGTCCGCTTCCCGTACGCCAGCCGGCGGTGGTCAGCCGGTGAACACCACCTGGAGCTCCGAGCGGCGCCGCTCGGCCAGCTCGGTGAGCAGCGTCGGGGCCTCCTCGAGCGGGACCACCGCCGACACCAGGTGCTTGCGGATCAGGTCGCCGTACTGCCGGAGCAGGTCGATGGTCTCCGCGGACAGCCGCTCCCGGTCCCAGGTCGGGGCGAGCCCGCGCGGGACCCGGCCGATCTGGGCGCAGCGCAGCGAGAGCCCGTTGTGGTGGAACTCCTCGCCGAACCGGACGGCGTCCGCGCCGCCCTGGTAGAAGGCCAGGTCGATCACGGTGCCCTGGGGGCGCAGCAGGCGCAGCGCGAGCTGCATCGCCCAGGCCTGGCCGCGGCACTGGAACACCACGTCGGCGCCCCGGTCGCCGGCGGAGTGGTTCCACCGGGTCTTGAGCACCACCGCCGGGTCGTCGGCCTCCGGGTCGAGGGTCTCCAGGCCGAGCGCCTCGGCCACCTGGCGCCGCTGCGGCGTCGGGTCGAGCACCACCACCGAGGCGGCGCCGTGCCGCTTGGCGAACAGGGCGGTGAGCAGGGCCACCACGCCGCTGCCGACCACCGCGACCCGGCGGCCGCGCACCCCGTCGCCGAGCGAGCGCACGTCCGCGCCGCACAGGTCGGCGGCGGCGTGCAGCACCCCGTTGGCGCAGATCGGACCCATGTGCGCGACGTAGACGCCGAGCAGCGGGTCGAGGTCCTCGGGGAGCGGGACGAACCGCTCGGCGAGCGGATCGGCGACGTAGCCGCTGCGGTGGCCGTACGTCATCGCGCCCACGGTGCCCACGGCGATGGCCGGGGTACGGCTCTCCACCACCCGGCCGACCTGCATGTAGCCGAGCCGGGTCACCGGGTACGGGGTGCTCGCCTCGCCGGGCTGGAAGAGCCCGAGGTCGGCGTTCCAGGTGACGTTCAGGTAGGGGTTGGTGCCCTTGACGAAGCTCAGTTCGGTGCCGGCGGAGACCCCGCTGTAGAGGGTCTCCACCCGGAAGCTGCCCTCGGGCAGCTCCCGCGCGTCCTGTTCGATCAGCTCGACCTTGCCGGGGCCGCTGACCGCCACCACCCGGTCACGCATCGACGCTCACCCCCGCCGTGGCCAGCGGCGCGGCGGCCGGGCCGGTGGGCAGCGTCACGCTGCGACCGGTCCGGGCCGACTCGGAGACGGCGAGGGCGAGCCGCTGGGTGCGCAGCGCCTCGGCGTACGGCACCCGGACGTCGTCGCCGACTCCGGTGACCGCGTCGATGAAGGCCCGGTCGACGGCCACCCGGGCACCGTCCGGATCGGACTCGATCCGGCGCTCCCCGTCGGCGTCGCGGACGGTCAGGCCGTCCTCGGCCAGCGACAGCGCCAGGCCGTCGGCGAGGATCTCCAGCCCGGCCCGGTGCTTCCAGGTCAGGACGCAGGCGGCGGCGAGGGTGCCGACGGCCCCGCCGGCGAAGCGCATGGTGGCCGCGGTGACCGAGTCGATGTCGGCCCCGTCGACCGGCGGCGGGGTGCCGTTGCCGTACGCGGTCACCTCGGTGGCCTCGCCGACCAGCACGCGGACCAGGTCGAGCACGTGGGCGGCCTGCTCGACGACCGGGCCGCCGGAGCGGTCCCGCACCGCCCACCACGGCACCGGCGGGACCTTGTCCAGCCAGGCGCCGTTGACCATCCGGATCTCGCGGCCGGCGAGCAGCTCGCGGGCCTGCTCCACCACGTGCAGGTAGCGCCAGTGGTGCCCGACGGCGGTCAGCAGCCCCTTCTGCTCGACCAGCGCGGCGATCCGCTCGGCGGTGTCCAGGTCGACCGCGACCGGCTTCTCCACGAACATCGGTACCCCGGCGGCGATGACCATCTCCTCGACCGGCCCGTGGGCGAACGGCGGCACGCAGACGTAGACCGCGTCGGGCCCCGCCGCGAGCAGCTCCTCGACGTCGGTGAAGACCTGCCCCCCGTGCGCGCCGGCCAGCTCCGCCGCCGCGTCCCGGGACACGTCGGTCACCCCGAGCAGTTCCACGTCCTCGAAACCGCTCAACACGCGGGCGTGGCGTTGTGCCACCCCGCCGGCCCCTACCAGTCCCACCCGGCACGTGCGCATTCCACAGACCCTCTCGACGCTGTTCACCACTTGCGGCACAAAACTCCCCGCCCTGGTGGAACGCGAAACCCGAGCGGGTACGCAATCAGCCGTTCACCTGCCGGGAACCGTCCAGTGTGACCTTCGTGATCAAGCTGTTAGGGATGATCCGGTTAGCGAGGGCGGGCGGATGGGAAAACCAACTCTGCGTTTTCCGCCACGATCTGGGGGTGTGCCAGTGCGGGATACAGATTCGATCGTCTCACCAGTCGTGGAGGCGTGGGCCACATATCGGACGACCTCGGCCGAGGACTGGCCGGCGCGGCGACTGCTGCGCGCCAAGGGCGAGAACCGGGTCAGCGTGGTGCTACCCGCCCGCAACGAGGAGGCCACGGTCGGCGCGATCGTGGCGACCATCCGGGAACACCTGATGGACCGGGTCGCCCTGGTGGACGAGCTGATCGTGGTCGACTCCCGGTCGACCGACCGCACCGCACAGGTGGCCCGGGCCGCCGGCGCCGAGGTGGTCAGCCAGGACGCGATGACCCGCGGCCTGCCCCGCCTCACCGGCAAGGGCGACGCGCTCTGGGCCGGGCTCGCCGCCGCCGAGGGCGACATCGTCGCGTTCATCGACGCCGACCTGCGGGAATTCCGGCCGCACTTCGTGACCGGCCTGCTCGGACCGTTGCTGACCGACCCCTCGGTCGACTTCGTCAAGGGCTTCTACCACCGGCCGCTCGTCGGCGCGAACAGCGTCGAGGCGGACGGCGGCGGTCGGGTGACCGAGCTGATGGCCCGTCCGCTGCTGAACCTCTTCTGGCCGGAGCTGGCGGGTTTCGTCCAGCCCCTCGCCGGCGAGTACGCCGGCCGCCGGGAGGTGCTGGCGCAGGTGCCGTTCGTCTCCGGGTACGGGGTCGAGACGGCGATGCTGATCGACCTGCTGGAGCTGGTCGGCCTGGACGCGCTCGCCCAGGTGGACCTCGGCGAGCGTAAGCACCGCCACCAGGACACCGCGGCGCTGGGCCGAATGTCCGCGCAAATCATGCACACCGCCTGGTCGCGGTTGCAGCGGCGCGGCTGGGCCAGCCCGGGCACCATGCCGGCGACCATGCTCACCCAGTTCCGCCGGGGCGGCACCGACGCGCTGCCCAACCTGGACCGGGAGATCGTGGTGAACGACGTGTCGGTGCAGGAGCGTCCGCCCCTGGCGCAGCTGCAGCACCGGGTGCCGCGGCGACGGGTGGCGGCGTGAGGCGGTCGATGAGAGCGCGGCGGTACGGCCGGCCCCCCGGGTCGGTCGCGGGCGGAGCGTGGGCGGCCGACGGGGGCCCCGCCGAGGGAAGGAACACCACACCATGAGTCTGACCGTCCTGATGAACTCCGGTCCCTGGCTGTCCGTGCCGCCCCCCGGCTACGGCGGCATCGAGAACGTCGTCGCGACCCTGGTGCCGGAGCTGCGGCGGCTCGGGGTGCGCGTGGTGCTCGCCTCGGTCGGCAGCAGCACCCTCGCGGTCGACGAGAAGTTCTCCGTCTTCCCCGACGGGCAGTTCCACGCCCTGCAGCGTCCGTACAACCAGGTCTGCGGCGTCTCCCAGGCCCACCTCAACGGGGTGGTCCGGCAGCTGCACTCCCGTGACGACATCGACATCGTGCACGACCATGTGGAGGCGGTCGGGCTGGCCACCATGGCGGCGATGGGCCCCGACGCCCCGCCGGTGCTGCACACCCTGCACTGGGATCTGGCCAAGCACCCCGAGCTCTACGGCAACCTGGACGCCGGCGACCGGGTCCGGGTCAACGGCGTCTCCGCCTCGCAGCTGGCCCGCGCCCCCAAGGCGCTGCGGGACCACTCGGTCGGGCACGTCTACCTGTCCACCCCGCTCGCGGTGGGCGCGGACCGCGCGCCCCGGGCGGAGAAGGGGGACTACACGATCATCCTGGGCCGGATCAACCCGGGCAAGGGGCAGGACGTGGGCGCCCGGCTGGCCCAGCGGGTCGGCGTGCCGCTGGTGCTGGCCGGCCCGGTCGGGCCGTACCACCGGCCGGAGGATCTCGCCGCGGCCGGCG
The DNA here is from genome assembly GCF_036902735.1 of Micromonospora lacuserhaii. Taxonomy (NCBI): domain Bacteria; kingdom Bacillati; phylum Actinomycetota; class Actinomycetes; order Micromonosporales; family Micromonosporaceae; genus Micromonospora; species Micromonospora lacuserhaii. The sequence continues at coordinate 65,482 of NZ_JBAKHO010000020.1, read as the reverse complement.
ACGAGGCCCGGCAGAACCCGGACGTCCGGTTCTTCTACGACGAGGTGGCTCCGCACGTGGACGGCGAGCTGGTCCGCTGGGTGGGCACCGTGGCCGGGAAGGAACGCGACGACCTGCTGGCCGGGGCGAAGGCCTCGCTCTTCCCGCTGCGCTGGGAGGAGCCGGGCGGCACCGCGGTGGTCGAGTCGCTGGCGCTGGGCACCCCGGTGGTGGCGACGGCCCGCGGCTGCCTGCCGGAGCTGATCGAGCACGGGCGCACCGGCCTGCTCACCACCGACGAGGAGGAGCTGGGCGACCTGCTGCTGGCGGCCAGCCTGCTCGACCCGGACGAGGCCCGGCGGGAGGCCGCCGCCCGGTTCACCCCGGCGGTGATGGCCGAGAAGTACGTCGCGCTCTACGAGAAGGTGCGGCGCGGCGCCGGCGTACGCCAGCTCGAGGCCGTCTGAGACGGCGCGTTCCCTTCGGGCCCGGACCGCACGGTCCGGGCCCGGTTTGTCTGGTCCCGGGTGGGGAAAGCGCGGAGCCCGACGGAGGGAGCAGCGCGATGGCCGGCCCCATGGCCCACTCCCGGGCCCGCCGCAACCCGGCGGACGGCCGGGCGCCGGTACGCCGGGCGGCGGCCACCGTGGGGGTGCTGTTCCTGCTGGTCGGCGTGCTCGGCTTCGTCCCCGGCATCACCACCGGATTCGCCGACCTGCGGCTGGCCGGGCACCAGTCCGGCGCGGAGCTGTTCGGGGTGTTCCAGGTGTCGGTGCTGCACAACCTGGTGCACCTGGCCTTCGGGCTGGCCGGTCTGGTGTTGTCCCGCTCCGCGTCCGGCGCCCGCGCCTACCTGTTCGGCGCCGGCGCCGCCTACCTCGTGCTGTGGCTGTACGGGCTGGCCGTGGACCAGCGCACCGGCGCCAACTTCATCCCGGTCAACGACGCGGACGGCTGGCTGCACCTGGGCCTGGGCCTGGGCATGATCGGTCTCGGCCTGCTCACCCGTAGTGACGCGAATCGCCCCTGACCAGGACGGACTATCCGGTCGGTCCGGTTTCACCCGGCTGGGGCGCGGGTAGTTCGGGGGGCAGCCAGCACGCGAGCGGAATCGAGGGACCGATGGCGAGCCGGATCAGCTGCGACGTGCACGACGAGTCTGCCGTGACCGTCGTCCGCCTCTCCGGCGCCCTCGACCTGTGCACCATGCGCACGGTGCACACGGTGCTGGATCGCTGCCTCACCCGGCAGCCGGACGCGCTGGTGGTCGACCTCGGCGGGGTCACGGTCGCCGACCGGCTGGCCCTCTCCGTCTTCGTGGCCGCCGCCCGGCAGGCCGCCGGCTGGCCGGCGGTGCCGATGGTGCTCTGCTCTCCCCCGTCCGACGCCGCCGCCTGGCTCAGCGAGTCCGCCGCCTGCCGGGTGGTGCCGGTGCACCGGGACTGCGCCGAGGCGACCCGGGTCGCCGGGCGCGACGCGCCGCGGCTGCGGGCCCGGTTGGAGCCGGTGGCGACCGCCTGCCGGCGGGCCCGCGAGCTGGTCTCGGACGCCTGCGGCCGGTGGAACGTCCCGGAGCTGGCCGGTCCCGCCTCGCTGGTGCTCAGCGAGCTGGTCGGCAATGTGGTCCGGCACGCGCACACTCCGATGCAGGTGACGCTGACCCTGCGCCGGCCGTACCTGCACGTGGCGGTCACCGACGGCAGCCGGACGGCCGCCGACGCGGCGAGTCCCGGGCTGCGCGCGGAGGGCGGGCGCGGCCTGCTGCTGGTCCGGGAGATGGCGCAGCGCTGGGGCAGTTCGCCGCTGGTCGACGGCAAGGTGGTCTGGGCGCTCGTTCAGGCGAATTGACCTAAATTCTCACACTCGCCTGGTTACATGGGCGCGTGGGCGGGTAGTCGCGCTCGTCCTTTCTGTCGTCACGACGGGGTGAGAAGCCATGCCCAGACGGGTAACCACCGAGCCCGCACGAGACCGGGGGCCGGCGATCCTGGCGCCGGCCCGGTTCGGCGGTTTTCCCGGCCCGGTCCGCTCGGCGCTTCCGGGCAACCACCTGATCAAGCTGCTCGCCACCACCGACCACAAGCTGATCGGCCTGCTGTACCTGAGCACCTCCTTCTTGTTCTTCGTGGTCGCCGGGATCGAGGCGATGCTGATCCGAGCCGAACTGGCCCGGCCAGGGCTGCAGATCCTCTCCTCCGAGCAGTACAACCAACTCTTCACCACTCACGGGTTGGCGATGCTGCTGCTCTTCGCCACACCCGCGGCTCTGGGCATGGCCAACTACATCGTCCCGATCCAGATCGGCGCCCCGGACGTCGCGTTTCCCCGGCTGAACGCGTTCGGCTACTGGCTGTTCCTGTTCGGCGGCCTGATGCTGTACGGCAGTTTCCTCACGCCGAGCGGGTCGGCCGACTTCGGGTGGACGCTCTACCCGCCGTTGAGCACGGCACAGCACTCCCCCGGCGTCGGGGCGAACATGGTGGTGGTCGGGCTGGTCATCGGCGGTCTGGGCACCATCCTCACCGCCGTCAACCTGGTCACCACCATCGTCACGCTGCGCGCGCCCGGGATGACCATGTTCCGGATGCCGATCTTCACGTGGAACATCCTGCTCACCAGCGTCCTGGTGCTGCTGGTCTTCCCGCTCCTGGCGGCCGCGCTGCTCGCGCTCGCGTCCGACCGGATCCTGCACTCGCACGTCTTCGACGCGACGACCGGCGGGCCGATGCTGTTCCAGCATCTGTTCTGGTTCTTCGGCCATCCCGAGGTCTACATCATCGCGATCCCGTTCTTCGGGATCATCACCGAGATCATTCCGGTCTTCTCCCGCAAGCCGATCTTCGGCTACACCGGTCTGGTGCTCGCCACCATCTCGATCACCATCCTGTCGATGAGCGTCTGGGCGCACCACATGTTCGGCACCGGCCAGGTGCTGCTGCCGTTCTTCAGCGTCCTCAGCTTCCTCATCGCGGTGCCGACCGGGGTGAAGTTCTTCAACTGGATCGGCACCCTGTGGAAGGGGCAGATCACCTTCGAGACACCGATGCTGTTCGCCGTCGGCTTCCTGGTCACCTTCCTGTTCGGCGGCCTCACCGGGGTGCTGCTGGCCAGCCCGCCGTTGGACTTCCATGTGACCGACACCTACTTCGTGGTGGCCCACTTCCACTACGTGCTCTTCGGCACGGTGGTGTTCGCGTTCTTCGGCGGAATCTACTTCTGGTTCCCGAAGATGACCGGCCGACTGCTCGACGAGCGCGTGGGCAAGATCCACTTCTGGACCATGTTCCTGGGCTTCCACACCACCTTCCTGGTGCAGCACTGGCTGGGCAACGAGGGCATGCCGCGGCGCTACGCCGACTACGTGTCGACCGACGGTTTCACCACGCTGAACACGGTCTCCACCCTTGGGTCGTTCATCCTGGGCCTGTCCACGCTGTTCTTCATCTACAACGTCTGGAAGTCCTGGCGGTACGGCGCACTGGTCACCGTGGACGACCCGTGGGGCTTCGGCAACTCCCTGGAATGGGCCACCACCTGCCCGCCTCCGCTGCGCAACTTCGACCGGATGCCGCGGATCCGCTCCGAGCGCCCCGCCTTCGACGCCAAGTACGGCTCTCTCGTCGCCAACCTCGGCCGGGACCTGCCGCAGCGCACCACCCTTCCGCCGCAGGAGTTCCGCGAGGAACTGCACCACGAACGACACGTACCGGAGTCGCCCGCGGCCGAGGGCGCGCACGGCGCCCGGGAGGCGGTGGCCTACCAGCCGGCGCCGCAGTCCGGCGCCCGGCCGGTGGAGGTGCCGGAGCCGGAGCAGATCCGCCGGCCCAGCTTCGAGCGGACCGACGAGCAGGAGGAGAACCCGCTGCCGGAGGCGAACGAACGCTGGCGGCACCCGCACAGCAAGGGCGACACCGAGGAACACTGACCCGGACGGACACGGAAGGGCCGACGCCGCGAGGCGTCGGCCCTTCTTGTTCAACCGTTCGTGGGGGTCCGCGCCGGCATGGGACCGTCCGCAGAGGCCGCCGGGGCGCGGCGCGATACGGCTCGACCCCGGTACGACGGCAGTCGTACCGGGGTCGGTGCCGCACCTCAGGCGTCGGCCGTCGCCGGCAGGCCGGCGGCGGCGAGCGATCGGCGTACCGCCGGCTGGACCCGGGTCAGCCGCAGCGACACCCCGGTCCGCGCGGCCGCGTCCCGGCCGGCCATCAGGGCGGCGATCCCGCCGGCGTCGACCCCACCGGCGCCGTCCAGGTCGACGACCACCTCGCGGGGCTGGCCGGTCACCGCCTCCAACATCACCTTGCGTAGCTGGTCGGCGCCGTCCCGGTCGATCTCGCCACCCACCTCCACCAGCACCCGGTCGCCGGTGCGTTTCACCGCGATCCGGTTGCGGCCGGTCTCCGACTCGGCCGCCCCGTTCTGCCAGGGCGGTGGCGCGTCGGCCAGCATCGCCTGGCGCAGCCAGGTCAGCGCCCGGGACAGCAGCCGGGAGACGTGCATCTGGGAGATCCCGAACCGGGCGGCGATCTCCGCCTGGGTCTGGTTGCCGTAGAAGCGCATGGCCAGGATGCGCCGTTCCCGCCAGGGCAGCCGGTGCAGCAACCCGCTGACGGTGACCCGGTCGTCGACCGATTCCAACGCGTTGTCCGACTCGCCGACCAGGTCGCCGAACTCCGCCGAGCTCTCCCCGCCGACCGGCGCGTTGAGCGAGGCGGGGCTGTACCCGGCGGCCGACTCCAGCGCGGCCAGGATCTCCTCCTGCGGGGTCTCCAGCCGCGCGGCCAGCTCGGCCACGGTGGGCGCCCGGGACAGCTCGCTGGTCAGCGCCGCGGTGGCCTGCCCGACCTCCAGGATCAGGTCGCGCAGCCGCCGCGGCACGTGCACCCCCCAGGTGCGGTCCCGGAAGTGCCGCTTGATCTCACCGACGATGGTGATGGCGGCGTACGCGGTGAACGAACCGCGCTCCGGGTCGTAGCGGTCGACGGCGTTGACCAGGCCGAGTCGGGCCACCTGTTCCAGGTCCTCCAGCGGCTCGCCCCGACCCCGGTACCGTCGGGCCAGTCGACCGGCGAACGGCAGGGCGAACCGGACAAGGTCGTCCCTTGCCTCCTGCCGCCGCTCCGGTGGCAGCCCCTCGATCCGCGCGGCGTACGCCAGCGCGGCCGCGTCGAGGTCCTCCAGGCCGCGATCGTTGGTCGGCGGTGGTGGTGTGGTGGTGGTGGTGGTGGTTGTGGTGGTCTGTCCGAACATCCGCGCCTCCCTCAGGAAGGTCCCCCGCCCGGAATCGGAGAGCCGGTCGTGCGCGTGGTCGGGCCACGCACCGGGCCGGAAGTTGGGTCACGTGACGCGCCGGTGTCACCGGACGCGCGGAAGCGAGCGACGATTCACTGCGCAGCGTGGTCTGGCCGTCGCAGCGAGCGATGTTCCCGCTCCCCAGGTACTCAATCACGGGACCCCGGGTTCGCGAGGATGTTTCGGTGTGCCGGGTCCGACGGGCGGGCGCCGACGCGCCCCGACGGTTGTCACCGGATCAGGAGACCGCCAAACCCAACGCGGCGCCGGTGTCGCGCAGCCCGGCGAGGGCGGCGCCGACCGTCAGCGGCGGCGGCACCGGCAGGTCGTACGGCTGGTTGCGGAGCACCTCGGTGGCCCGCCGGGTCGGCACCGACGCCACCGGGTAGCCCCGGGCGGCGGTCCGGTCCAACGCCCGCCGCCGCCGGCCGAAGGCCGCCACCGCCAGCCACTGCGGCAACCCGGCCAGGGCCGGTGACCGCATTCCGGGCGATTCCGGCAGCACGTCCACCGAGCTGAACGGCTCACTGCCGGCGAGCCACCACTCCACCCCCTCGACGCTGGCCCGGGTCGCGTTCTCGCACCAGTACGGCACCAGTCCCGCCCGTACCACCTGCCACGGATCGAGCAGCCGGCCGCACTCCACCACCAACCGGTCCCCCGTCTTGCCGGCCGCCCGCAGCCACCGCCGGTACAGGTCCGCGGTGGCCGCGCTCAGCGCCCCCGGCTGCGGGAAGAGGACCTGGTGCAGGTGGCGACCGTGGCGCTGGGTCCACTGCCGGACGGCGGCCGAGAAGCCCTCCTCCACCCCGTGCTCGGCGTCCTCCCGGGCGGACGAGACCTCCGGCGGCTCCCACCGGGCGCCGTCGCCGCCGGCCGAACGGAGCACCTGGCGCAGGGCGTGCGAGTCCGGGTGGAAGTCCACCGGCTCCAGCCCGCTGGACGGGCAGCCGAGTTGGAAGCTGTGCCCCCGTCCCTCGTCCAGCACGGGCCAGGTCCGGGCGTCCCGGATCAGCAGCACCGGGGCGTCCGGCTCCAGCCGGTCGGCCAGGAACCGCGCGTACGCCGCCGGCAGGGCCCGCCAGCGGGCCGTCAGCGAGACGGTGGCGCCGGCCAGGGGTCCACGGCTGGCCGGGCAGTGCACCTGGCGTACGTGCAGGTCTGGATTGCCGGCGAGCAGCCGGGCGGCGAGCGCGGCGCCGTGGTCGAGGGCGGCGCGCGGCTGGTCCACCGCGCCCCGCTTCCAGTGCGCGCTCATCTCGAAGGCGGCCGGCAGCCACGGCACGCCCAGCGCGACCGCCAGGTGCACCGCGGCGGCGTGCGGCGAGCCCAGCACCACGCCGGCGTAGCGGCGACGGGGGTACTGGTCGACGATCCAACGGGCCACCCGCTCGGCGTCCACCTCCGCGGCCTGCGCCTCGGTGAGCGCCACCCGCCCGGCGGCCCGGGCCGCCGCCGCCCGGCGCACCGCCTCGGGCGCCGGGGCGAACCGGGACAGCGGGCTGGGGTGGCCGAGGTCGGCGCAGTCGACGCCGCGCAGCGCGCGGGCGGCGGCGGCCACCAGCACCCGGGCGGTGCTGCCGACCGCGACCACCCGGTCCCCGGCCAGGCCGGCACCCTCGGCCGTCAGCCCCTCCTGCACCTTGGGCACCGGCCCCACCTTGCCTCGTTCGCTCACCACGCGGCCCGGCTTCCCGTCCCTATGGGGTCTAAACGGGCATCCGCCACCGGGCGGGAGCAATCCTCGGGCCTGCGGCGGTACGCCGGTCCGGGATGCCGGGGGGCGGGACCGCCCATCGCACGCGGGGGTTTCGGCGGGGCCGGCACGGGCACTTCGGCACGCATGACCCCCGAGAACACCACTCCCGACGCGGCCACCGTGATCACCCCGTACCAGGACGGCCCGCTGCTGATCCGGGGCGACTTCGCCCTGGTCACCCCGGACGGACGGCCCATCGAGACGCGACGCGGCACGGTGGCGCTGTGCCGGTGCGGCAAGTCGGCGCTCAAGCCGTTCTGCGACGGCACCCACAAGGCGGTCAACTTCCGGGCCGGCACGGACCGGGAGCACTGAGCCCCCGCGACCGCAGGTCTCGGCGGCTCGGGCGGCCGCGCGGGCCGGTCAGGCGGCGAGGGCCGCCGCGGGCGGTTCGGTGCCGAGGTCCGGTCGGGCCGACCCGGCGACCGGACGCAACGAGGACCGGCCGGCGGCCCAGCTGTCCAGCAGGTGCGCGGCGAAGAGCCGGTCCACCGCCAGCGCGGCGGCCGCGCCGAAGAGCACGTCGCCGGCGAGCGCCGGTTCGGCGCGGGCCAGGCCGCCGCAGAGGTCGTGCGCGGCGATCTGCTCGTGTACCGCGTCCGCCTCCACGTGCTCGTCGTAGAAGCGGGTGGCGACCTCGTCCAGGCCGAGGCGGCGCAGCCCGTTGCCGTACCGGCGGTTGGGTAGCGAGGAGGTCATCTCGAACGCGGCCAGGTGACCGAGGAGCGCGCCGCGCCAGCGCCGGTGCAGCCCGAACAGCGAGATCAGGTTGTTGGTGGCCAGGGTGACCGCGGGCACCCGGTCCAGGTGGGCCGCGTAGCCGGAGTCCAGGCCGAGCCGGTCCATCGTGCGGCGGAACAGCTCGGCGTGCATCCGGTCCAGCCGGCCGTTGCCGTACTCGTCCATCTGGATCTCGACCAGCGCGGCCTTGGCCGGGCCGCCGATGCGCGGCAGGCCCCAGCTGTGCGGGTCGGCCTCCCGCAGGTGGTAGATCGAGCGGTGGGTGACGAACTCGCGGAACTGCGCCAGCGTCGCCCGGCGTTGCAGGGCGGCGGCGAGCGACGGGCCGTCGTCGGCGGCGGCCACGACGTCGGCCAGCGCGCCCGGGACACCCCCGGGCAGCACCGCGGCCGGCAGGTCCACCAGCCGACGCAACGCGACCTCCAAGACCCGCTCGGCCCGTGCGCGCAGGCCGAGCAGTGACGACTGCCACTCCCAGTGCTCGTCCACCCCCCGCCAGCCGCGGTAGTGCAGCTCGTAGCAGAGGAAGAGGGTGAGCTGGAGGTCCTCGTCGGTCAGCGCGCCGTCGACCGCGAACCGCGCGCCGAGCCCGGAGGGCAGGTCGTGCGGTGGCCTGCGCAATGCCGCCAGCACCGCACCGGAGATCGGGCCCCGGGGTGCCGGCAGCGGGGCGGGACCGTAGCGACGGTCGGCGTCGGACATCTGACCTCCAGCGGAACGGGTGCGGTCAGTGATGCCCGGAGGCCGGAGCGCTAAACGAGGTCCTCCGCCTCCACCACGGTGTGGGCGGCCATCGCGTGGTCCCGGATCCGTCGGGCGGCGTCGCCGTCGGCGAAGATCCCCCGCAGGTCGGCCAGGGCGGGCTCCGGCGGACGCAGCGGCACCGCCGGGTCCACCACCGCCTCCAGCACGCACGGCCGGTCGGCGGCGAGCGCCTCATCCCAGGCCGCGCCGACCAGCTCGGGCCGGTCGACCCGGACGCCGTGCAGGCCGAGCAGGCGGGCCCAGCCGGCGTACGGGACGTCCGGTCGGCGTTGGCCCAGCCCGGTGACCGGCCGGCCACCTCCCATGCCGGACTGGTCCCGGTTGTTGAGCACCAGCACCACCAGCCGGGGATCGGCCCACTCCTGCCACCGGTGCGCCACCGTGATCAGCTCGGCGAGCCCGTTGAGCTGCATCGCCCCGTCGCCGAGCAGGGCCACCACCGGCTCGTCCGGGCGGGCCAGCTTGGCGGCCACCGCGTACGGCAGGGAGCAACCCATCGAGCCGAGGGTGCCGCAGAGCTGGGCGTTGACCCCCGGGGGCAGTTGCAGGTGCCGGGAGTACCAGTAGATCACCGAGCCGACGTCGACGGCGACCGCGCCGGCCCGGAACAGCCGGGGCGCGAGCTCGTGCAGCACCAGCTGCGGGTTGATCGGCTCGGCCGGCTCGCCCGCCCGGGCGGTGGCCTCCTGGCGCCAGCGGTCGACCGAGGTCTCCACGGTGGCCCGCCAGTCCCGGTTGGGCTGGTCGGGCACCCGACGCAGCAGGGCCCGCAGCGTCTCGGCGGCGTCGCCGACCAGCGGCACGTCCACCGGGTAGCGGGTGCCGATCCGCCGCCCGTCGATGTCGATCTGCACGGTGCGGGTCTGCCCCGGCATCGGGAAGTAGTCGGTCCACGGATCGTTGGTACCGACCAGCAGCAGGGTGTCCGCGCCGCCCATCAGCTGGGCGGCGGCCACGGTGCCGACCTCGCCGAGCACGCCGGTGTGGAAGGGCAGCGCCTCGTCGAGCACCGGCTTGCCGAGCAGCGAGGTGGCCACCCCGGCGCCCAGCCGGTCGGCGAGCGCGATGATCTCGTCCTCCGCGCCCCGGGCACCCTGACCGACCAGGATCGCCACCCGGTGCCCCACGGTGAGCAGCGAGGCGGCGGCGTCCAGGTCGGCCTCGTGCGGCAGCACCCGGGCCAGCGGTTCGCCGGGGGTCGCGGTGAGGACGCCGGCCGCCTGCGGTTGCAGATCGGGTACGGCGGAGAGCTGCAACCCCCGGGGCAGCACCACGCAGGTCGGGCTGCGGGTGGCCGCGGCGGTCCGCAACGCCTGGTCGAGCAGCGCCGGCACCTGCCCCGGGGAGCGGCCGTAGCGGACGAACTGGTTGCAGACGTCGCCGAAGAGCCGGCTCAGCCCGATCTCCTCGTGCGCACCGCCGAGCGGCCCGGTGATGTCCTCCCCCACGATCGCCACCACCGGCTTGCTGTCCAGCTTGGCGTCGTAGAGCCCGTTGAGCAGGTGCACCGCGCTCGGGCCCTGGGTGGCGAGGCAGACGCCGATCCCACCGGTGAACTTGGCGTGCCCGGTCGCCATGAAGGCGGCAGTCTCCTCGTGCCGGGCCGGGACGAACTCCGGGTCGCCCCCGGCGGCGTCCAGCGCCTCGACCACGGGGGCGATCGCCTCGCCCGGATAGCCGAAGACACGGGGGACCCGCCAGGCGCGCAGCCGGTCCACGACCAGGTCCGCGACGGTACGGTCAGCCATTGCCCCGCCCGGGTGTGCCGGCGTCTACGTAGCGCAGCACCGCGCCGACCCCGTCGGTCAGGTCGGGCGCCTCGTCCGGCCCGAGGACGGTCAGTTCGGCGTCGGTGCCGACCAGGGCCCGCACCAGCGCCGCGTCGGCGCGTACCCGCTGGGGGTGGCGGACCGCCGCCAGCTGGCCCGGGTCGGTGGCGATGTCGGTGGGCTGCGGGCCGATCCAGAGTTCACCGTTCGCCGACGCGTCGTCGACGATGAGCATGGTGTCGACCTGGTTGCGCTGCAGGGCGGCGACGACGGCGTCCAGGCCGGCGCCCACGTCCTCCTGCATGCCGAAGCGGTCCAGCGCGGCGCTGACGTGCTGCTCGGCGACCTCGGCGATGGTCTGCACGGTGAGGTCGTCCATGGCCGCCGGGTCGGCGCCGCCGGCCCGCTTACCCGCGTCGGTGCGGACCACCACGTCCTGCCAGCGCTCCGGCAGCTGCGCGGCGATCATGCCGGTGGCCCGGATGTCGCCGGCGACCACCACCACCTCCGCGCCGACCTTCTCGGCCAGCTGGACGGTGGCGGCGACGGCGTCGCCGGCGTTGTGGTGCCACGCCTCCATGGCGGCCCGCTGGTAGCGGGACTGCGACCAGCCGCCCGGGCTGACCTGGCGCAGCTGGTAGCTCTCCCGGCCGCTGACCTGGGCGCGGCGGGGCACCCCACCGGCGCTGACCGCCACCGCGTCGGCGCCGGTCCGGTCGGCGAGCACCCGGACCCAGGCGATCTGCTCGCCGCGCTGGGCCAGCATCGGCATGACGTGCGGCAGCGGGCTCCAGGAGGCCAGGTCGCGCAGCGGCGGGGCGGTGAGGAACTCGGAGAGCACCACCCGGCCCCGGGTCGCGAAGACGGCCAGCCCGTAGTCGCCCGGCATCGGGTCGTGGCCCCGGACCACCCGGTCCAGTGCCGCGATGGTGGGCTCGTCCGCGCCGTCGGCGGCGAGCTGCTCGGACAGCGCGCGCCAGCGCAGGTCGACGGCGGGACGCGAATCGTGGGTGTCCCGGGAGGCGTCCAGGTAGACCGAGCACCACGGCCCGGGACGGTCGTAGAGCGGGCGCAGGAAGGACAGCTGCATGCTCGACCCCTTTCCAGCTCGGCCGCCCGCTTACCCGCGTCGCCGGGGATGTCACCTCGCCGCCGGGTCGGGCGTGACCGGGGTTCATTCACGCCACCCGGGGCGATCGACCGATACCATCAGTGAACCCAACCTGACCCTCGGTGGTGATCATGGATAGCGACGTCTCCACCCGCGTCGTCCGCCCGACCCAGCGGATCCTCACCGGCCGGGTGGTCCGGCTGATGGAGGGCTACCCGCGGGAGATCAAGGTCGGCCAGCCGGTGCTGGTCACGGTGGTGAGCGCGGCGAGCGTGGTGGGGCTGCTGATGCTGCTGCTGCGCGCCCTGGTCTCCACCGGCGGCGGCGGTGGCGGCGCGCGGCGCAAGTGGAAGGAGCTGAAGAAGGGGCCGGAGTTCCTGGTCACCCCGCTGCGGGTCCGCGACGAGCTCGGCTGGCTCTACGAGGTGGAGCTGCACGGGCACCTGCCGCAGAGCGCCCTGCACCCGGCCGACCACGTGCAGCTCACCCTGCGCCGCCAGCCCGATGACGACCTGCCGCCCCGGGTGGAACGGATCGTCAACCTGACCACCGGGCAGCTGCTCACCCCGCGTACCGCCACCGTCTGGTCGCACCTCGGGCCGCCGCTGCTGCTCCAGGCGGTGCTCGGCGCCGCGCTGATCGCCGGCCTGGCCGCCTGCTCCGTGCTCACCGGCTGAGCGATCCCCGCACCGGAGGTCGTGTTCTCCGGCGGCAAGGCTCGCCGGGACCGAACCGGGCGGGGTCAGCCGACGGGCGTCAAGGGGCGCTGCGGCGCCGGGTCGGTGCGCAGCAGGCCGCGGCGGTGGGCCCAGCGCTCGAAGAAGAGGGTGGCGAAGGGCGGCACGGCGCAGACCAGCGCCAGGAACGTGACGCCGAGGCGCCACCGGTGCAGCCGGGCGACCGCCAGCACCAGCAGCCCGTACGCGACGAAGAGCGCGCCGTGGATCGGCCCGAAGACCTGGACGCCGATCTCGTCGGCCGGCGGGCCGTACTTCACCGCCATGCCCACCAGCAGGGCCAGCCAGGAGCATGCCTCGGCGATCGCCGCCGCCACGAACAGCCGGGTCGTCTTCTCGCGCATCGCGCCATGCTAGCCAGCCCGGCCGCTCCACCACCCCGAAGCGGATCCGCACGCGACGGGGATCACCCGGCCCACCCTGGGTACGTAAAGGGTCCTTCGGGTCTTTCCCCGCCCCGCTGCCGCGTGCGAGGTTAGGGAGACCAACGGTGACAGGGTGGTGACCATGGGCGAGGACGTCGGCGCGCGTACGTTCAGTCGGGAGGACCGGGCCCGCTACCGCGAGAAGGTCCGCCGCTGCCTCGACGTCTTCGCCGAGATGCTGCGCGAGTCGCGCTTCGACGTGGAACGGCCGATGACCGGCCTGGAGATCGAGCTGAACCTGGTCGGCGACGACTCGATGCCGACGATGCGCAACGCCGACGTGCTCGCCGCCGTCGCCGACCCGAGCTTCCAGACCGAGCTGGGCCAGTTCAACGTGGAGATCAACGTGGCGCCCCGCCGGCTGGCCGGCACCGGCATCGCGGAGTTCGAGCAGCACGTCCGGGCCAGCCTCAACGCCGCGGAGGAGAAGGCCCGCACGGTCGGCGCGCACATGGTGATGATCGGCATCCTGCCCACCCTGCGCCCGGAGCACCTGACCGCCGAGACGTTGTCGGCGAACCCGCGCTACGCGCTGCTCAACGAGCAGATCTTCGCCGCCCGGGGTGAGGACCTGCGGATCTCGATCAGCGGGGTGGAGCGGCTGGCCACCAGCGCGGACACCATCACCCCCGAGGCGGCCTGTACCAGCACGCAGTTCCACCTCCAGGTCAGCCCGGCGCAGTTCGCCGACTACTGGAACGCCGCCCAGGCGATCGCCGGCATCCAGGTCGCGCTCGGCGCGAACTCGCCGCTGTTCTTCGGCCGGGAGCTGTGGCGCGAGACCCGGGTACCGCTCTTCCAACAGGCCACCGACACCCGGTCCGAGGAAATCAAGGCCCAGGGGGTACGCCCCCGGGTGTGGTTCGGCGAGCGCTGGATCACCAACGTGTTCGACCTGTTCGAGGAGAACGTCCGGTACTTCCCCGCGCTACTGCCGGTCTGCGACCCGGAGGACCCGACGGAGACGCTGCACGCCGGGGGCGTACCGAAGCTCGCCGAGCTGCGCCTGCACAACGGCACCATCTACCGGTGGAACCGCCCGGTCTACGACGTGTTCAAGGGGCGGGCGCACCTGCGGGTGGAGAACCGGGTGCTGCCGGCCGGCCCGACCGTGCTCGACACCGTGGCCAACGGCGCCTTCTACTTCGGGCTGGTCCGGGCCCTCGCCGAGTCGGACCGGCCGCTGTGGTCGCAGATGTCGTTCAGCGCCGCCGAGGAGAACTTCAACAGCTGCGCCCGGCACGGCATCGACGCGCAGGTCTTCTGGCCCGGCCTGGGCTACCTGCCGGCGACCGAGCTGGTGCTGCGCCGGCTGCTGCCGCTGGCGTACCACGGGCTGGACCGGTGGGGTGTGGACCCGGCCGAGCGGGACCGACTGCTCGGCATCATCGAGCAGCGCTGCCTGACCGGGCGCAACGGGGCGACCTGGCAGGTGGAGACCCTGCACCGGCTGGAGTCCGCCGACCACCTGGACCGGCCGGAGGCGCTGCGCGAGGTGGTCCGGCACTACGTGGACCTGATGCACAGCAACCGCCCGGTGCACGAGTGGCCGATCCCCTGACCCGCCACACACCGGCGGGCGATGGACCCCGGAACGGCGGTTCAGAGGGCGACGATGGCGGCGGTCTCTGCGGGCAGCTCCACCCGGTCCCGCATCACGGTGACCCCGGTGTTGGTGGCCAGCAGCACGCTGCGCACCGCGCCGGGCAGGGTGATCCGCTGCGGCTTGCCGGCCAGATTCGCCACCACCAGCGTCTCGCCGCGCCGCATGATCAGGAACTGGTCTCCGTGCCGGACCTCCACCCGGCTCAGCCGCGGGTCGGAGAGGTCCGGGCGGCTCTTGCGCAACACGATCAGCCGGCGGTGGAACTCGAACATCTCGCGGTGCTCGGGCTTGTCCAGCTCGGCCCAGTCCAGTCGGGACCGCAGGAAGGTCTGCGGGTCCTGCGGGTCCGGCACGTCGCCCTCGGGCCAGCCGTGCGCGGCGAACTCCCGGCGGCGGCCGGTCGCCACGGCGGTGGCCAGCTCCGGCTCGGGGTGGCTGGTGAAGAACTGCCAGGGCGTGCTGGCCGCCCACTCCTCCCCCATGAAGAGCATCGGGGTGAACGGGGCGGTCATCAGCAGCACCGCCCCGACCCGCAGCTGCGCCGCGGAGAGACTGGCTGAGATCCGGTCGCCGGTGGCCCGGTTGCCGATCTGGTCGTGGTTCTGCAGGTACGCCACGAACCGGTGCCCCGGGGTGCGCTGGCGGTCCACCGGCCGGCCGTGGCTGCGGTTGCGGAAGCCGGACCAGCCGCCGGCGTGGAAGAACGCGCCGGTCAGCACGTCGGTGAGGCACTCCAGCGAGCCGAAGTCGCAGTAGTAGCCCTGCCGCTCCCCGGTGAGCAGGGTGTGCAGGGCGTGGTGCGCGTCGTCGTTCCACTGGGCGTGCAGGCCGAAGCCGCCGCCCTCACGCGGGGTGATCAGCTTCGGGTCGTTGAGGTCGGACTCGGCGATCAGCGACAGCGGCCGGCCCAGGTGGGCGGAGAGCGCCTCCACCTCGACCGCGATCTCCTCGAGGAAGTGGGTGGCCCGGGAGTCCGGCATCGCGTGCACGGCGTCGAGCCGCAGGCCGTCGACGTGGTAGTCGCGCAGCCACATCAGCACGCTGTCGACGATGTAGCGGCGTACCCCGTCGGAGTGCGGCCCGTCGAGGTTGACCGTGCGGCCCCAGGTGTTGCTCTGCTCGGTGAGGTACGGCGCGAACATCGGCGCGTAGGCCCCGGAGGGCCCGAAATGGTTGTAGACGACGTCGAGGATCACCCCCAGCCCCTTGGCGTGGGCGGCGTCGACCAGGCGTTTCAAGCCGTCCGGGCCGCCGTACGGCTGGTGCGGGGCGTACCAGCAGACCCCGTCGTAGCCCCAGTTGTACTCGCCGTTGAAGGCGTTCACCGGCAGCAGCTCGATCAGGTCGACACCGAGGGAGACCAGGTGGTCGAGACGGTCGATCGCCGCGTCGAAGGTGCCCTCCGGGGTGAACGTGCCGACGTGCAGCTCGTAGAGGACGCTGCCGGGCAGCTGGCGGCCGGTCCAGCCCTGGTCGGTCCAGTCGAAGGCGCTGTGGTCGTAGACCCGGCTGGGGCCGTGCACGCCCGCCGGCTGCCAGGCCGAGCGGGGGTCGGGCAGGGCCCGGTCGTCGTCGTCGAGGAGGAAGGCGTAGTCGGTGCCGGCGCCGGCGCCGGCGCCGGGCACCTCGACCCGCCACCAGCCGCCCGGGGCGGGGCGCATCTCGTGGTCGGCGACGCCGGGCAGGCGCAGCCGGACCCGGGCGACGTCGGGCGCCCACACCGTGAACTCGGTCATGCGGCAGCCTCCACGGAGTCGGTGGGAGCCAGCAGGGCGACGGGATAAGTGCTCAGCAGTTCATCGAGGAGCAGCTCAGAGCCACTGTAGACCCGACCGGTGAACACGTCCGTAACACTGTTGCCGGAAATCGATAGAGTGGTCCCCCGCCAACCACCCGAACGGGTCAGGCTCAGCGGCAGCCTGGTCGCCACGGCGACCGCGCCGCCCCGGTCGAAGGTGAGCGCGTGCGGTCCGGCCGGCCCGTGCACCGGCACCGGCCGGTAGCCGGTGAACAGCTCGGGGTGGTCGCGGCGCAGCCGCAGGGTGCGGGAGACCACCAGCAGCTTGGCGGCCCCGTCGACGGCGACCGCCGGCCGCCAGCCGCCGTCGAGCCGGGCCAGCAGCTCCCGGCGTACGGCGAAGTCGACCGGCCGGCGGTTGTCCGGGTCGACCAGGCTGTTCTCCCACAGCTCGGTGCCCTGGTAGGTGTCGGGCACCCCGGGCATGGCGAGCTGGACCAGCTTCTGCCCGAGCGAGTTGGACCAGCCGGCCGGGGTGATCTCCGCGGCGAACGCGGTGATCTCGGCGTGCAGCTCCGGGTCGTCGTACATCCGGTCGACCAGGGCGTGCAGTTCCCGCTCGAAGGCCAGGTCCGGGTCGGACCAGCTGGTCGAGTCGGCCGCCTCGCGGGCGGCCTTCTCCACGTACGCGTGCAGCCGGTCCCGTTCGACCGGCCACGCTCCGACGACGGTCTGCCAGAGCAGGTGGGCGAAGGCCGGGTCGGCCAGCGGCGCCCGGGACATCCAGTCGGTGACCTGCCCGGCCCAGCGGTCGGGCAGCTCGGAGAGCACCGCGAGCCGGGCCCGGACGTCCTCCCCGCGCTTGGTGTCGTGGGTGGACAGGGTGGTCATCGAGGCCGGCCAGCGCACCTGCCGGGCGGCGGCGAACCGGTGGAACTCCGCCGGCGGTACGCCGAAGTGGGCCGGCGAGCCGCCGACCTCGTTGAGCGCGACGAACCGGCTCCACCGGTAGTAGGCGGTGTCCTCCACCCCCTTGGCCATCACCGCCCCGGTGAGCTGCGGGAAGCGCTTCGCCAGCTCGTGCTCGGAGTTGCGCAGCAGCCGGGTGACGGCGTCCAGGGTGCCGGCGAAATCGGGGCGGCGCCGGCCGGCCTCCGCGCGCGCGGCGGCCAGGTGCCGAGCGCCCAGCGGCGGGTAGCCCCGGTAGACCGGGAAGCAGGCGGCCAGCTCGGCCAGCGCCGCCCGGGTGGACTCCTGGTCCAGCTCGGGGGCGAGGGCGGCGAGCCGGGTCAGCTCGGCGGCGAGCAGCCGGGTGGCGGCGGCCAGCTTGGTGTCGTGGGTGAGGTCCTGCCACGAGGTGTGGTGGCCGGTCAGCCGGGCGTCCAGGGCGGTGAAGTCCCCCTCGGCGCGCCCGTCGACGAAGAGCCCGCAGACCGCGGCGAGGGCGTCGTACCCGGTGGTGCCCTGCACCGGCCAGTCCGGCAGTTCCTCGCCGTACTCCAGGATCTTCTCCACCACCAGCCAGGCGTCGGGCGCGGCCGCGCGCAGCCGGGCCAGGTAGCCGGTGGGGTCGCGCAGGCCGTCCGGGTGGTCGACCCGGATGCCGTCGAGCTCGCCCTCGGCGGCCCAGCGCAGGATCTCCGCGTGGGTCGCCCGGAACACCTCCGGGTCCTCCACCCGCAGGCCGGCGAGATCCGACACGGCGAAGAACCGGCGGTACGTCAGCTCGGCGTCGCCGCGCCGCCAGGAGACCAGCTCGTACTGCTGCCGGTCGTGCACCTCGCGCGGGTTGCCGTCGGCGGTGCCGTCGGCGATCGGAAAGCGGTGCTCGTGGTAGCGCAGCTCCCCGTCGACGATCTTGAGATCGTCCAGCGCGTCGGGGGTGTCGGCGAGCACCGGCAGCAGCAGCCGGCCGCGGTCCCAGTCGATGTCGAACCAGTTCGCGTACGCCGAGGAGCGGCCCCGGCGCAGCACGTCCCACCAGGCCGGGTTGGCCGCCGGCTGGGCGACCCCGGCGTGGTTGGGCACGATGTCGACGACCAGGCCGAGCCCGGCCGCGCGCAGCGCGCGGACCAGCCGCTGCCGGCCGGCCTCGCCGCCCAGCTCCGGGTTGACCGCGCGGTGGTCGACCACGTCGTAGCCGTGCGCGGAGCCGGGCGTGGCGGTGAGCAGGGGCGCGCTGTAGAGGTGGGTGGCGCCCAGGTCCGCCAGGTAGCCGGCGAGGCCGGCGGTGGCGTCCAGGTCGAACCCGGGCCGGACCTGGACACGGTAGGTCGACCCCACTCGCGTCGTCGGTTCCGCGGTCACGTGGGGTCGGGGGGCTTCGGGCATCTCAGATCGTCCTCTCCAGGACCACCAGGGAGCGGTCCGGCACGCAGATCACGCCGCCCGCCTCGACGATCGCCGTCTTCTCCGGTTCCGGTTCCGCGGTGCTGATGACCAGCTCCCACCGCTGCCCGAACTCGCCGCCGGGCACGGTGAAGTCCAGCGCCGCGTCGTGGGCGTTGAAGCAGAGCAGGAAGGAGTTGTCCTGGTGGCGCTGGCCGTACTGGCCGCGCTCGGGGATGCCGTCGCCGTTGACGAACAGCGCCACCGACCGGCCGAAGTCGTTGCCCCAGTCCTCGCCGGTCATCTCCCGGCCGTCCGGGGTGTACCAGGCGAGGTCGGGCACGCCGGACCCGGCGGCCCGGCCGCCCACCGGCAGGCCGGTGAAGAAGCGGCGGCGGCGGAAGACCTGGTGCCGCATCCGGAACCCGGTCAGCCGCCGGACGAAGTCGAGCAGCTCGGTGTCGGCCTGCTCCCAGTCGACCCAGGCCAGCTCGCTGTCCTGGCAGTAGGCGTTGTTGTTGCCGCGCTGGCTGCGCCCCAGCTCGTCGCCGTGGCCGATCATCGGCACGCCCTGGGAGAGGATCAGCGTCGCCAGGAAGTTGCGCCGCTGGCGGGCCCGCAGGGCCAGCACGCCCGGGTCGTCGGTCTCCCCCTCGACGCCGCAGTTCCAGGACCGGTTGTGGCTCTCGCCGTCCCGGTTCTCCTCCCCGTTGGCCTCGTTGTGCTTGTCGTTGTACGACACCAGGTCGTTGAGGGTGAACCCGTCGTGGCAGGTGACGAAGTTGATGCTGTGGAACGGCCGCCGGCCGTCGTCCTGGTAGAGGTCGGCGGAGCCGGAGATCCGGGAGGCGAACTCGGCCAGGGTGGCGGGCTCGCCGCGCCAGAAGTCCCGCACGGTGTCGCGGTACTTGCCGTTCCACTCCGTCCACAGCGGCGGGAAGTTGCCCACCTGGTAGCCGCCGGGGCCGACGTCCCACGGCTCGGCGATCAGCTTGACCTGGCTGACCACCGGGTCCTGCTGGACCACCTCGAAGAAGGTGGAGAGGCGGTCGACCTCGTAGAACTCACGGGCCAGGGTGGCCGCGAGGTCGAACCGGAAGCCGTCGACGTGCATCTCGGTCACCCAGTAGCGCAGCGAGTCCATGATCAGCTGGAGCGAGTGCGGGCTGCGCACGTTGAGGCTGTTGCCGGTGCCGGTGTAGTCGACGAAGTAGCGCCGATCCTCCTCGCTCAGCCGGTAGTAGCTCGGCGCGTCGACGCCCTTGAAGCTCAGCGTCGGGCCGAGGTGGTTGCCCTCCGCGGTGTGGTTGTAGACCACGTCGAGGATCACCTCGATGCCGGCGGCGTGCAGCGCCTTGACCATGCCGCGGAACTCCTGCACCTGCTGGCCGAGCCGGCCCAGCGCGGAGTAGCCGTGGTGCGGGGCGAAGAAGCCAATGGTGTTGTAGCCCCAGTAGTTGCGCAGCCCCAGGTCAACCAGGCGGTGATCGTGCACGAACTCGTGCACCGGCATCAGCTCGACCGCGGTCACCCCGAGGGTCTTGAAGTGCTCGATCATCACCGGCGAGCCGATGGCCGCGTACGTCCCGCGCAGCTCCTCCGGGATGCCCGGGTGCCGCATGGTCAGCCCGCGCACGTGCGTCTCGTAGATCACCGAGTGGTGGTACGGGGTGCGCGGCGACCGGTCGTTGCCCCAGTCGAAGTAGGGATTGACCACCACCGACTTCGGCATGAACAGCGCCGAGTCGGTGTCGTTCATCCGGTCCGGGTCGCCGCCCACCTCGTAGTCGTAGACCGCCGGGTCCCAGGTGACGTCCCCGTCGACCGCCTTGGCGTACGGGTCGAGCAGGAGCTTGTGCGGGTTGCAGCGCAGCCCGTTGGCCGGGTCCCACGGCCCGTGCACCCGGTAGCCGTACCGCTGGCCCGGCTCGATCCCGGGGATGTACGCGTGCCAGACGTACGCGTCGACCTCGCGCAACTCGACCCGCCGCTCGGCGCCGGTGTCCCACTCGTCGAAGAGGCAGAGCTCGATCCGCTCGGCCACCTCGGAGAAGATGGCGAAGTTGGTGCCCATCCCGTCGTAGGTGGCCCCGAGGGGGTAACGCTCACCCGGCCAGACCTGCATGTCGCTCCTTCGGCACCTGATCGTGAGCGCACCGGACGGGCAGGCCGCCGGTGCGCACGCCGCTAATGCCCCGCGCCCGTGCCGGCCAATCCATCCGAACGGGGGACATCCGATATCCACCCACCTGAGACGCACTGGACCTTTGGGTGTCCTCCGTCACGATAGGCCGTTTCGAGATGCGCCGGGGCGCGCAATGCCCTTTGCTTTATGCGGACGCGCCCGCGGGCGGGTCCACTCGGCCTTTCGGCCACCCCCACCACCTCCTTTCCGCCGCCACCGTTGCCGGCGCGATCCTTCGTGCATGGACGGAGATTGATGTGACCACCCTGCGGGTCGGCGATCAGCTCGCTACCGCCCCGGACCGGTCCTGCCGGCCCACCCCCACCTCCCGGCCCCAGGTACCGCAGCAGGGCGGCGGCGCCGGGGTGCCCCCGCAGACCCGGCGCATCCTGATGCTGTCCTGGGAGTACCCGCCGGTGCTGGTCGGCGGGCTCGGCCGGCACGTGCACGCGCTGTCGGTCGCGCTGGCCGCCGCCGGGCACGAGGTCACCGTGGTCACCCGGCACACCGAGGGCGCGCCGCTGGAGGAGTACGCCGACGGGGTGCGCGTGGTCCGCGCCGCCGAGGACCCGGTGGCCTTCCCGCTGGCCACCGAGTCGCTGCTGGCCTGGACGATGGCGTTCAACCACACGCTGACCCGGGCCGCGCTGCGGGCCGCCCAGGCCGGCTCGTACGACGTGATCCACGCCCACGACTGGCTGGTCGCGCACACCGCGATGACCCTGCGCGACCACTTGGACGTGCCGCTGGTCAGCACGATCCACGCCACCGAGGCCGGCCGGCACCAGGGCTGGCTGCCGGAGGAGATGAACCGCACCATCCACGGCGTCGAGCACTGGCTGGCCGGCGAGTCCGGCCGGGTGATCGTCTGCTCCGGGTACATGCGCGACGAGGTGGGCGCGCTGTTCGGGGTGCCCACCGGCCGGGTCGACGTGGTGCCCAACGGCGTCGAGCCGCACCGCTGGAAGGTGCCGGCCTCGGCGGTCACCTCGGCCCGGGCCCGGTTCGCCGGGGACGGCCCGCTGGTCACCTTCGCCGGCCGGCTGGTCTACGAGAAGGGCGTGCAGCACCTGCTCGCCGGCCTGCCCCGGCTGCGCGAGCGGCACCCCGGGCTGCGCGCGGTGATCGTGGGCGACGGGCCGTACAAGGCGGCCCTGGAGGCCGAGGTGCACCGGCTCGGCCTCGGCGGGGCGGTGAGCATGCCGGGCTTCCTCGGCGGCACCGACCTGCCCGCCGTGATGGCCGCCTCGGACTGCTTCGCCGTACCGAGCATCTACGAGCCGTTCGGCATGGTGGCGCTCGAAGGCGCCGCTGCCGGGGCGCCGCTGGCGGTGTCCCGCACCGGCGGCCTCGCCGAGATCGTCGAGCCGGGCGTCACCGGGATGACCTTCGCCCCGCAGGACCCCGACGGGCTCACCGAGGCCGTCGACGCACTGCTGTCGGACCGGGACCGGGCCCGGGTGCTCGCCCGCCGGGCCCGGTTGATGGTCCACGAGCAGTACGGCTGGTCGGCGATCGCGCACCGGACGGCGTCGGCGTACGCGGCGGCGATCGCCGGGGACACGGCGTTCACCGCGCAGCGCGCCGAGCTGCGAATGACGCTGGGCCGGATGACCGCTCCCACCCCCCAGGGGAACCTGCTGGCCGCCGCCGGGCTGCGCTAACCCCCTCCCCCTCCCCCCTTACCCCCTCCTCCCCCTCCTCCCCCTCCTCCCCCTCCGCGATCTTGCACTTTCGGCCCCCGCATCACGGACATCAGGCGCAGATCAGGGGCCACAAGTGCAAGATCGGCGCGGGGAGGGGGTGCGGGGAGGGGGTGCGGGGAGGGGGCGGGGGTGCGCGAAAGGCCGCCGGCCCCTCGCGGGGCCGGCGGCCTTCGTCGTCGTGCGGGTGGCTCAGCGCTCGGTGAGCGCGGTGTAGTCCCGCTCCGGGGAGCCGGTGTAGATCTGCCGCGGGCGGCCGATCTTGGTCTCCGGGTCGTTGATCATCTCGCGCCACTGGGCGATCCAGCCGGGGAGTCGGCCCAGCGCGAACAGGACCGTGAACATCTTCGTCGGGAAGCCCATGGCCTTGTAGATCAGGCCGGTGTAGAAGTCCACGTTCGGGTAGAGCTTGCGGGAGACGAAGAAGTCGTCGGCGAGCGCGATCTCCTCCAGCTGCATCGCGATGTCCAGCATCGGGTCCGGCTTGGCCATCCGGCCGAGCACGTCCTGGGCGGCCTTCTTCACGATGGCGGCGCGCGGGTCGTAGTTCTTGTAGACCCGGTGGCCGAAGCCCATCAGCTTCACGCCGTCCTGCTTGTCCTTGACCTTGCGGACGAAGGACCGGACGTCGCCGCCGTCGGCCTTGATCTTCTCCAGCATCTCCAGCACGGCCTGGTTGGCGCCGCCGTGCAGCGGACCGAACAGGGCGTTCACCCCGGCCGAGACCGAGGCGAAGAGGTTGGCGTTGCTGGAGCCGACCAGTCGGACGGTGGAGGTGGAGCAGTTCTGCTCGTGGTCGGCGTGCAGCACGAAGAGCATGTCCAGCACGCGGGCCATCACCGGGTCGACCTCGTACTCCTCGGCCGGCACGCCGAAGGTCATCCGGAGGAAGTTCTCCACGTAGCCCAGCGAGTTGTCCGGGTACAGCAGCGGCTGCCCGATGGACTTCTTGTAGGCGTACGAGGCGATGGTCGGGACCTTCGCCATCAGCCGGACCGTCGACATCTCCACGTGGTTGGAGTCGAACGGGTCCAGGCTGTCCTGGTAGAAGGTGGAGATGGCGCTGACGGCCGAGGAGAGCACGGCCATCGGGTGCGCGTCGCGCGGGAAGCCGTCGAAGAACCGACGCATCTCCTCGTGCAGCAGCGAGTGCCGGCGGATCCGCTCGCTGAACTCGGTCAGCTCCGTCTGGGTGGGCAGCTCGCCGTAGATCAGCAGGTAGGAGACCTCCAGGAAGGAGGACTTCTCGGCCAGCTGCTCGATCGGGTAGCCGCGGTACCGCAGAATGCCCGCGTCACCGTCGATGTAGGTGATCTCGGACGAACAGGACGCGGTGGTCACGAAACCGGGGTCGTACGTGGTCATCCCGGTTTCCTTCAGCAGCTTGCCCACCCCGATGCCCGCGGGGCCCTCGACCGCGTCGTGCACCGGCATCGAAAGCTGCCCACCGGGGTGATCCAGCTTGACTTCCGTCATGTGGTTCCTCGCTTCGCCGGCGAATCTTCGTTGAATTGCCTTCGCTTTTACCGTAATCGCGGCCTGCGGGACACCGCCCGCCGTGGTTCGGCGGTGAGGTATGCGTCACCCGATTCCCGACCCGGCGGATCGGAAACCCTGGTGGCGGGGTGGGCCGCGGCGAAGACGGACGCCGGGGAGGAAAGGTTCAGGAGAGTTCCAGCCGGCGCAGCGCGCCGCCGGGGCCGAGCCGGTAGACGTCCAGCCGGTTCGCCCCGGCGGTGAACAGATGGTCGTCGGGGAGGAGGGCGGCGAAGCGGCGGCCCCCCTTGTCCCGGGGCACCACGGGCACCACCGCGCCCACCCGGCCGTTGACCGCGACCGCCAGCAGGGTGCCGTCGGGCACGTCGCGGGGCACCGTCCCCCAGACCAGCGCCGGCAGCGCGCCGGCGGCCGGATCGACGTCGCGGAACGCGGCCAGGTTCGCCACGGTCGCCGTACCGCCGGTCGGCTTCTCCCCGACGGCGCTGCCGACCAGCGGGTGCGCGGCGGCGACCGCCGGGCGGGCCGGCACCCCGCCGGGGAAGGCGACCCGCTCCCCCGGCCGGTCGTAGAACCACTTCTCCGTCCGGTCCCGCGGGGCCTGCCGGGCCGAGCGCCCGTCCATCCGCCACGGGATCTTCACGTGGGCCACGTCGGCGATGGTGGGCAGCAGGTCGACGTGCTCCCAGTTGCGGTCGTCGACCCGGCCGGCGCGCTGCCCGGGCTCCTTGATGAACATCGGCACCCAGGCGACCTCACCGGCGGCGTGGACGATCGCGTCCATCCCCCGGCCCTGCCAGGCCCTGGTGAAGCTCACCCCGTGGTCGGCGGTGACCAGGACCATGGCCTTGTCGTACAGGCCGCCGGCGCGCAGGGTGCGCAGCGTCTCGCCGATCAGCCGGTCGGTGTACTCCAGCTGCGCCAGGTGCCGGGCCCGGGCCAGGTCCACCCAGCCGGCCCCGTCGTTGGGCAGGTCCTCCGGGGCGTCGTAGCGCGCCCCGGACGGCAGGTACGCCCACGGCGGGTGCGGCATCAGCAGGTGCAGGAAGTGCAGCGTGGGCCGGCCGGACGGGCGCAGCGCGGCGAGGAAGCTGGTGAACCGGGCCGGCTGGTTGTCGTCCAGGCTGTCGAAGCGGAACTTCGGGTCGGCCGGGACGGGCTCGGCGGCGTCCAGCCCCACCTCGGTCCGGGTGCGCTCCCGGTACGACTCCTCCGGGTCGACCCGGCCGTCCACCGGCGCGGCGACCTGGCCGAGCAGCCGACCCGTCTCCCGCACCAGCACCCCGAGCCCCTGCCGCGGGGCGGCCCGCTGCTCGCAGCGGCTGGGCGGGCAGAGCCGGGTGATGCTCTCCTCGGCCCGGACGTCGTAGAGCCCGCCGAGGGCGGTGAAGAGGTTGTCGGGGTACTGGGAGTAGTGCGGGGCGTACGGCTTCGCCGGGTAGCGACCGGTGAGCATCGCCGGCAGCGCGTACGGCGTCCACCCGCTCACCCCGGTCGCGTTGCGGTACCAGGTCGAGCCGGCGGCCAGCTCGGCGAAGTGCGGGTACCGGGTGGCGTCGATCCGGCCGTCCGGGCCGAGCAGCGAGACCAGCGGCAGCTCGTCCAGGACGATCATGACGACCGGCGGGTGCTCCCCCGATCCGGCCGTCCCGGCCGCCCCGCCGTGCGCGCGGGGCAGCACGACCGCCGAGGCGGGCGAGGCGAAGAGGAACAGGGCGACGAAGACCGGCGGCCCGAGCGCCGCGACCCGCAGCACCCGGCCGATCGCCGACCACCGCCGGTGCGCGGCCGCCCCGGCTGCGCCGGCCACGGCGGCGGCCAGCACCAGCGGTACGCCCCGCAGCCCGGTGGCGTGCCGACCGACCTGCACGGCGAGGGCGGCCAGCAGCAGCCCGACGAGCAGCCGGTGGGTGGCGCTGCGGGCGCGCGGGCCGGCGAGCCGGCTGGCCCACCCGAGCAGCGCGACGGCCGGCGTCGGCAGCAGCGCGATCATCGCGACCAGGATCAGGATGTCGGCGGTGGTGGCCCGGTGGAACAGGAAGAAGTCGGGGCTGCGGCCGAGCACGTCGAGCAACGGCTGGGTGACCACCAGCCCGACCAGCGCGGTGACCTCCAGCAGCCGGCACAGCTCGAGCCGGCGGGCCGACGGCACCGCCGCCGACGGCGCCGGGCGGCCGGCATCGGGCGGACGCCGACCGGGTGGGGCGGTCAGCGTCGAGTCAGCCACCCACCACCGCCTGGTAGAGCGTGCGGGTGCCCGATGGCAGGTCCCGCTGCCGCTCCACCCGGCAGCGGGCCGCGAGGTGCCGCTCGAACTCCTCCCGGCGGTAGCCGGGGAAGAGCCCGTCCGGCTTGTTGGCCAGCAGCCGGCGGGCCATCGCGTCCTCGGGGTGGACGAACTCGACCACCAGCCGGCCGCCGGGGCGCGCGTACCCGACCAGTTGGTCGAGCAGGTCGGGCAGCGGGATGTTGCGTCCGATGGCGAGGTGGTGGACCACGGCCAGGGCGAGCACCACGTCGGCCCGGGCCCGGCTGGCGAACGAGGCCCGCTCGACGCCCCGCCAGCCGCCACCGGGCGACGGGTCGGCGAGGTCCATGACCAGCGGCAGGATCCGCCGGTCGCCCTCCGCGCGCAGCGCCCGGTAGAGGGCGTCGACCACCGCCGGGTCCTGCTCGACGGCGACCACCCGCGCGGCGTGCCGGGCGGCGATCCGGGCGTACCGGCCGTCGTTGGCGCCGAGGTCGAGCACCAGGCGGGGCGCGCCGGCGGCGGTCACCGCGTCGGCGACGAACGTCTCCTTGTCGGCCCGGTCCTGGGCGGTGTAGCCACAGGTGCGCTGGTAGTCGCCCCAGTGGCTGCCCGAACCCCGGCGGTCGAGCCGGCGGACCAGCTTCTCCAGCCCGCGCACGGTGGCCAGCGCGAGCTCCCGGGAGTACCCGGCGGCCCGCAGCTGGGCCCGGACGTCGGTGGTGCTGGCCGCCGCGTTGCGGGCCTGCATCGCGCCGTGCAGGTGGACGTGGGTCGGCACGCCGGGCAGCAGCCGTCGGACCCCGCCGAAGAGACGGCGCATCTGGTCCGGCTCGATGCCGTCCACCCGGGACCGCAGCCAGGGCTGGAAGTCCAGGCCGAGGTGGGCCTGGAGCAGCAGCGGATAGAGCAGGGTCTGACAGAACTGGCGGTACCCGGCCCAGGGTTCGCCGTCGCGGGCCGGCGCGAAGGAGCCGATGTCGATGAAGACCGGGGTGCTGCCGCGCCACTGGAGGTTGTACGCCGAGCCGTCCTTGGTGGTGAACCCGGCGGTCAGGGCCCGACGCAGGATCTCCAGGTGCAGCAGCGCGGCGTCGCGCAGCATGGCGAACGACCACTCGTACGGGTGCGAGACGAACGGGATCCGCTCGTGCCGCAGCACCGTCGCCCAGCCGGGCAGCACGGCCGGGTCGACGACCTCCGTGCCGCAGACCTTCCCCTCGGCCAGCAGCGCGGCGAAGAGTTCGGTGCCGGCCAGCGCCTGCCAGTCGGCGGTGGCCCCCGGGTCGAGCCCGCGCAACACCGCCTCCCCGGCGTGGAAGACCCGGTTGGCCGGGTCGCGGAAGGAGCCGGGTTCGACCCGGATCCGGGCGTCGGAGGTGGTCATCGCCGGCCGGTCAGGTGTCAACGGACTGTCGCTGCTGCCCACCGTCGGGCGCCGTCGGCACCTCGGTGGGGCGCCGGCGGAACCGGGAGGCCAGCCGCCGCCAGTAGAGCTTGGCGGCGACCGCCGCGCCCGCCACGCCACCGACCACCGCCTGCACGATCAGGCTGCCGGAACCCGCGTCCAGGTAGGCCAGATGCATCACCGACCGCTCCCTTCCCTCGCCGTCGTGGAACCGACCGGGCACACCGTGAGGCGTTTGACCCGAATAGCCGGAGTTGTCCTCGACAGTAGCCCGCCCGGGGCAGCCATGAGGGGCACACGGATCACTCGCCCCCGTCCGTTCCGTTCAAGACGGCCGGTGCCCGCCCGCCCTACCGTGGCCGCATGGCACCTCGCTTCGATCTCGTCGGCATCACGGTCGCCGACATGGCCCGCAGTCTCGACTTCTACCGCCGGCTGGGGCTGGACGTCCCGCCCGGCGCCGACGCGGAGGACCACGTGGAGGTGACCCTCCCCGGCGGCCTACGGCTCGCCTGGGACGCGGTCGCCATGGTCCGCACCTTCCACCCCGGCTGGACGCCGCCGACCGGCAGTCCCCGCGCCACCCTCGCCTTCCGCTGCGCCGACCCGGCCGAGGTGGACCGGTGCTGGGCCGAGCTGACCGGGGCCGGCTTCCACGGCGAGCTGGCGCCCTGGGACGCCTTCTGGGGCCAGCGGTACGCCGTGCTGCACGACCCGGACGGCAACGGCGTGGACCTCTACGCCCCGCTGGGCTGACCAGCACCCCGAGGGGCACCGGCGTCAACCGGTCAGCGCCGTCGGCGGGACGCCGGCCAGCTCGCGCACGTCCCGGGTGAGGTGCGCCTGGTCGGCGTATCCGGCCCGGGCGGCCGCCTCGGCCAACGGGGCACCGGCGCGGGCCAGGGCCAGGGCCCGGCGCATCCGCAGGATCCGGGCGAGGGTCTTCGGGCCGTACCCGAAGAGGAGCTGGCTGCGTCGGTGCAGGGCACGCGGGCCGAGGCCCACCTCGGCGGCGGTCGCGGTCACCGTGGCGCCGGCCGCCAGCAGCGCGGCGATCCGCGCGCCGAGCGGGTCGGGGCCGCCGGCGGCGGCCAACCGGGCAGCGGCGACCGCCTCGAGGTCGGCGCCGGTCGGCCGGTCGCCCCACCGCTCGGTGAGGAAGGCCGCCGGCCGGCCCCAGAGCGCGTCCAGCGGCACCCGCCGGTCCCGCAGCTCCTGAGCCGGGACGCCGAACACCGCCGGGCCGACCCCCGGCGGCAGCCGCAGCCCCAGCCACCGTTCGCCGGGCACGGCACCGGTCAGGTACGCGGTGCGATCCGGTCCGGCGACCAGCAGCCCCGACCGGCTGGACCAGAGCAGGTCCAGACACCCGTCCGGCAGCACCCGCACCGGCGCGCCGGTGCTGACGCTGGTCCAGAGCACGGCGCCGGGCAGGGCGGCGGGGCGTTCCCGGTACACCCGGTCCACCCTGCCACTCTGGGGGCCGGGTGGCCACGGGCGCGGCGGGAGCCCCGACTACCGGTCGGGGCCCCCGGCCCGCTCAGTCCGCGACCGGACGGCGGTGGTGCATGCCGAGGCGGAGCAGCACGAAGCGCAGCACCGTGGCGGCCAGGTTCGCCACCACCAGCACCGCCAGCTCCGCCGTTCGCGGCGGGGTCGCGGTCACCGCGTGCAGCGCGGCCAGCGACCCGCTGGTCAGCGCCAGCCCCAGGGCGAAGGCGACCAGCCCCTGGAGGTGATGCCGGCCGGCGTGCCGGCGGCCGGTCACCCCGAAGGTGAGCCGTCGGTTGGCCGCGGTGTTCGCCACGGCGGTGACCAGCAGCGCCAGCAGGTTCGCCGGCTGCGCGCCGAACACGCCCCGGGTGGCGACGAAGAGCAGCAGGTACGCCACGGTGCTGGCCACCCCGACCGCGCCGAACCGGGCCAGCTGCCGGGGCAGCCCGGCCGGCACCTGCCCCGGCGGGGCGGTCAGCGGGGCCCGACCCAGCTGCTCGCGCACCTGGGCCAGGGGCAGCGCGCCGGTGAGGAACGCCCGGCCCAGCCGGCCGATGCCGCGCAGGTCGGCCAGGGCGGTGGCGACGATGTCCACCCGGCTGTCCGGATCGTCCACCCAGTCCACCGGCACCTCGTGAATGCGCAGCCCGGCCCGCTGGGCCAGCACCAGCAGCTCGGTGTCGAAGAACCACCCGGTGTCCTGGACCAGGGGCAGCAACTCCCGGGCCACGTCGGAGCGGATGGCCTTGAACCCGCACTGGGCGTCGGAGAACCGGACCGCGAGAGTGCCCCGCAGCAGCAGGTTGTAGGCCCTGGAGATCACCTCCCGCTTGGCGCCGCGGACCACCCGGGAGCTCCGGGCCAGCCGGGTGCCGATGGCCAGGTCGGAGTGGCCGGAGATGAGGGGCGCCACCAGCGGCAGCAGCGCCGCCAGGTCGGTGGAGAGGTCCACGTCCAGGTAGGCGAGCACCGGGGCGTCCGACGCCGACCAGGCGGCCCGCAGTGCCCGGCCACGCCCCTTGGCGGCGAGGTGGCGCACCTCGACGTGCGACAGCTCCGCGGCCAACGCCTCGGCGACCGCGAGGGTGCCGTCGACGCTGGCGTTGTCGGCCACGGTGATCCGGAACGGGTACGGGAAGTGCGCGCTCAGGTGGGCGTGCAGCCGCCGCACGCAGGGGCCGAGGTCGGCCTCCTCGTTGTGCACCGGGACGACCACGTCCAGCACCGCGGTGGGCGCGGCGACCCCGACGGCGACGGCCGGGCGGGTGCTCGGGTACGTCATGGCTCAGCCCTGCTTTCCGCTGCTCAGGTCGTAGACGGTGACCCCGTCCACGGTCTTGGCCGGGAAGTTCTCGGTGACCCAGGAGGAGATCTCCTGGGAGGCGGAACTGCCACCGTTGGCCCGGAAGCCACCGCCGCCGACGAAGTAGTGGATCCTGCCGTCGGCGACATAGCGCTGGAACTGGGCCAGCGTCGGCGACGGGTCACTGCCGTTGAAGCCGCCGATCGCCATCACCGGCTCGCCCGTGGCCAGCTGGTAGCCCGAGGCGTTGTTCGAGCCGATCGTCGCCGCCACCCAGGTGTAGGCGTCCGCGTCGGACTCCAGCAGGGCCTTCAGCTCGGCGCTCGGCTCGCGGGAGTCGAGCAGCCCGCCCATGTTGCCACCGCGCTGGGCCCGGCCGGCGCCGCCGTCCTGCCCGACCGAAATGCCCGGGAGCTGGCCGTCACCCGGGAGGGTCGGGAGCTGGCCGCCGGTCTGGCCGGTCTGGTTCGCACCGGGAAAGCCGGGGAACTGGCCGCCGCGCGGCGGCCGGCCGCCGGGGAATCCGCCACGGCCCGGGCCGAAACCGCCCTGCACGACCGGGCCGGCGCTCGGGATGGAGCCGGTGTGCGGGGTCGCCGCGGTGTCCAGCGCGTACGCGGCGGGACCGGCGAGCGCGGCCGTCGCGCCGAGGGCCAGGCCCACCGGGATCAGCCGGCGCGGCAGCCGGTCGGCGAGGACGAGGAGCACCGCCACAGCCAGACCGGTGACCAGCACCGCCGTGCGCAGCCACGGGTACCAGTCGGGGCTGCGGCCGAGCAGCCGCCAGGACCACCAGGCGCTCACCGCGAGGGTCACCGCCAGGGTGACGGTCGCCGCGAACGCGCGGCGGTTCCCCCACCGGCGCGACGCGCCCGGGGCGGCGGCGACGAGATCGACCGGGCCGGTGACGGCGCGTTCCCGCCAGAGCAGCACGGCCCCGATGCCGACCACCGCGCCGACCGCCGGGGCGAGCGCCACCGTGTAGTAGGCGTGGAAGATGCCGGACATGAAGCTGAAGATCAGGCCGGTGACGAGCAGCCACCCGCCCCAGAGCAGCAGGCCCGCGCGCCGCCGGTCGGTACGCGCCGCCCGCCCGGCCAGCACCAGCCCGGCGACCAGCAGGATCAGCGCCGCCGGCAGCAGCCAGGAAATCTGACCCCCGACCTCGGTGTCGAACATCCGCAGCCAGCCGGTCTGCCCGGAGAACGGGCCGCCCCCACCGCCGCCCGCCGGGCCGCCGCCACCGACGCTGCCCTCCTCGTCGCCGGTGATCCGGCCCAGGCCGTTGTAGCCGAGGGTCAGCTCCAGGATGCTGTTGTGCTGGGAACCGCCGATGTAGGGCCGGGCGCTCGCCGGCACCAGCTCGACCACGGCCACCCACCAGCCGGCGGCCACCACCACGCCGAGCCCGGCCAGCAGCAGCTGGCGGATCCGCCGCCAGAAGCCGGTCGGCGCGGCCAGCAGGTAGACCCCGGCGAAGACCGGGATCACCAGGAAGGCCTGGAGCATCTTGGTGAGGAAGCCGAAGCCGACCAGCACCCCGGCCAGCACGATCCACCGGGTGCTGGCCGTCTCCACCGCCCGCACGGTCGCGTACGCGCCGAGCACCAGCAGCAGGACGAGCAGGGCGTCAGGGTTGTTGAACCGGAACATCAGCGTGGCGACCGGGGTGAGCGCCAGCACCGCCCCGGCGATCAGGCCCGCCACCGGGCCGTACCAGCGCCGGACGGTGGCGTACAGCGCGCCGACCGAGGCGACGCCCAGCAGGGCCTGCGGCACCAGGATCGACCAGCTACTCAGCCCGAAGACCCGGACCGACAGGGCCATCAGCCAGAGCGACGCGGGGGTCTTGTCCACGGTGATCGAGTTCGCCGCGTCGGACGAGCCGTAGAAGAACGCCTTCCAGCTCTCCGCGCCGGCCTGCACCGCCGCCGAGTAGAACGAGTTGGCCCAGCCGGAGGCGCCCAGCCCCCACAGGTAGAGCAGGCCGGTGGCCAGCAGCAGCACCAGCAGGGCCGGTCGGGCCCAGGCCGGATCCCGGCGGGTCGGCGGTGGCTCCGCCTCGGCGGGTACGGGCTCCGGCGCGGGGGCGGCCGGTGGCGCGGTCTCGGCGGCCGGGGCGTTCCCCGACGCGGTCAGCAGGCGCTCTGTTCTGTCCATGCCGGCAAGCCTGGGCGAGCCGGTTGAGCCGTCCCCATGATCTGCCTATGCGTCGGCTGTGGGATCCGGCAGCCGCACGGTGAACACGGTCCGGCCGGGCCGGGACTCCAGCCGTACGGTGCCGTGGTGGGCCTCGACCACCGCCGCAACGATGGCCAGCCCGAGCCCGGTGCTGCCGTGCTCGCGCGAGCGCGAGCTGTCGCCGCGGGCGAAGCGTTCGAAGACCTCGTCGCGCAGCTCGGGCGGCACGCCGGGGCCGTCGTCGGTGACGCTGACCTCGACCGCGCCGGGCACCCGGGTGAGCCGGGTGGTCACCGTGCTGCCGGGCGGCGTGTGCACCCGGGCGTTGGCCAGCAGGTTCGCCACCACCTGATGCAGCCGGACGGCGTCGCCGGGTACCTCCAGGGCCTCGTCGGGCAGGTCGAGCTGCCACCGGTGCTCGGGGCCGGCGACGTGGGCGTCGCTGACCGCGTCCACCACCAGCGCGGTCAGGTCGACCGACTCGGTGGCCAGCGGCCGGCCGGAGTCCAGCCGGGCGAGCAGCAGCAGGTCGTCGACGAGGCTGGTCATCCGGGTGCTGGCCGACTCCACCCGGCGCAGCGCGTGCGCCACGTCCGGCGGCACCCGGTCCCGGCCGCGCCGGGCCACCTCGGCGTAGCCCCGGATCGCGGCCAACGGGGTACGCAGCTCGTGGCTGGCGTCGGCGACGAACTGGCGTACCCGGGTCTCGCTGGCCTGCCGGGCGGCGAGCGCCGCGCCCACGTGGCCCAGCATCCGGTTGAGCGCGGCCCCGACCTGGCCGACCTCGGTACGCGGGTCGGTGTCCGCCTCGGGCACCCGCACCGACAGCGCCACCTCGCCACGGTCCAGTGGCAGCTCGGTGACCCGGACGGCGGTGGCGGCGACCCGGTTCAGTGGGCGCAGCGTCGCCCGGACGATGAGCGCGCCGAGGCTGCCGGCGATCAGCAGGCCCGCGGTGGCCACGCCCGCCTGGGCGACCACCATCCACCAGACGGTCTCCTGCACCTCGGCCAGCGGGATCGCGAAGACCAGCACGTCACCGTCGGACGCCTGCCGGGCCACCGCCCGGTAGTCGCCCCGCTCGCCGAGGTCCACCGTCCGCGGCTGCCCGTCGACGGGCAGCCCGGTGACCGGGGTGAGGCCGCCGGTGGGCAGCGCCTCGGCCGCACCCGAGGCGTTGCGGATGAGGGCGGAGGTCACCACGCCATCGACGATCTTCACGGCAACGGAGTCCGGCGGAAAGCCGGGCGGCGGTTCGAGCGGCCGGTCCTGGTCGGCCCGCTGCCGCTCGGCGAGCTGCTGAAACCAGGATGGCGGACCCTCCCGCCGGCGGTTGTCCACGGTGAGCTGGTCGTCGACCTGGGTGATCAGGAAGTGCCGCAGCGCGACCGTGGTCAGCCCGCCGATGCCGATACTGACCAGGGCGAGCAGCGCCACCACCGCGGCGACCAGCCGGGTCCGCAGTGACCGGCCGGCCAGCCAGGAGCGCAGCCGACCTCGCCGGTCAGTTCGCGGGCTTGAGGACATAGCCCGCGCCGCGCAGTGTGTGGATCATCGGGTCCCGGCCGGCGTCGATCTTCTTGCGCAGGTACGAGATGTACAGCTCCACGACGTTGGCCTGGCCACCGAAGTCGTAGTTCCACACCCGGTCGAGGATCTGCGCCTTGCTCAGCACCCGACGCGGGTTGCGCATCAGGTAGCGCAGCAGCTCGAACTCGGTGGCGGTCAGGGTGATCAGGTCGTCGCCGCGGCGCACCTCGTGGCTGTCCTCGTCCAGGCTGAGGTCGCCGACGGTGAGCACCGCGTCCTCCCGCGCCGCCACCGCGAAGCCGGAGCGGCGCAGCAGGGCGCGCAGCCGGGCGATGACCTCCTCCAGGCTGAACGGCTTGGTGACGTAGTCGTCGCCGCCGACGGTGAGCCCGGCGATCCGCTCCTCCACGGCGTCCCGGGCGGTCAGGAAGAGCACCGGCACGGTCGGGGCCTGCTCGCGCAGCCGGCGGAGCACCTGGAAGCCGTCGAGGTCAGGCAGCATCACGTCGAGCACCACCGCGTCCGGCTGGAACTGCCGGGCGGTGCTCAACGCGGCCATCCCGTTGCCGGCGCTGCGCACCTGCCAGCCCTCGTAGCGCAGGGCCATCGAGAGCAGATCGGTCAGGGTCGGCTCGTCGTCGACGACCAGCACCCGGACGGGTTCGCCGTCGGGGCGGCGGAGTTCGATCCGGGTCTGCGCGGTCTGCCCGTCCATCACCATGCCCCCATCGTGGGCGGCCCGGCTGGCCCTGAACTGTGCGCATCCTGTGCGCCACCTGTGCGCGCCACCCCGGTTCGGTCCGACGGTACCCCGTCGCCCCGGCCTGCGGCGGGACCTCGACGGGCGAGCCGCGTGACCGCCACCGACCGCCGACGCACCGCACCGCCACCGGTCCGACCCGGGTCCGCTCCAGCGTCCGGGCGCAGCGTCGACGGATGGACGTGCCCTTTCCCAGCGGGCTACCCGATGGTAACTTCCGGGCGTGGCCATGGATGCCGATCGCTCCCCCGGGCCGGCCGGGGCCCTGCCGGTCGCCTTCGAACGGCGCGGCGCGGGCCCGCCGCTGGTGCTGCTGCACGGCATCGGCCACCACTGGGCGGCCTGGCTGCCGGTGCTCGACCTGCTCGCCGCCCGGCACGACGTGGTGGCGCTCGACCTGCCCGGCTTCGGTCGCTCCCCGGTCCCGGCGGGCGGGCTGCCCCGGGACATGACGCAGGTGGTGGCCGCGGTCGCCGAGTTCTGCGCGACGCTCGGCCTGGACCGGCCGCACGTCGCCGGCAACAGCCTCGGCGGGGCGATCGCCCTCGAACTCGCCGCCGCCGGCCTGGCCGCCTCGGCCACCGCGCTCTCCCCCGCCGGCTTCTGCACTCCGCGGGAGCTGCGCCGGGCGCTGACCGTGCTGAGCCTGCACCGGGCGGCGGCCCGGCTGCCCGCGCCGGTCGTCCGGTCCGTGCTCGGCTCGGCCCCGCTCCGGTCGCTGGCCTTCGGCATGATCGTCGCCCGGCCGGAGCGGCTGCCGGTGGAGGCGGCCCTGGCCGACTCGCGGGCCCTGCGCGACGCCCGCGCCTTCCGCGCGGTGGCCCGGGCGGGCCGCGGCTACGCCTTCGCCGGCGCGCCCACGGTGCCGGTCACCGTCGCCTGGGGCACCCGGGACCGGATCCTGCCGTACCGGCAGGCCGCGCTGGCCCGGCAGCGGCTTCCGCAGGCCCGCCACCTGGACCTGCCCGGCTGCGGGCACGTGCCGATGCAGGACGACCCCGAGCGGGTGGCGGCGGTGATCCTGGAGACCACGGCGGCGGGCCGCTGAACCGACTTACTCGCCCGCGCCCACCGGGTAGGTGTGCACGAAGCTCATCGTCCACACCCCGGTGCCGTCGCGCCGGCTGCGCGAGTAGAGATGGTCGGGGCCGCCCCCACCCGGGGCCGGATCCCCGTCGGGATGGCGCAGCACCCAGCGCTCGGGCGGATCACCGTCCGGCCCCGCGGGCAGCGCCCGCACCAGGTCGTGGGCCGGGCCGCCGACGAAGCGGACGGTCACCTCGCTCATCCGTGTGACCCCCTCCCGCCGGACGCCCCCTGCCTGGCAAGCTACCGCACCGATCGGCGCGACGCGGCGGCTCCGACCCGGCCGAGCACGGTTTGCCCAGCTCGCCCGCCGGGTACCGCGACCGGAGCGCCGGTAACGACCGGGGCGAGACGGGCGAGACGGACAGGAGCAGCCACGATGAGGACGCTGGCCGGGCGGTACCAGCTCGAACAGCGCATCGCCCTGGGCGGGATGTCTGAGGTGTGGCGGGCACACGACGTGGTGCTCGACCGTCCGGTCGCGGTGAAGCTGATGTCCCCCGGGCAGCACGGCGAGGAGACGTCGGTGGAGCGGATCCGGGCCGAGGCGCGCAACGCGGCCCGGCTGGTGCACCCCAACGTCGCCAGCGTGCACGACTTCGGCACCTCGTCCACGCTGCCCGGACGCGAGGCGCCGTACATCGTCATGGAGCTCGCCGAGGGGGAGACGCTCGCCGCGCACCTGCGGGCCGGCCCGCTGGACTGGCGGATCGCGGTACGGGTCTGCGCGGAGGTGGCCGCCGCGCTGGCCGCCGCGCACGCGCACGGCATCGTGCACCGCGACGTCAAGCCGGCCAACGTGATGCTCACCCCCTCCGGGGTGAAGGTGCTCGACTTCGGCATCGCCAGCCCGGCCGGCGCCCCCGACCAGAGCCCCGACGGCATCGTGGTGGGCACCCCGGCGTACCTGGCCCCGGAGCAGTTCGACCGGCAGCCGGCCACCCCCGCCGCCGACATGTACGCCCTCGGCGTGCTGCTCTACTACTGCCTCACGGGGCGGCTGCCGTACGCGGCCGGGACGACCGCCACCCAGCTGATCGGCGCCCGCAGGCAGGTCGCTCCCGAGCCGCTGCCGCCGGTCGACGGGCTGCCCGCGGAGGTGGCCGACCTGTGCCGGCGCTGCCTCGACGACGACCCCACCGCCCGGCCGACCAGCCTGATGGCCGCGCTCCTGCTGGCCGAGGCGGTGGACGCCCGGGTGTACGTGCCGATGCTGGCGTCGGCGCCCCGCCCCCGGGTCGCGCCCGTCTCCCCGTGGACCGAGCGCGCGGCCACCGAGGCGACCGAGGCGGTCGCCCTCGACGACTGGTCCCGCGCCAGCCCGGCCTGATCCTGGCCCCCGTCGCCAGGCGTTTCGCCGGACCGAGGCCGGGAACCCGCCGGATGAGCGACGGGAGGAACGCGATGCCGGATCCCAGTTCCTGGCTGCATGAGGCCTCGGCGACCGCGGCGGGCGGTCACGTACGCACCGACGACGGGGGCCTGTCCAGCGCGCTGGCATCGCCGCTCGCGCCACACTGCACGGGGTTGACCCCCGAACAGCTGCTCGCCGCCGCCTTCGCGTCCTGCCTGCACCACGCGGCGGTGGAGGCGGCCGGGGAGATCACCAACGAGGCGCACACCGTGCAGGTCACGGCGGAGGCGAAGCTGGGTCGCGACGACGACGGTCGCTACCGGGCGGACGTGCACGCCTCCATCTCGTCCGCCGGGCTGAGTCGGGACCAGTTGGCCGACCTGGTGGAGCACGCCGACCGGCTCTGGCCGTTCTCGAGCGGGGACAGCAGCCGGCACCGGCTGACCGTCACCCCGGCCGACGGCGGCCGGCGCTGACCCGACGAGGTCACCAGCGGAAGCCGGCGGTCACCGCCCGGTGGTCCGAGTCCGGTGTCCGGATCACCCCGGCCGCGGTCGGGGTGATCCCGCGGTAGAGGACGTGGTCCGGGCGGGTCACCGGCAGCCCGGAGGGCCAGGTGAAGCCGAAGCCCTGACCGGCGTCGGCCTGGGCGTCGTGCAGCAGCCGGGCCAGCGGGGTGAAGACCCGGTCGGTGCTGGCGGTGTTGAGGTCACCGAGCACGACCAGCCGGTCCGCCGGGTCGGCGCGGACCGCGCGGGCGAGGGCGCGGACCGTCTCGTCGCGGGTGGCGGTCTGCCCGGCCCGGGCGGAGCCGAGGTGTGCCACGTACACCACGAGGTCCCCGTCGGGGGTGGCGACGACAGCCCGCAGCGCCCGGGTCCAGCCGAGGCCGGTGTCCACCCCGGCGGACTCCCGGATGGGGTAGCGGCTCCAGAGCGCCACGGTGGAGACCGCCGCCCGGTGCGGGTACCGCTCGCGCAGGGCGGGAGCGACCCGGTCGCCGTCGGCCACCTCCTGCAGCGCGATGAGATCGGCGCCCGAGGCGGCGAGCGGGGTCACCGTGGCGACCGGATCGGGGTTGTCGGCCCGTAGGTTCTGACTGGCCACCCGGAGGCCGGCCGGTCCGGCGCCGGAGGCGGCCGGCAGCCAGGCGCCGCCGTAGGTCAACGCCCACACCAGGGCGGGCAGCAGCACCGCGAGCAGCGCCCACCGGGCGCGGCGCAACAACGCGGCGACGGCCAGCACCGGCACGCCGAGGCCGAGCAGGGGGGTCACGCTGTCGAGCAGGCTGCCCACGCCGTGCACATTGGGAATCGCCCGATGACCGGCCAGCACGGCCGCGAGGAGCACGGCGAGCACGACGAGGACCAACCCCCGCCGGCGGCCGGACCGGTCCGCGCCACCGCGGACGGACTCGTCGATCATGCTCTCGGTCACCGTCCGCATCGTACCGAGCCGATGCTTCGCCCCCGATGGCGATGCCGGCAACCGCCGCTCGCTACGACGCCCGCCGCCCGGGCAGGGGTCAGCGCCCCGATAGGACACCCACCTCATCGGCCGAACGGAGGAGCCGGACAGTCACGAGTATCCATCCCATGGGGTGCCCGGAAGCTCCCAGCAAAAGGGTAATAGTGGATAAAAGCGATTCATTCGCTTGGCACCTTTCATAGCTTGCCACGGCTATTGACCGACCCAAAACCGGCACATTGTGACGCATGCCACCAATGACCCCGATGGCAAACATCGGGAAGCTGCCTAGCCTCGGCGGGTGCATCCCGACGAGTCCCCTGAGCGGCAGCTGACCGAGACCCGACCGGCCACCCGTACGACCGATGCGGCATCGGACGAAAAGAGGATCGGGCGGCACCGCGCCCCCGAACCACCCCGCCGCGGCGCCCGTTCGCTGCTCGCCACCACCTCCGCGCGGGTTGCCCTGGCCGGCGGCGTGAGCTGCTGTCTCGGCCTGGTCGCGTTCGTCGGGGCGCACGACACCGGCGACCGTCGGGAGCCGGTGCCGGAGGTGCTCGCCGACCGGGCCGTCGACGAGCAGCGCGCCTCCCGCTCCTTGGACCGGGCCGCCTCCCCGCTCGCCGTCCCGGTCACCCCGCGCGCCACGGCCAGCCCCAGCCCGTCGGCGACCCGCAAGCCGCCGCCACGGCGGACGGTCCGGCCGAAGCACCCCCGCCCGGTCGCCGGCCTCACCCAGGCACAGATGGACAACGCCCGGGCGATCGTCGACGCGGGCCTCGCCCTGCGGATGCCGAAGCGCGGCCTGGTGGTCGCCGTGTCCACCGCGATGCAGGAGAGCAACCTGTACAACCTCGCCAGCGACGTGCTGCCGGAGTCCTACGACTACCCGCACCAGGGCAGCGGCGCCGACCACGACTCGGTCGGCCTCTTCCAGCAGCGGCCCAGCAGCGGCTGGGGCACGATCGCCCAGCTCATGCGGCCGGCGTACGCGGCCCGGGCGTTCTACCTCGCGCTCGCCGAGATTCCCGGCTGGCAGGAGCTCAGCGTCACCGAGGCCGCCCAGGCCGTGCAGATCTCCGCGTACCCGGACGCGTACGCCCAGCACGAGGAGCGGGCCACCACGGTGGTCGACGCGCTGACCTGAGGCGCGGTCGCGTCAGGCCACCCGGGTGCCCGGCTCGGGCAGTTCCACGGTCACCTCGT
Organism: Micromonospora lacuserhaii; assembly: GCF_036902735.1. Classification (NCBI taxonomy): domain Bacteria; kingdom Bacillati; phylum Actinomycetota; class Actinomycetes; order Micromonosporales; family Micromonosporaceae; genus Micromonospora; species Micromonospora lacuserhaii. Next base: position 25,807 of record NZ_JBAKHO010000020.1, on the reverse strand, counting down.
CGGCGCCCGTCGCGGCGACCCGGGTTGCCGGGACCCCGCCCGACGTCGCCGCCGCGGCGGTGGGCGTGTCGCTCGGCACCACCTCCACCCCGGTCAGGATCTCGTCGACCCGGGCCTCGCGGCGCCGTCGCTCGTGCAGCGCCGCCTCGAACTCCCGCCGGGCCTGCACGGCCTCGGCGTACACCCGCTCGCGCAGCTGCCGGGCCTCCTCGCGCGCCGCGTCGAGCACGCCGCGGGCCCGGTTCAGGATCTCGGCGGCCTCCCGCTCGACCGCGGCGGCCTCGCGCCGGGCCACCAGCACGTCGGCCACCGGGCCCTGCCGGTCGACGAGACCGCAGAGCAAGGTGGCCTCCTGCCGGATCTGGTCCCACTCCCGGCCGGCGCCGGCGGCGACCTGGACCCGCGCGGCGAGCCGGGTCAACCGGACGCCGAGTTCGTCAAGGCAGGAGTCGACCTGCCGTTGGTCGTATCCGGTCTCAACGACGGAGAACCTCATACTGTCGCCCCCCAGGCAGCTGGTACGTCTATCCCCAGCTCGATCCTCGCGGCTGTCGACCAGCGCCGAGGGGGTTCGGGAAAAATGTTCAGCAACTGAGGCGCGCGCCGCGCGGCGAGCGTCAGGACCGCTTGGGGAGCACCACCACGCGCCCGAAGAACTCGTCGATGCGGCGCACCACATCGTTGAAGTCGTCCAGGTCGATCGGCTTGGTCACGTAGGCGTTGGCCTGCAACGTGTAGCTGCCGACGATGTCGGTGTCCGCATTGGAGGTGGTCAGCACGACGATCGGGATGGTCCGCAGGTCCTCGTCCTGCTTGACCTCGCCGAGCACCTGCCGGCCGTCCATCCGGGGCATGTTGAGGTCGAGCAGGATCACGTCGGGTCGCCGGGCTTCGGTGTGGCGGCCCTCCTGGCGGAGGAACTCCATCGCCTCCTGGCCGTCGCTGACCACGTCGATGACCTTGTCGATCTCCGAGTCCTCGAGGGCTTCCTCGATCATGAGGACGTCACCTGGGTCGTCGTCCACCACCAGGATGCGAACGGGGTTCGAGGTGTCTGGGCCCATGGGATCAACCTGTCTCGCGTGACGATGGGAACCGCCTGGTACCCACTGGCGGGGAAATCTAGTCGATCACCCGGCGGCACGCGAGGGTGGGTCGAGCGCCTCCGGCTGGTACAGCAGCACCTCGGCGAGGCCGGTGACCCGGAGCACCCGGTCGACCCGACCGGTCGACCCGGTGATCCGGAGCCACCCCCCGGCGGCGGCCGCCCGGTTGTCCCCACGGACGAACGCCGCGATCCCGGTCGAGTCACAGAAGGTCAGGTCGGTCAGGTCCAGCAGGAACTGCCGCTCACCGACCGTGGCCAGCCGGTCGATCTCGGCGTTGAGCTCACCGGCGGTGGTCAGGTCCAGCTCACCGGCGAGCCGCAGGCACACCCCGGCACCATTCCACGGGGCGTGCGTGACGGTGAAGGTCAACGTCGTCCCTCTCGCTCACCACCGCAGGCCGACCCTTGCAGTCGCGCAAGTATACGCGGGGTTCGGCCCGCGGCCGACCGACCCGCGATCAGCCCCGGCCGGCGCCGCGCAGCGCCGGGACCTCCGCCTCGGCCAGCGTCAGGAACCGCGCGGCCCGGGGGAAGTCGCGCAGCGACCGGTGGTAGTGCCCGAGGGTCAGGCCGACCGCCCCGGCCGGCACCCCGCGGCTGGCCAGGATCTCCACCAGCCACGCGACGAACTCGGTGAACAGGGTGCTGTCGTCGACGTAGAGCGCCGCGGCGAGGAAGTCCACGATGTAGCCCAGGTCACTGACCGTGGAGTCGAGCTGGGCCGGCGTGTAGTCGTTGACCGACGGCACCCGGTCGCGCAGGTCGGCCAGGGCCGAGTCGATCAACTCGCCGCGCCGCTTGACCAGGCTGGCGTACTCGTCGTCGGCCAGGTGCGGCAGGTCGGCCGGCCGGACCCGGCGCAGCGCCCGCTCGTCGGCCACCAGGTCGGCCGCGGTCGGCGCGTCCGGCGCCCAGGCCACCCCGAGCCCGCGCGCCCACCGGCCGTCGTCGCCGAACCCGCGGCCACCGACGACGACCGGGACGTCGCTGCGGCGGCACGCCTCGATCATCCGGTGCGCGTGCGGCAACCGCATCGGCAGCGCACAGGCCAGCGCCACCGCGTGCGCGTCGTGCCGGTGCAGATACGACACCAGGTGCGCGGCCGGGACACTCGCGCCCAGAAAGGTCACCTGCCAACCCCGCAGCCGCAGCACCTCCGCCACCAGGCGGGGCGGCAGGGCGTGCCACTCGCCGTCCATGCACGCGACCACGATCCGGCCCCGGGTGGGTCGCGGGTTGGCGTGGGCGGCCACCGCGGCCACCACCCGCTCGCTGATGTGGGTGGCGGCGTGCTCCTGGGCGACGCTCCACTCGTTGCGGGCCCAGCGCTCCCCCACCTCCGTCTGCGCCGGGGCGACCAGGTCGAGCAGCACCCGCTCGGCGGGCACGCCGGCGTCTAGCAGGTTGAGGGCCACGTCGATGGCGCCGTACTCGTCGGCCTCCGCCAACGACTCCAGGAAGTCGCGGTACGCGCGCGCCGGGTCGGTCTCCGTGGTCACGGTGGTCACGTTCGGTTCTCCCTCGCCTCACCGGGCCGACCCTCGCCGGGTACGGCGTGCAGGTGCCGCGGCGGCCGCCCTCCGGGGCCGGTGGCGCGCAGCGCGAGCACCGCGATGTCGTCGTGGTCGCCGTGGGCGAGCCAGTCGCAGGTCACCTGCTCGACCCGCTCGGCGAGCGCCGGGGCGGGCACCCGGTAGCAGTCGGTGATCGCGTTGACCAGCCGCTCCTGGCCGAACTGCTCGTCACCGCGCCGGCCACCGCGCGCCTCGGTCACCCCGTCGCTGTAGAGCAGGCAGGTCTCGCCCGGCTCGAGGCGGACGGTCACCTCGCCGATCCGGGGATCCGGCACCACGCCGATCAGCATGCCGGTCAACGGCACCGTCTCGACCTCGCCGGAGGCGCGTAGCACCAGCGGCGGCAGGTGACCGCCGCCGGCCATGGTCAGGGTCAGGCCCCCGTCGCGCTGCGGGCGCACCACGCCGAGCACCATGGTCGCGAAGCGGCCCTGGCCGTGCGCCTGGGTGGTCTCCAGCAACGCGTCGTTGAGCAGCTTCAACAGCCGGGCCGGCTGGGACTCCACCCGGTGCAGCGCCTGCAGACACTGGCGCAGCTGGCCGGTGAAGACGGCCGCCTCGACGCCCTTGCCGGAGACGTCGCCGAGGAAGAACACCGAGCCCCCGTCGGGCAGCCGGTGCGAGCCGTAGAAGTCGCCGCCGATGCGCAGGCTCGCCTGCGCCGGCCGGTACGCGGTGCCCCACTGCACCCCGGTCATGCTGGCCGGTTCCACCGGCAGCAGGCTGGCCTGAAGGGTGTCGGCCACCTCGGCCTGGTCGCGGTAGAGCACTGCGGTGGTCAGCGCGGCGCCGGCCCGGGCCGCGAAGGCGCGCACCAGCTCCACGTCGGCCTCGTCGTACCAGCGGGTGGCGCGGCGGGCCACCAGCAGCACGCCGGCCGGGGTGTCGGGGCCGGGCAGCGGGACCACCCGGGCGGTCACCTCGCGGGCAGTCAGGCCGGGCAGCCAGCCGGCCTCGACCGCCTGCTCGACCAGCCAGTCGACCGCGTGCGGCTCGACGCCGGTGAGCCCCTCGGCGATCGCCCCGGGCAGTTCGGCGGCGGGCAGCATGCCGCTCTCCACAGCGGGCGCATCATCGTCGACGCGGGTGGCCCGCCACCAACGGGCCCGGCCGGAGCGGGGGGCGAGCACCAGGACGGCGACCTCGGCCAGCGTCGGTACGGTGAGCCGGACCACCGCGGCGGCGGCCCGGTCCGGGTGCAGCGGATTGCCGAGCTTCTCGCCGACCACGGCGAGGAAGGCCGAGCGGGCCCGCTCGGCGAGGAGCGCGTCGGCCCGGCTGACGCTCTCGGTGACGTCCTCGACGTAGAGGCAGACCCGGCCGCCGGAGAGCGGGACCCGCCGGACCCGCAGCCGACGGTCGCCGCGGCCGAACCCGGGCGAGCCGGCCTCGTCGGTCAGCTCGGCGATTCCGGTGGCCGCCAGCGTGTGCCCCACGGTCACCTCGGGTAGCAGCCGTTCGGCGACCGGGCTCAGGTGCCGGACCACGCCGTGGGCGTCACAGATGACCAGGCCCTCGCGGAAGTGTTCGACGACCTCCGACCAGTCGGGCTCGGGGTGGCCGCGGTCGGGGGCCAGCGGTGGCAGCACGCCGGAGCGGCGGACGACGGCGTCGGCGGGCCACGCCGGAGCCCGTGCGGCACTCGGCGTGGAGATCCGCCCGTCGCCCGGGTCCGAGCCCCTGACGTCGGCAGCAGTCACCAGCTGAGCCCCACTCCTCGTCTCGACACCCGCGGTTCAGCGGAAACGCCCGGTGTGTTCCAATCTCTTCGCCCCACCCTACGCCGGTGTGCCGGGACCGCCACCCCACGGCCGGTGGGCGCGGATCGCCTACCGGGCGGGCTCCGCCCGGTGTTGTTACGATCCCGGAAAAGCCCTCTGCCCGACCGGCAGCCCTGCGGAAAGGCGTTTCTGGTGCCCACTGCGAGGAAGCCCGAGGCCACCGCGCTGAACATCTCGGTGGACCACTCGGACCCGGCCGCGCCGGTCATCTCCGTCGGCGGCGACCTCGCGTTCACCAGCTCGGCGCCACTGCGCACGGAGATCGACCGCGTGCTCGCGACCGGTCCGGCGGTGCTCGTCCTCGACTTCGCCGAGCTGCTCTTCATCGACAGCACGGGGCTGTCGGTCATCGTGCACGCCTGGCGGGAGGGTCAGCAGGGCGGCACCGCCGTCCGGCTGCGCGCCACGCCGCGCTTCCTGCAGACCATCCTCGACATGACCGGCGTCACGGGGCTGCTCGCCCGTCCGCTCCCCGAGCGGGGCGCCGCGCGCCCGGAGTTCGGCCACCCGGACCACTCCGCCGCCTCCGCCTGAGCCCCGGGCGTTTCCCGATCGCGACGGGCTGGGAACATGTACGCATGCCCTCCCCGCTGCTCTCCATCGAGGTGACCCGGCTCGACGCCGGGTGCGCCCGGTTGCGGTTGACGGGCGACCTCGACTTCGACACGGCGCCGGAGCTGATCGCCGTGGCTGAGGTGGCCCGAGCGGACGGATACCGCGAGCTGCTGCTCGACCTCCACGGGGTCGGCCTCTGCGACTCGTCCGGGCTCAGCGCGTTCGTGGTGCTCAGCCGCGCCGGCGCCGGGCCGGTCCGGCTCACCGGCGTCAATTCCCAGTTGCAGCAGTTGCTGGACCGCACCGGCCTGGCCGAGCTGCTCGCCGTCGAACGCGGCCTCAGCGCCGTCGACGACGCGCGCGAGGCCGGCTGAGCAGCAGCGCCGGCTGAGCGCAGCACGGGCTCAGCGGCAGCGCCGGCTGAGCCACAACCCAATTGAGCGGCAGCGCCGCGGGCCGACCGCCTCGCCGGCGGCCGGCCCGGGGCCTCCCCGGTGGACGGGGTGGCCCCCGACCCTGGGACCAGGGGCCGGGGGCCGGAGGAGGGTCTAGGCGGTGACCGGTTGCAGTCGCGGACCGGTCGACCGCAGCTCGGCCGTCGACGGCGGCTCGGCGTCCTCGGGCGCGCCGGAATCGGGCGTTTGGAACAGGTACCGGACGAACTCCGCAGCCGCCTCGTTGTCGTCCGATCCGGGCCACTGTCCGGCGCAGTCCACGCCGATCACCTCGCGGCCCGAGCCGTCGGACTCCTCCAGCAGCGCCCACAGGCTGACCGGGTAGCTCCGGGTCCCTTCTGGGGCCACCTGCCACCGGGCGTACCAACCGGGGCGAGCGGGGACGATCTCGACGATCCTCTTCATGACGACCTTCCTTCCGCGTGCATCGGAAGAACTGCGGTCCGGTTCCGAGACTGCGGCCGGGACGGGTGAGCGCCCCTCACCCCCCGGGAGTGAACCTGTCGGCGGCCGCCGGCCGTTACCTTCCGCACGGCGGCGGGAACGCGGTCGGGGAAGGTGAACCCGACAGGGAGCGAGGTCCACCATGCGCAAGCAGATGGAGGGCGACAACCAGCGCCGTCGAGCGTTGGCCCGCCAGGCCCGGGAACAGGGTCGGCTGCCCAGCGAGACTGGTTCCACCCTGAGCGCGTCCAAGCAGATGACCAGCCTCGACCGCGGTAAGCGGTCCGGTCCCCCGCCGGCCGGCCGGCGCAAGCCGGACAGCACCCGGGGCGGACCGGCTCCGCCGCCCCCGGCGGTGGCGACCGCGCCCCGGCCGATGCCGGACGCGGGACGGCCGGCGGGACGGCCGATGGGCTACCGGGAGCTGGTCGACGAGGTGGGCCGCAGATCCGGGGCGGACTTCTCCACGGCGAAGGTGGCCGCCGAGGCGACCGTGCTGACCCTGGCCTGGGCGCTGGGCGAGGCGGAACGCGCCCGACTGCTCGAGGCCGTGCCGACGAAGTTGCACGACGTGGTGCCGGTCGACGGCATCGAGCGGCACGAGGACCTGCCGGGATTCCTGTCCGAGGTGAGCCGGCTCAGCAGCCTCACCCCGGAAGAGGCCCGCTACCAGGCGGAGGCGACGCTCGCCGCGCTGGCCGCCCACGACGGCGACCTGGTCGAGTCGCTGCACGTCCCGGACGGGCTGCGTGACCTGCTGACACCGCCCGAGCCGGGTGGCGGCCTGGTCGGCTCGCGCAGCGCCACCGCGCGGCTGACCGAGCAGGAGCTGCGGGACGCCCTGGCCGACCTGCCGTACTGGTCGAGCGACCGGCGGTCGCTGGTACGCACCATCGAGCTGCCGGCGGCCAACCTCGACCGGGTGCTCGACCGGCTCGACCAGCTCCGGGTGGACACGGGACGGGGGCCGCAGATCGGCCGCCCCGACCCCGACAACGCGGTGTTGACCGTCCGCACCGGGCAGGCCGACGCGGTGACCCCCCTCGACGTGGACCTGGCGCACCGGGTCGACGACGCGATCGAGGAGGCCGGCGCGGGGATGGCCGCCGGCTGAGCCGCGCGGTGTGACCGGGCCGGGGCCGGTGGGCGGTACGCCCGCCGGCCCCCGCCCGCCGTACTCCGGACCCCGACGGCGGTGGACCCGGGCGCCGGGCGGGACCGGTGCCGTCGGCTAGCGTGCCGGGCATGGACAGTGCCGCCGCCGACGGGTTGGAGCTGGTCGTCGACCCGGCCCGACGGACCGGTCGCACGCTGCTCGCGGCGGGGGTGGCCCAGTCGTACGTGGACGTCGCCGACCCCCGCCACCTGCACTTCGAATACGTCCGCCGGATGGCGACCCTGGTCGATCTGGCCGCACCGGCCGGCCACCCGTGCCGGGTGCTGCACCTCGGTGGCGGCGCGCTGACCCTCCCCCGCTACGTGGCGGCCACCCGGCCCGGTTCGCCGCAGCGGGTGGTCGAGCGGGACGCCGCAGTGGTGGAGCTGGTGGCCCGCGAGCTGCCGCCGCTGCCGCCGGAGGTCCGGGTGGAGGTGGCCGACGCGCGGGAGGCGGTGACCGGCGCGCCGGCCGGGGCGTACGACCTGGTGTTGGCGGACATCTACCGGGCGGCCCGGATGCCGGCCCACGTGGCCGCCCGGGAGTTCGTGGCCGAGGTGGGACGGACGCTGCACGCCGACGGGATGTACCTGGTCAACGTCACCGACCTGCCCCCGCTGGTCTTCACCCGGGTGCAGGTGGCCACCCTGCGGTCGGTCTTCGCGGACGTCTGCCTGGTCGCCGACCGGCGGATGCTGCGCGGGCGCAGGTACGGCAACGTGGTGCTGGCCGCCGCCCACCGCCCGGACCGGCTGCCGGTCCGCCGGTTGGCCGGCCGCGCCAGCGCCGACGTCGTGCCCGGCGGCGTGCTGCACGGCGCGGCGCTCGACGGGTTCGTCGGCGGGGCGCGCCCGGCGACCGACGCGGGTCTCGCCGCGGGCTGACGGGGGTTTCCCGGCGTCGCGGGTGGGTAGCCGCGCCGGATGAGTGCCGCCGAGGACCGGGCAACCGCCCGCCGGGCGCTGATCGTGATCGGTCTGGTGCTGGCCTCGGGGGCCGGGCTGGCGGTGATCTGGGCAATTCACCGGGTGCTGATCTGGATCCTGGTCGCGGCGTTCTTCGCGGTCCCGCTGAAACCCCTCGTCGACCGGCTGGAACGCCGGCTGGTCCGACACCGCGCGCTGGCCACCCTGCTGGTCTTCCTGGCGACGTTCGCCCTGCTCGCCGCGGTCGGGACGGTGATCGTGGTGCCGCTGGCCGACGAGCTGGGCCGGTTCGTCGACCGGGCCCCGGAACTGCTGCGGGAGACCCGCGCCGGGCGGGGCCCGTTCGCCCGGGTGCTGGACCGCGTCGGCCTGCTGGAGTACGCCCGCAGCCACGCCGACCAGATCCAGCGGTACGGCGGTGACCTGGGTCGGCCGGCGGTCGGCCTGGTCCGGGGGGTGCTGGAGACCCTCGCCGGCGTGGTCACGGTCGTGGTGCTGGCGTACCTGATGGTGCTGGAGGCCCCCCGGATCGTCCGGGGAAGCCTCGGGCTGGTCGGGGACGGTCCGGCGGAGCGACTGCGGCGGATCGGGCGGGAGACCTCCCGGACCATCACCGGCTATCTCAGCGGGAACCTCCTGATCAGTGTGCTCTGCGGCGGCCTGACGTACCTCGTGCTGCTCCTCACCGGCGTGCCGTACGCGGCGGTGATCGCCCTGGTGGTCGCGGTGGCCGACCTGGTCCCCCTGGTCGGCGCGACGGTGGGCGCGGTCCTCGCCGCGGGCGCGGCGTTCCTGCACTCCCCCACCGCGGGTGTGGTGGTGCTGGTCTTCTTCGTCGTCTACCAGCAGGTGGAGAACCACCTGCTGCAACCGGTGATCATGTCCCGGGCGGTCCGGCTGAACCCGCTGACCGTGCTGATCAGCGTGCTTGTCGCGGCCGAGCTGGCCGGGCTGCTCGGCGCCCTGCTCGCCATCCCGGCCGCTGGCGTCGGGCAGATCCTGCTGCGCGAGTTCACCCCCACCGGGAAGCGCTCACTGCCCGACCCGACCGAGGACCGGCGCTGACGACCGGGCCGGTGCGCCGGCCCGGTCCCCACCGGTCAGCGCATCCGGGCGGGCACCTCCGGCGACGAACTCTCCAGCGGTACGACGTGCGCGGGCACCAGCCCGAGCTGGGCGGCGGAGCGGGGCAGCGCGGCGTCGAGCGCCCAGTCCGCCCCGACCCGGGTCCGGTTGCCGGGCATCGCCAGCAGGTGGTACCCGCGGGTTACCGTCTTCGCCGGCAGCCCGGACAGCGGCACCTTCAACGGGTTCGCCGCCGCGTCCTTGCCGCCCAGGTCGACCACCCAACCCAGGTCGTGGTGCTTGTACGGCTTCCGGGTGCCCTGCCCGTACGAGGCGGCGATGTTCTGCGCGGCGAGCTTGCCCTGCCGCTGCGCGTGCTGCGCGGTCATCGTGCAGATCTGCCCGGGGCGGACCAGGTCCGGCACGGCGGCGGCGTCGCCGCAGGCGTACACCTCGGGGAAGCCGGGGACGTTGAGGTACTCGTCGACCACCAGCCGGCCCTTCTCGGTGCGCAGGCCCAGGTCGGCGACGAATGGGTCGGGGCGTACCCCGACGCACCAGACCAGGGTGCAGGTCGGCACGAACTCGCCGTCGGTGAGCTTCACCCCGTCGGCGGTTGCCTCGGCGACGGAGGTGCCCATCCGCACGTCCACGCCGCGTCGGCGCAGCACCCGGTCGGCGGTACGGGACATCCGCTCGTCCAGCTCGGGCAGCGGCCGGGGCGCGACATCCAGCAGCATCCAGCGCGGACGGATCTTCAGGTCGGGTCGCTGGGCGCGCAGCGCGTCGGTGAAGAGCTGGCCGTGCGCGGCCACCTCGGTGCCGGTGTACCCGGCGCCGACCACCACGAAGGTGGCCCGGGCCCGCTGCTCGGCCGGATCCTCGGCCTGCTCGGCGAGCTCGATCTGGCGGATCACGTGGTCGTGCAGGTAGACCGCCTCGGGCAGGCCGCGGAAGCCGTGCGCGTACTCGGTCACCCCGGGGATGGGCAGCAGCTTGTTGACGCTGCCCACGGCGAGCACGAGGCGGTCGTACGCGAGCCGGCCCCGGTCCCCCTCGGGCTGGGTGAAGCCGACCCAGCGGTTCTGCAGGTCCACCTGGTCGGCCTCACCGACGACCACCCGCACCCCCTTGAGGGTGCCGCTGAGCGGCACGGAGATGCGGGTCGGTTCCACCACGCCGGCGGCCACCTCGGGCAGCAGCGGCAGGTAGAGGAAGTAGTCGGTCGAGTTGAGCACCACGATCTCGGCGCGGTCGCGGGCCATCTTGCTCAACGTCTTCGCCGCGTGGTAACCGGCGAACCCGGCCCCCACGATCACCACACGAGGTTTCGTCATGCCCGCTGCCGTTCCCGTCGACCCGCCGGGCAAACGTGGCCGTTCAGCCGGCCTGCAGGCGGACGTACCCGGTGCGGCCGACCGCCTCGATCTCCCAGCAGTGGCCGAAGGCCCGGACCCGCTCGGCGGTGATCCGACCGAACTCGGCCGGGACGTCGGGGTCGAGGACCAGCCGACCGTCGACCGGGTTGAGGTCCAGCATCGCCCGGACCAGGGCCAGTGGCGCGCCGGTCGCCCAGGCCTGCGGGCTGCACGCGGTCGGGTACGGCACCGCGAACATCATCGTCTCGCGGGGGTAGCCGCTGAGCGCCTCGGGGAGCCGGTAGCCGAACTGCTCCGCCGCCTCGAACATGGCCAGGGCGATCCGGTTCGCCTCGGCCCGGTACCCGTAGCGGACCAGACCGAGGGCGGCCAGCGAGTTGTCGTGCGGCCAGACGGTCCCCAGGTGGTAGCCGAGCGCGTTGTACAGCCGGTCCTCCCGGGACAGCGTGCGGACGCCCCACCCGGAGAACATGTCCGGTGACATCAGCTGCCCCGCCACCTGCCCGGCGCGCTCGGCCGGGACGATGCCGCTCCACAGCAGGTGACCCATGTTGGAGGTCTTGGAGTCGATCCGGTTCTTGTCGCCGTCCAGGCCGACGGCGTAGTAGCCGCCGCGCTCGGAGATCCAGAAGTCCCGGTTGAAACGCTCGTACAGCTCGGCGGCGTCGGCGCGCAGCCGACGGGCCAGCTCCGGGTCGGCGAGCGGTCCGTCGGCCAGCTCGGCCAGCCGCACCTTGGCGTCGTACGTGTAGCCCTGCAGGTCGCTGGTGGCGATGGGCAGCACCGGGATGCGGCCGTCGGAGAAGCAGACCCCGTCGGGCGAGTCCCGCCAGCACTGGTTGCCGAGGCCCTCGAGAGACCGGGTGCCGTACTCGACGTAGCCGTCGCCGTCCCGGTCGCCGTACTCGTCGATCCAGCGCAGCGCGGCGAGCGCGTTGTCGCGCAGGTACCGCACGGTGTGGTCGTCGCGGGTCCAACGCCAGTACTCGGAGAGCAGGATCAGCCAGAGCTGGGTGGCGTCGGCGGTGCCGTAGTTCGGCGTGTACGGCTTGACCCCGGTGCGGGTCAGTTCGCCGCTGCGGTACTCGTGCAGGATCTTGCCGGGTTCCTCGTCGGTGAAGTCGTCGCACCGGGTGCCCTGCAACCGGGCCAGGGCCAGCAGCGCGCCCTGCGCCAGCGTCGGCCCGGCGACCAGGGTCTGGTACGCGGTGACGAGGGTGTCCCGACCGAAGACGGTGAGGAACCAGGGCAGCCCGGCGCCGGGCAGCATCACCCGCTGACCCTTGATCTCCAGGTCGAGGCGGAGCGCGCCGAGGTCGTCGCGGGACTGCCGGACGGTCTTCTCCAGCACCGGGTTGTCGCTGCGCAGGGCGGCCCGGTCGACCACCCAGCGGCGCAGCGGGTCGTCGACCCGGCCCTGGACCACGTCGGTGATGTCGCCGCAGACCGCCTCGACCACGCCCAACCCCGGCGGCAGCGGCACGTGCAGGTCCAGCTTCCATTCCTGCCGTGGGGAGAGGTCCACCTCCCAGACCAGGTCGTCGCCCTCGACCCGGTGCGGGGGCGGTGAGCAGCGGACCCGGGTCTGCACCGCGAAGTCGCCGCTGGCGTAGGAGAACTTCAACGCGGTCCCCTGGGTGGTCTCCGTGCGGGTAATGTCCGCGGACCGGTCCCGGACACCGGACTTGACCTCGAACAGGTCGGCGAAGTCGGCCGCCACGGCGAGCCGCAGCTCGATGTGGACCGCATCCGGGCGGAACGAGAAGAGTTCGACCCGTTCGTGGAAGCCGTCGCCGACGTAGCGCAGCCGGCGGATGCCGAGGCTGTCCGGGGGCAGGCCGGGCAGCTCGGGGTTGGTCAGCACGAACTGGGCCGAGTAGTGCTGCAGGGTCTGCGAGCGCAGCGCCAGCAGCCGGCCGCCGTTGACGGTAAGCACCCAGCCGCTGAGCAGCCGGGTGTCCAGGTGCACCAGGCCGCCGATGCTCCGGGGTGGGACGTCGCCACACCGGTCGGAGTACATGAAGGTGGGGCCGCTGAGCACGGCGATGGAGTCGGGGCCGAGCTCGGGCGGCATGGCCCGCTGGTCGCCGCTCTGGGTGGTGGTGCGCAGGCCGGGCATCGGGTCGGCGGGCGTCGGACGCACGGAGGCCATGCGTCCCACGTTAGGAGCGCGGCTCACCGGGCGTCGTCACCCGCTCTGGGTGAAAACCACTCGATCCATACTGATGTATATGGACAGACGGCATCGAATGTGGTGAGGATGCCACTCATGGGAGCACACGAGAGCACCGGCGGCCGGCCCACGAGGTCCACCCGCCGCACCTTCCTGTCCGCCTCCGCCGTCGCCACCGCCGCCACCGTCGCCGTACCGTTGGCCGCCGGGCCGGCCGCCGCCCACGACGCCGCGCCGCCGCCCGGGCCGGGCCACCCGATCCGCCCACAGGAACCGGACCCCGAGCTGCGGGCCCTGCTCCGGGAGGTGGACCGCGACCGGATCGAGGCCACCGTCCGCCGGCTCGCCGCGTTCGGCACCCGGCACACCCTCTCCAACCAGGACGACCCGGCCCGGGGCATCGGCGCCGCCCGGGACTGGATCTTCGCGCAGCTCTCCGGGTACGCCGCCGCCTCCGGCGGCCGGATGACCGTCGCCCTCCAGTCGTACGTGCAGCAGCCCGCCTCCCGCATCCCGGTCGCCACCCGGATCACCAACGTGGTGGCCACCCTGCGCGGCGACACCCACCCCGACCGGGTGTACGTGGTGACCAGCCACTACGACTCCCGCGCCACCGACGTCATGGACGCGGTCAGCGACGCGCCGGGCGCCGACGACGACGCCTCGGGCGTGGCGGTGCTGATGGAGCTGGCCCGGGTGATGGCCACCCGGCGCACCGAGGCGACCATCGTCTTCGCCGCGGTGGCCGGCGAGGAACAGGGCCTGTACGGATCGACGTACCTGGCGCAACAGTTCAAGGCCGCCGGCGTCGACATCCAGGGCATGTTCAGCAACGACATCATCGGCTCCAGCACCGCCGACGACGGCACCCGCGACCCGCGCAGCGTCCGACTCTTCGCCGAGGGCGTGCCGACTGCCGAGACGCCGGCCGAGGCGACCACCCGACAGTCGGTGGGCGGCGAGAACGACTCCCCGTCGCGGCAGCTGGCCCGGTTCGTCAGCGACGTGGCCGAGAACGGCGCCACCGGGATGCGGGTCCGGGTCATCTACCGGCGGGACCGCTACCTGCGCGGCAGCGACCACATCCCGTTCCTGCGGGAGGGCTGGCCGGCCGGCCGGTTCACCGAGCCGAACGAGGACTTCGCCCACCAGCACCAGGACGTCCGGGTGGTCGACGGAGTCCAGTACGGCGACCTGCCGCAGTTCTGCGACTTCGACTACATCACCCGGGTCGCCCGGGTCAACGGCGCGACGCTCTGGTCGCTGGCCCAGGCGCCGGGCACCCCGAAGGGCGCGATCATCGTCACCACCAACCTCACCAACGACACCACGCTGCGCTGGCGGCGCGGCGACGAGCCGGACCTGGCCGGCTACGAGGTGGTGTGGCGGGAGACCACCGCGGCCGAGTGGCAGCGGGTGATCCCGGTCGGCGACGTCACCGAGGTGACCGTCGACCTGTCGAAGGACAACGTCTTCTTCGGCGTCCGGGCCGTCGATCGGGCCGGCCAGCGCAGCCCGGTCGCGTTCCCCCGCCCCGGCAGCTGAGACCCCTGGTCGCACCCGTGTCGACGACGCGGATGGCGACCCGTGCCAGGCGGTCTGACGGACACCCTGTTGTCGTCATGAGCGATATGACGCAGAGGCATATTCATGCCTCTGCGTCATATCGCTCATCCGGAAATCCACTCCGCCGGCGTCCCCGGTGTCCTCTCACCGCTGGGCGGGCGCCGGGAAGGTGATCGCCCAGCGCTCGTGGTCGCGCCACGCCCCGTCGATGAAGAGGTAGTCGGGCGAGTACCCCTCCTGCCGGAAGCCGAGCTTGCGGGCCACCCGCCTCGACGGCTCGTTCGCCGGCTGGATGTTGGCCTCCACCCGGTGCAGGCCGAGGGTGTCGAAGGCGTGCGCCAGCACCAGCCCGATGCCGGCCGAGGCGTGCCCCGTCCCGGCGTACGGCAGGAACGCGGCGTAGCCCATGAACCCGCCGCGCAGTGGACCCATGATGATGCCGCTGATGTTGACGTAGCCGGCGATCTCCCCGCTCGGCCGGTCGCAGATGAGGAAGCTCTGCTGGTCGCGGCGGCGGCTCTTCGCCAGGTACGCGGCGTACTTCTCCGGGGTGTCCGGGGCGGTCAGCCACGGGTGGTGCAGGTCGTGGCTGCGCCGGGCGGCGGCGATGAACTCGGCCTCGTCGGCCGGGCGGGGCCGGCGGATGCCGACCGCGCCGGAGCTGCGCAGGTATCTCACGGCCGACCACTCTCGCCGGCCGGCGCGGCGTTGTCCAGCCGGAAACCGGGGTGGCGCAGGGACGGGCCGGCCCCTACGGTGATCGGCACCCCACCACGATCGGAGGCTGATCATGGGCATGGCTCCTCTCGGCACGATGCTGGCTTCCGCTTCGTCGCGGGCGATCGTCCTGGTGTCCTGAGTCCCGGCGGCGCCGCCGCCCCTCGCCGGCCCTTCCGGGTCGCACCCGTCGTCCGTCGCGAAGCGATCAGGTGACCCGCCACCGCGCGGGTCCCCCGTCCCGGCGTGTCCGCACGCCACCACATCGCTTCCGAGGGAGTTCCTCGTGTCTCCGCAGTCTCCGTGCGGGCGCCTCCGCGTGCCCGGACGTCGCCACCTTCCCCGGTGGTCCCGATGACCGCCGTCGCCGCCGGGAAGCCCCGGCTCGGGCGGGACTTCGCCCGGCTCTGGACCGCCAACGCCGTCTCCAATCTGGGCGACGGGGTCACCATGGTCGCCGGCCCGCTGCTGGTCGCCTCGATCAGCGACGAGCCGGCCGCGGTGGCCGCCGCCGCGCTCGCCCCGCAACTGCCGTGGCTGCTTTTCGCCCTGGTCAGCGGGGCGCTGGTGGACCGGCTCGACCGACGCCGGCTGATCGTCGGGGTCAACCTCGCCCGGGGCGCGGTGCTCGCCGCGCTCGCCGTCGCCGTGGTCACCGGCACCGCCACCGTGCCGGTCGTCTGCCTGGCGTTCTTCCTGACCGGTGTCGGGGAGACCCTCGCCGACACCGCCTCCGGCGCGCTGCTGCCGTCGGTGGTGTCCGCGGAGCAGTTGGAGCGGGCCAACAGCCGGCTCTTCGCCACCTTCGTGGTGGGCAACCAGTTCGCCGCGAAGCCGCTCGGGGCGTACCTGTTCACCGTCGGGGCGGCGCTGCCGTTCACGGTCGACGCGGCCAGCTTCGGGCTGGCCGCGCTGCTGGTGGCGCTGCTGCGGTGGCGGCCGGTGCCACCGCCGGTCGACGCCGCACCCGCTGGTGAGCGGCGATCGCTGCGCGCCGACATCGCCGCCGGGGTACGGGCACTGTGGTCGGTGCCGGTACTGCGGGCGCTCGCCGGCTGCATCGCGGTGATGAACGTGGCGTTCTGCGCGGCGTTCGCGGTGTTCGTGCTCTACGCCCGGCAGCGGCTCGGGCTCGGCGAGGTCGGTTACGGGCTGCTGCTCACCGCGTCCGCCGCGGGCGGGCTGGCCGGCACCGCGCTGGCGACCCGGCTGCGGGCCCGGTTCGGCACCCCGAACCTGCTGCGCGCCGGGCTGCTGATCGAGGTCGGGCTCCAAGTGGTGCTTGCCACCACCCGGCAGCCGTGGGTGGCCGGGGCGGCGCTGGCCGTCTGGGGCGTCCACGCCATGGTCTGGGGCGTGCTGGTGGTGTCGTTGCGCCAGCGGCTCGTCCCGGACCGGCTGCGCGGGCGGGTGAACAGCGTGTACGCGCTGGCCGACCTGGGCGGCGCGGCGATCGGCACCGCGCTCGGTGGCGTGCTGGCCCAGACCACCGGGCTCGTCACCGCGCCCTTCTGGGCGGCGGCCGGCGTCCTGACGGTGCTCACCGCCGCCGTGTGGCGGCGGCTCGGCGCGACGAGCGGCTGAGCATGGCCACCGATCGGTTGGCGCCGGTACGGACAGCGGCAAGCCGCCTCAGAGCAAGCGCGGGAACGGCTGCTGCGCCGGCATCGGCACCTGGAGGAAGGTGGTGCCGCGCAGGTCCAGCCAGGCCCGGTCGGGTGCCCGGACCAGCCGGAGCATCACCTCCGTGCAGACCGGGCAGCGGCCCACCAGCCCTGGCGCGTGCGAGAAGACGTGCAGCCCGGCCATCGGGCCGATCGTCCCGCACGACTCGCAGCGCCCGGTCGCGGCACTCAGGTCGACGGCGAACAGCTCCCGCAGCGGCCCGTCGAGCATGTTGCCGTCCACGTAGGACATGTCGGTCATCGGCTCTCCTCGCCGGTCAACCGGTGGGTCCGAACCGTTCGGTCCGTACCCGCCGGGTCTGGTGGCCCAGCCCCACCAGCAGGTCCGCCACGGTCTCCACGAAGCCAGTGGGACCGCAGACGTAGCAGAGCGGTTCCAGGTCCGGCGGCCAGCCGTGGGTGTTGACGTCGGCCAGCCCGACCCGGTGCGGCTCGCCCCGCCAGCCCTCGGGGGCCTCGCGGGTGTACACGTACGTCACGTCCAGGCCCAGGTCGTCGCGAGCCCGGGCGCGCAGTTCGTCGGCGTAGATGACGTCGGCGGGGGTGCGCACCGAGTAGATCAGCCGGAACGGGGTGCGGCTGCCGGCGGCCCGGCGGGCCCGGATCATCGCCATCAGCGGCACCACCCCCGACCCGCCGGCGATCAGCAGCACCGGCGCGGTCTCCTGGGTCCGCCAGACGAACCAGCCACCCACCGGGCCGCGGATCTCCACCGGGTCGCCCTCGGCGTAGACATCGGTCAGGTACGGCGACACCTCGCCGTCGGCCACCCGCTGCACGGTCAGCGCGATCCGGTCCCCGTCGGCCGGGCCGGCCAGCGAGTACGACCGGGCGGCCTGGTAGCCGTCGTCGGCGGTCAGCCGGACGTCGACGTGCTGCCCCGGCAGGTGCCCCGGCCAGTCGGGCACCTCCAGCACGAGGGTCTGCGCGGACGGCGTCTCGACCCGGCGCTCCACCAGCCGGCCCACCCGCCACCTGAGCGGGGCGCTCACCCGGCCGCCGGTCGTCGTCGCGGCCACCTCAGTCGCCCTGGTAGCGCTGTTCGCGCCAGGGGTCGCCATAGTCGTGGTAGCCGGCGGTCTCCCAGAAGCCCGGCTCGTCCTCGACGGTCAACCGGATGCCGCGCACCCACTTGGCCGACTTCCACAGGTAGAGGTGCGGCACCAGCAGCCGGGCCGGGCCGCCGTGCTCGGCGGGGAGCGGGTCGCCGTCGTAGCCGTGCACCACCCACGCCTGCCCGTCGCGCAGGTCGTCCAGCGGCAGGTTGGTGGTGTACCCGCCGTACGAGTGGGCCTGCGCGTAGTCGGCGGCGGTGTCGATCCCGTCCAGCAGGACGTCCAGCGAGACGCCCTGCCAGCTGGTGCCGAACTTGGACCAGCGGGTGACGCAGTGGATGTCGACGGTCGGCGTCTCCTGCGGCAGGCCCATCAGCTCGTCCCAGGACCAGCGGAACTCGGCGCCGGCCTCGGTGGTGACGACGAACTCCCAGGTGTCCAGCGGGACCCTGGGTGTCGGCCCGGCGGAGAGCACCGGGAAGTCCTCGGTCAGGTACTGCCCCGGGGGCAGATCCGGTCCGGTCGTGCGACGTCGGCCCTGAAAGCCCGGAGAGACGATTCCCACCCGTCAGTCGTACCACCCGGCGAGCGGCGGCGGGATCGTTCGGGCGTACCCGGGACCGGTGGCCGGGCGCGGAGCCGGCGGCGGCCCTGATCGGGTCGCCGCCGGCGCGGGCCGGGTCAGTGCCGGTCGGAGACCGTGTCGTGGTCGCCGGGCGCCCGGTCGCGGGTGGCCCGCAGGCTGGTGAGGGTCACGACCACCAGGACGCCGATGATGACGCCGAGCGAGGCGAGCGTGGGGATCTCCGGCACGCCGGACCAGATTCCGTGCGCCCAGTGCAGGCCCAGCTTGACGCCGATGAAGGCCAGGATGACGGCCAGGCCGTAGCTGAGGTGGACGAGGCGGCTCAGCGCGGCGTGCAGCACGAAGTAGAGCGCCCGCAGCCCCAGCAGCGCGAAGGCGTTGGTGGCGAAGACCAGGTACGGATCCTCGGTGATGCCGTAGACGGCGGGCACCGAGTCGACGGCGAAGACGATGTCGGTGGCCAGCACCGCCACCACGACCAGGGCGAACGGGGTGAGCGCCCGGCGACCGTGCTGCCGGATGATCATCCGGGTGCCGTGGTAGTCCTCGACCACCGGCATCACCTTGCGCAGCAGCTTCACCGACCGCATCTTGTTGATGTCGACCTCCTGCTCGTGCCCGGCGAGGGCGTCGCGCAGCAGCTTGACCGCGGTGGCGATCAGGATGACGGCGAAGAGCAGGAAGGCGAAGTCCAGCGTCTGCAGGGCGGCGGCGCCGAGGGCGATGAAGATGGCGCGCAGCACCAGCGCGCCGGCGATGCCGTAGAGCAGCACCCGCTGGGCGAGCACCGCGGGCACCGCGAACGCGGCCAGCAGCAGCATGAAGACGAAGAGGTTGTCGACCGAGAGCGACTTCTCGACCAGGTAACCGGTGAGGTACTCGACGCCCTGCTGGGAGCCGAAGCGGGACCAGATCCAGGCGCCGAAGGCCAGCGGCAGGGCGATGTAGAACGCCGACCAGCCGAGGGCCTCCCTGATCGACACCTCGTGCGGTTTGCGGGTGACCAGGAAGTCCAGCACCAGCAGGGCGAGCACGCCGGCGATGGTCACCGCCCAGAGCGTGGGTGTGCCGACCGACTGGAGCTCGGCAGCCAGGTACGACATGTCCGTCATGGAGCCTCCTCGAACACCGTGCCATGTTCGAGGTCTCCTTCACCCACCGATCGTGGGCAACCACCCGAGGCGCGCCCGGGGCGCGCCGTACTGACCGGAATGGTTCGTGGGAAGTACTCCCCTCGTGCGTCAAGGTTAGGGCAGGCTCACCCCGTCCGCCAACTCCCGCGCCACCTGGTTGCCCTGGTCAACCGCTGTGTGGACGCTCCCGCGGGGCTCGGGTGTGACGCCCCGAGAGGGCTGCGCCTATCGTGGCCCGATGACCGACAATGCCCCCGCCGCCCCGGTCGGCCCGCTCACCGGCGTCCGCGTGGTGGAGCTGGCCGGCATCGGACCCGGGCCGTTCACCGCGATGATGCTCGCCGATCTCGGCGCGGACGTGGTCCGGGTCGACCGCACCGCCCCGGCCGCCTTCGGCAGCCCGCCGGGCGACCTGCTGAACCGCAACCGCCGGTCGGTGGCCGTCGACCTGAAGTCCGCCGCGGGCCGCGAGGTCGTGCTCGCCCTGGTCCGCGGGACGGACGCGCTGGTCGAGGGGTACCGGCCGGGCGTCACCGAACGGCTCGGCCTCGGCCCGGCGGACTGCCTGGAGGTCAACCCCCGCCTGGTGTACGGCCGGATGACCGGCTGGGGCCAGGACGGCCCGCTCGCCCAGACGGCCGGCCACGACATCGACTACCTGGCGCTGACCGGGGCGCTGCACGGCATCGGCCGCCCCGGTCAGCGCCCGGTGCCGCCGATGAACCTGCTCGGCGACTTCGGCGGCGGCGGCATGATGCTCGCCCTGGGCATCGTCTCCGCCCTGTACGCCGTCCGCGCCGGCGGCCCCGGCCAGGTGGTCGACGCGGCCATCGTCGACGGCGTCTCGGTGCTCAGCACCCAGATCCACGCGTTGCGCCGGTTCGGGATGTGGCAGGACCCGCGCGGGGTGAACCTGCTCGACGGCGGCGCGCCGTTCTACGACACCTACGAGTGCGCCGACGGGCGGCACCTCGCCGTCGGCGCCCTGGAGCCGCGCTTCTACGACGAGCTGGTCCGGCTCACCGGCTTCCCGCTCCCCGGCGACGACGCGCCCGACCGCACGGACCCGGCGAACTGGCCCGCGCTGCGTGCCGCCTGGGCGCGACTGTTCCTGACCCGAACCCGGGACGAGTGGGCCGACCTGCTCGCCACCTCGGACGCCTGCGTCGCGCCGGTGCTGGACTGGCGGGAGGCGCCCGAGCACCCGCACCTCGCCGCCCGGGGCACCTTCGTCACCGAGGACGGGGTGACCCAGCCGGCACCCGCACCCCGGTTCTCGGCCACCCCCACCTCGGTCCGCCGGCCCCCGCCGGAGCCCGGCGAGCACACCGACGAGCTGCTGGCCGAGGCGGGCTTCGACGCCGACCGGATCGCCGCGCTGCGCGCCGCCGGGACGGTCGCCTGAGGACGTTCGCCCGCCCGGCGGCCGGTGCCTGCCCGCCCGACCGGGCCGGGCACGGCCGCCGAGCCGGGGCGAGTCGGTGCGGTCAGGCGCGGCGGAGCCGGAGCCCGGGATCAGGCGCGGCGCATCGTGCTGGCGCCCGGGGTCAGGCGCGGCGCATCGTGCTGGCGCCCGGGGTCAGGGCCGGCTCGACCATCTCCCGGTAGTCGCGGGGCAGTTGGACGACCATGTCGTCGAACTCGCCCCCGGTGATCGCCTCGCGCACGGTCACGAAGACCGCGCGGACCGCGTCCCGGGCCGCCGGCTCGTCGACGTCCGCCCGCCGCCCCACCCGGGCGACGAACTCCGCTGCCCCGAACCGGTCGGCCGCCTCGCCGCTCGGGCTCGGCCGCAGCGCCAGCCGCAACGGGGCGGGCAGCTGCGCGGCCAGGTCGAGCACCTCACCCCCGGTCAGCCGCTCGGCGAGCGTCTCCAGGGTGGCCCGGGTCAGTTCCACCGCCCGCTCCGAGCCGGTCCGCGTCCGCCGGGCGACCTGGTCGACGAAGGTGTCGTAGTCCATCGCGCTGCTCCCTCCGCATGGGGCAGCTCGCCTACCCGGCCCGACGCTCGGGAAACCGGGCGAATTTTCGACGGGGACGGTGCGTGAGCGGCCGGCGGTCGGGTAAGCGCGGCCGGTCGGAACCGGTATCGAGGCGGCGAGGGAGCCCACCCCATGGCGAGTTACACCGACGTCCTGCAGTACCTGTCCAGCCTGGATTACCCGGCGGAGAAGGACGACGTCGTGCGTGAGGCGGAGCGGGAGGGCGCCCCGCCGGAGGTGCTCAAGGCGTTGCGTGCGCTGCCCCCGGTGGACTACGCCAACGGCAACGAGGTGGCCCGCTCCGCCGGCATCGACGCCGCGCCGGAGGTGAGCCGGTCCCAGCGCGCGGCCCAGGCCCGCGAAAGGCACCCGCGCGTGTCCCAGCACCTGCGCGGCATCTGACCCGCCGCCGGTGCGCACGGTCGGCGGACGCCTGGCGTGCCACCGGTGATCGGGCGGGCGCCGGACGGGCACACCCCCGCGGTCGTCCAGCTCATCGTCATGGGCGTGATCGGGGTGGTGGCCGGCGGCCTGTGGGCCGCGCTCGTCTCACTCGCGCTGAGCCCGCTGGTCGGCTGGGACGCCGCCGCGGCGAGCTGGCTGGCGCTGGTCTGGCGGGCACTCTGGCCGGTGGACGGCGACCGGACCGCGCGGCTTGCCGTGTACGAGGACCCGAACCGGGCCATCCGGGACATCCTGCTGCTGGTCGCCTGCCTGGCCAGCCTGCTGGCGGTGGTCGTGGTGCTGACCGCGCACGCCACCAGTCCGGGGCTGACCCGGGACCTCTACGGCGGCCTCGCGGTGCTCAGCGTGCTGCTGTCCTGGACCGTCGTACACACCGTCTACACCGCCCGGTACGCCCGGATCTACTACACCGGCGACGACGGCGGCGTGGACTTCCACCAGCCCGGCCGGCCGTGCTACACCGACTTCGCGTACCTGGCGTTCACCGTGGGGGCCACCTTCCAGGTCTCCGATACCGACCTGACCAGCCACGAGATGCGCCGCACGGTGCTGCGGCACGCGATGCTGTCGTACCTGTTCGGCGCCATCATCATCGCCACGACGGTTAACCTGGTGGCCAGTCTGGCACGGTGAACCGGTCGAGACGGGCCCGGAAACAGGCGGGCGCCCCGGGCCGCGAACCGCTGACCTGGGGCGCCACGCGCACCTGTTCACTCGGCGAACCGCCGAGAGGTGGACTTTCGTCGCCCGAACCGGGCGGGGCATCTCTGCCACGATCATCGTACGACAGGCATCATCCGTACGGCTGATTTTCGACGGAACTGTGGGACAACGCACCCTCCCCCGTCAGGGGGTCACCTCAGCGTACCGCTGTTCCAGGTCGACCCGGGCGAGCGCCCCGACCAGCCAGGCGAGCCGCTCCGACTCGCCGCTGCCGGCCAGGTCGGCCAGGTCGGCGGCGGACCGGCCGAGTCCCAGCCGACGCGCGGCGGTCAACGCCCGCCGGTCGGCGACCGGCGCCACCTCCCGCCACAGCGCCTGCGTCTCGCGCAGGAACAGGTCGGCCACCTCGTCGTCCACCCCGGGCAGCGCGGTGAGCAACGCCCGCTCCCGGGCCGGGTCGTAGCCGGCCGTCGAGCGCAGCCGGCGCAGGTCGCCCCGGTACCGCTCGACGACGGTGCGGGCCAGGTCACCCAGGACGTCGGCCAGCCCGTCGACGTCGCCGCGCTGACCGGCGTCGCGCAGCGTTCCTACCCGGTCGGCGTGCAGCGAGCGGGCGAGCCGGGCGGCGCTGTCCCAGCCATGGTCGGGCAGGGCGTGCGCGGCGTCCACCGCGCGCCGGAAGTCGCCCCGGCGGGCGAGCAGGACGGCCAGGCAGAGCAGCTGGAACAGGCTCGACGGGTTGTTCGTCACCCGGAAGCCGTACTGCTCGGCGAAGCCGCGGTCCCCGGCGAGCCGCCGGACCAGGCGCTTCTGATCCTCGGTACGGGACATCACACTGCGAGTCATGCCCCGCGACTACCCGTCGGGCCGGCGAGCACGCCTGCTCAGCCGCGGAAGCCGCCGCGCCGGTCGCGGGCCTTCAGCCGGGTGGTCGGCAGCTCGGGGGCGGGCAGCGGCGGCGCGTCGTCGTCGGCCACCACGCCGAAGCGGCGACCGGCCATCCACTCATCCCGCGCCGCGACCACCTCCTCGTGCGAGCGGCCGACGAAGTTCCACCACATGACCAGCGGCTCGTCGAACGGCTCACCGCCGAGCAGCATCAGGCGGGTGCCCGCCTCGGCGGTCAGCTCCAGAAGGTCCCGCCCGGCACCCAGGTAGAGCAGCGCGCCGGGGGCCAGGGCATGGCCCTCCACCCGCGCCGCGCCGGACATCGCCAGCAGCGCGTACTCGAAGTCGGGGCGCAGCCGCAGCGTGGCCGGCGCTGGCCCGCGGGCCTCGAGTTGCGCACCGAGCAGCGGGGTGTGCACCACGGCCGGGGACCGCTCGCCGGCGAGCTCCCCGACGAGGAGGGTGAGGTCCCAGTCGCCGTCGGACCACCGGGGCAGGTCGGCATGGTGGGCGAAGTCCGCCGCGCCGGCCCGCGCCGGATCCGGCAGGGCCACCCAGAGCTGGAGGCCGTGCATCAGCGGCGGGCGGGTCGCCGGCGACCGCTCGGAGTGCGCGATGCCGTGGCCGGAGGTCATCACGTTGAGCTGGCCGGGGCGGATCGGCTGGACGTTGCCGAGGCTGTCCCGGTGCACGATCTCGCCGTCCACCAGCCAGGTCACGGTCTGCAGGCCGCTGTGCGGGTGCGGCGGCACCTCCATGCCGGGCCGCTCGGCCACGTCGTCAGGCCCGAAGTGGTCCACGAAGCACCACGCCCCCACCATCCGCCGCTGGCGCTGTGGCAACAGCCGCCGCACGGTGGTGTAGCGGCCCAGCGGAACGTCGTGCCCGGGCAGCAGCACGCTGCCCGGGTCGACCGGCGCCACGCCGGGTGGTCGGGTCTGCGCCGGCAACGACTCGGTACGGTCCACCGCCCGACTCTATGCCGCGCGACCCCCTCCCGACCCCCGGGTCGGGTTCGGCTCAGTCCCCGGCGACGGTGACGGTGTTCGCGCCGGCGACCAGGTCGAGGTAGATCCGCGCGACCGAGCGGTCCCAGTTCGGTGAGCTGATCAGCTGACCGGCGGCGACACCCTCCCGCCGGTCGCCGTACAGCGTGATGCCGCCGGCGCCGGAGGCGGCGCGGATCCGGACCGGCGGGCTGCCCGGCGCGCGGACGGCGAACTGGTTCACGCCGCCGCTCATCCGCACCGTCAGGGTGCCGGTCACCTCGGGCAGCCGCAGGTCGACCCGGGTGGCGCCGCCGATCAGCTCCACCCCGGCGAGCCGGGTGCCGGTCAGGTCGAGCAGGTGTTCGGTGGCCCCGCCGACCAGGCGCAGCCGCCAGACCAGCCGGGAGTTGAGGACCACGTCCACGGCGTCCCGCCCGGGTCGGTCACTCTTCTCCACCCGCAGTTGCACCCGGTCGCCGAGCACCTCCGGCCGCGGCAGCACGCCCGAGTCCACCGGCGCGCTGATCCGGTACAGCTCGTCGCCGAGGTCCTCGGTCCGCAGCCGTACCGCGGTGACCCCGTCGACCAGCTCGAAGGTGGCCCGGCGACGGCCGGCGAGCGGGGCGGTCCCGATCCGCTCGGCGGCCGGCTCGGCCGCGCCCGCCCCGCCCGGTTCCGCGCCGACGGTGTCGCTGGGCAGCCCGCCCCGGCCACCGGAGAAGGCCACCCCGAGCCGGTCCGGGTTGGCCAGCGTGGCGACCACCGCGACCGCGCCCAGCCCCACCACCAGGACCGCCGCCGCAGCCAGCAGCCGGGCCCCCCGCGGCCAGGACGGCCGGGGCTCATCGACCGTTTCGCCCGACACCTCGACGACCGGCTCCGGTCGCTGCTCCCCCGCCGTCGCCCCGTGCCGCCGGTCCGGCTCCGCCATGGTGTTCCCCTTCCGCGGTCCCCCGCCGGAAGTACGTACCCGACGCCCCAACGGATCAGTTCTCCACGCCCACCACCCCAGGCGCTCCCCCGCGCGCCCGACCTCTGGCCTGGCTCGCCCCTCGCCTACCCTGGCGCGCCCCGCCCCTGGCCGCGCGCGCCTCGCCCCCGCCCCTGGCCGCGCGCGTACCGCCCGTGGCCTCGCGCGCCTCCGCCCCCCGCCCCCTGGCCTCGCGCGTCCCGCCCCTGGCCCGCCTCGTTGATCATGGGGTTAGCGGCGGTGTGGATCTCCTCCACTGCCGCCAACCTCATGATCAATGGGGTTGGGGGATGGGGGTGGGGAGATCTTGGACGGTTGGCGTTAGCTGTGGACGGCAACTGTCCAAGATTCGGATACGCCGCTGGCCGGCACCCCGTGAGGGGTGCCGGCCAGCGTGTCGTTGGTATCGGGGTCAGCTGTTCCAGTGCGTGGCGACGAGGTCGGCGGCCTGCTGCTCCCACTGGGCGTAGGCGTCCGGGTACGCGGAGACCT
>NZ_JBAKHO010000001.1:0-305485 GCF_036902735.1 Micromonospora lacuserhaii | reverse complement strand
CGGGCCGCCGCCGGCCGTCGGCCCACCGACCGGCCCGCCTGCCTGCCGCACGGCTCGGCCTGGCGCACGGCTGGGCCTGGCGCACGGCTGGGCCTGGCGCACGGCTCGGCCTGGCGCACGGCTCGGCCTGGCGCGACGGCTCGACCTGCCGCATGGATCGGCCTGGCGCGGGGCGAAGGTCGGGGCCGTGGGGGACGGGCGCTGCGGTGGGGGGCGGCGTAGCGTCGGGGCGCATGGGGGACGGTGAGCGGGAGCGCAACGTCGAGACGGTCCGCCGCTACCTGCGGACCTTCGTCACCAAGGATCTCGACGAGTTGGCCGAGGTGGTCGCCGAGGACGTGGAGATCTACGGCTCGGGCACGGCGGTGCGCGGCCGGCGCTTCGTCGAGGGCGCCGTGCTGTCGCCGGGGCTGACGGTGCTCGACCAGGAGATCGTCGAGCTGTACGCGGCCGGCGACCGGGTGGTCGTCTCCTTCGCCCAGACCTACCGGCGGGACGCGACCGGGGCGACCGCGGTGCAGAGCGGCTGCAAGATGTACCGGCTGGTCGGCGGCCGGATCGTCCAGTTCTGGGGCGAGCAGGATCTCTACGGCCTGCTGCGCGGGCTCGGGCTGCTCCCCGACGGGCCCATCCGGTTCTGAGCCGGGCGCGGGGCCGGGCCGGCGTTCTCCATCGCCCGCTGCACCGCCCGGTAGATCTTGCCGAAGCGCAGCGCGTCCCCGGTCCGCAGCAGCAGCACGGGGTGCCCGCGCCAGCGGGCCCACATCTCCCACTGCCGGCTGCCCCGCACGTACGACCGGTCGAGGTGCTCAAAGAGGAAGTCAGCGAGCGGGCCGACGGCCAGCCCGACCAGCACCGAGGCGCCGACGATGGCGACGGTGACCGTGAGGGAACGGTGCAGCCAGAGAGCGAGCGCCACGCCGAGCAGGGCGGCGACCAGGGGCCCGGCCAGCGCCACGCCGATCGCACCCCGGCCGGCGAGGACCCGCCAGGAGCGGTCGCCCCGCCGGTGCCAGACCATGCCGATCTCGGCGAGCGGGTAGGCCCGCCCGTCTACCCGGATCGCGGTGGAGTCGACCCGCACGGACCTGTCGTCGTAGTACGTGATCATGGCTGGACTCCCGGGAGCGGGGCTGACACCAGACTACGTACCCCAACGACCGGGCCGTAAGGTTGGCACGCGACTTCGACGAGGAAGTGAGGGCAGCGTGAGCGAGTTCGTGCGGCTGGAATCCAAGGACGGCATCGGCACCATCCGGCTGGAGCGGCCACCGATGAACGCCCTCAACACCCAGGTGCAGGAGGAGTTGCGCGCCGCCGCCGCGGCCGCGACCGCCGACCCGGGCGTCCGCGCCGTCATCGTGTACGGCGGGGAGAAGGTCTTCGCCGCCGGCGCGGACATCAAGGAGATGGCCGACATGTCCTACGTGGACATGTCGGAGCGGGCGGCCGACCTCTCCAGCGCGCTCGGCGCGATCGCCCGGATCCCGAAGCCGGTGGTCGCCGCGATCACCGGGTACGCCCTCGGTGGCGGCTGCGAGCTGGCGCTGGCCTGCGACTGGCGGGTGGTGGCCGAGGACGCCAAGCTCGGCCAGCCGGAGATCCGGCTGGGCATCATCCCCGGCGCCGGCGGCACCCAGCGGCTGGCCCGCCTGGTCGGCCCGGCCCGCGCCAAGGATCTGATCATGTCCGGCCGGATGGTCGACGCGCAGGAGGCGCTGCGGATCGGCCTGGCCGACCGGGTGGTCCCGGCCGCCGAGGTCTACGAGGCCGCGGTGGCCCTGGTGACGCCGTTCCTGACCGGGCCGGTGCAGGCGCTGCGGGCGGCCAAGCTCGCCGTCGACGGCGGCCTGGACATGGACCTGAACTCCGGTCTGGCCTGGGAGAGCCAGCTCTTCGCGGCGCTCTTCGCCACCGACGACCGGCGCGAGGGCATGGCCGCCTTCGTCGAGAAGCGCAAGCCCGACTTCACCGGGCGCTGAGCCGGGCCGGGTCGGCGGCGCCCGCCGCGCCGCCGACCCGAGAACGGTTCACATCGCCGGTACCGGCCAGTAGCGTGTGACATCCGGTCATGGGACGAGGGGAGCGGCGATGACGCAGCGGGTCGAGGGTCACGGCGGAGAGTTGGCGCTGGCCGCCCTGCGCGCCCACGGCGTACGGGAGATGTTCACCCTCTCCGGCGGGCACGTCTTCCCGCTCTACGACGCGGCGCACAAGGCCGGCTTCCCGATCTACGACGTGCGGCACGAGCAGTCCGCGGTCTTCGCCGCCGAGGCGGTGGCCAAGCTCCAGCGCCGCCCCGGTCTCGCCGTGCTCACCGCCGGGCCGGGCGTCACCAACGGCATCTCGGGCCTGACCAGCGCGTTCTTCAACGCCTCCCCGGTGCTGGTGCTGGGCGGGCGGGCCCCGCAGTTCCGCTGGGGCTCCGGCAGCCTCCAGGAGATGGACCACCTGCCGCTGGTCGCCCCGGTCACCAAGCACGCCGAGACGGTCTTCAGCGCCGACGACATCCCGCGCGCCGTCACCGCCGCCCTGGCCGCCGCGCTCACTCCGCACCGCGGCCCGGCCTTCCTCGACTTCCCGCTCGAAGCGGTCTTCTCCGTCGGCGACGCCGAGCTTCCCGCGCCGGCCGCCGTCGACCCGGTCGAGCCCGACCCGGACGAGGTGGCCCGGGCGGCCCGGCTGATCGCTGCCGCCGAACGGCCGGTGATCATCGCCGGCTCCGACGTGTACGCCGGTGACGCCGTCGCCGCGCTCCGCGAGGCCGCCGAGGCCCTCCAGGTTCCGGTCTTCACCAACGGCATGGGCCGCGGCGCGCTGCCCCCGCAGCACCCGCTCGCCTTCGCGAAGGCCCGCCGGCCCGCCCTCTCCGGCGCCGACGTGGTCGTGGTGGTCGGCACCCCGCTGGACTTCCGGCTCGGCTTCGGCGACTTCGGCGAGGCGACCGTGGTGCACATCGTGGACGCTCCGACCCAGCGGGCCTCGCACGTGCGGACCGCCGCCAGCCCCGCCGGCGACCTGCGGCTGATCCTCTCCGCGCTGGCCGACCATCCCGGCGACCGGACCGACCACACCGACTGGATCGCCCAGCTGCGCACGGCCGAGGACGCCGCGAAGGCCCGCGACGCGAAGGAGATGGCCGGCGAGACCGACCCGATCCGACCGGCCCGGGTCTACGGCGAGCTGCGCAAGGTCCTCGCCACCGACGCGATCACCATCGGCGACGGCGGCGACTTCGTCTCGTACGCCGGGCGCTACCTCGAGCCGGCGCAGCCCGGCACCTGGCTCGACCCCGGCCCGTACGGCTGCCTCGGCACCGGGATGGGCTACGCGATGGGGGCCCGGGTCACCCACCCCGACCGGCAGATCTGCGTGTTGATGGGCGACGGCGCCGCCGGCTTCTCGCTGATGGACGTGGAGTCGCTGGTCCGGCAGAAGCTGCCGGTGGTGGTCGTGGTCGGCAACAACGGCATCTGGGGACTGGAGAAGCACCCGATGCACGCCATGTACGGCTACGACGTCGCCGCCGACCTCCAGCCCGAGCTGCGCTACGACAAGGTCGTCGAGGCGCTCGGCGGCGCCGGCGAGACGGTGGCCAAGGCCGCCGACCTCGGCCCGGCCCTGGCCCGGGCGTTCGACGCCGGAGTGCCGTACCTGGTGAACGTGCTGACCGACCCGGCCGACGCGTACCCCCGGTCGTCGAACCTGGCCTGACCGGCGCCGCGACCGCCGCCGCCGGGTGACCGGCGCGGCGGTCGCGTTCTGTCAGCAGCTAAATCAGCGGAATGTCAGCGGACGTCACCGTACCGTCAGACCCGTTGTTCATCGTGAGGTGACCAGCGACAACGACGGGAGTTCGGATGACGTACGCGATCCGCGCCGAGGGGTTGGTGCGCCGGTTCGGCGCCACCACCGCCCTGGCCGGAGTCGACCTGGAGGTCCCCACCGGGACGGTCT
Source organism: Micromonospora lacuserhaii (assembly GCF_036902735.1). Taxonomy (NCBI): domain Bacteria; kingdom Bacillati; phylum Actinomycetota; class Actinomycetes; order Micromonosporales; family Micromonosporaceae; genus Micromonospora; species Micromonospora lacuserhaii. The sequence continues at coordinate 301,528 of NZ_JBAKHO010000001.1, read as the reverse complement.
TCGGGTTGCTCGGCCCCAACGGCGCCGGCAAGACGACCGCGGTGCGGGTGCTCGCCACCCTGCTCGCCGCCGACGAGGGGCACGCCACCGTCGGCGGCTACGACGTGCGGCGCGACGCGCACCGGGTGCGCCAGCTGATCGGCCTCACCGGTCAGTACGCGTCGGTCGACGAGACCCTCACCGGCACCGAGAACCTGCTGCTCATCGGCCGGCTGCTCGGCATGGGCCGGGCCGACGCCCGGGCCCGCGCGGCGCAGCTGCTGGCCGACTTCCAGCTCACCGACGCCGCGAGCCGGGCCGCCAAGACCTACTCCGGCGGCATGCGGCGCCGCCTCGACCTGGCCGCCAGCCTGGTCGGCCGGCCGCAGGTGCTCTTCCTCGACGAACCCACCACCGGCCTGGACCCGCGCAGCCGCAACGAGCTGTGGGACATCGTCCGCCGGCTGGTCGCCGACGGGGTGACCGTGCTGCTCACCACGCAGTACCTCGAGGAGGCCGACCAGCTCGCCGGCGAGATCGCCGTGGTCGACCACGGCCGGGTCATCGCCCAGGGCACCCCGGAGGAGCTGAAGGCCAAGACCGGCGGGCAGGTGCTCACCGTCCGGCCGGTGGACGCGACCGACCTGCCCACCGTGCTGGCCGTCGCCCGCGAGGTGGCCGGGGTGACCCCGGAGGTCGCGCAGACCACCGTGACCGTGCCGGTGAACGACCCCGGGGTGCTGCCCGCCGTGGTGCGCCGCCTCGACGACGCCGAGGTCGCGGTGGCCGAGCTGGCGCTGCGCGGCTCCAGCCTCGACGAGGTCTTCCTCTCCCTGACCGGCCATCGGGCCGAGCAGGACGCCCCGGCCGACGACGCTCTGGAAAGGACCCCGGCATGACCGCCGTCACCGCCGCCGCCCCGCCGCTGGCCCCGGCCCGCCGGCTCGGCCTCACCGCCGGGCTGCGGCACACCATGACACTGGCCTGGCGCAGCCTGGTGCAGATCAAGCACAACCCGATGGAGCTGCTCGACCTGAGCATCCAGCCGGTGATGTTCGTGCTGCTCTTCACGTACGTCTTCGGTGGGGCGATCTCGGGCAGCCCCGGCGACTACCTGAAGTTCGCGCTGCCCGGCATCATCGTGCAGAACGCCTTCTTCGCCACCATGACCACCGGGTTCGGGCTCAACAACGACCTGACCAAGGGCGTCTTCGACCGGCTGCGGGCGCTGCCCATCGCCCGCTGGTCGCCGCTGGCCGGCCGGATCGTCGCCGACACGGTCAAACAGGCCTGGTCGGTGGCGCTGCTGATCGGGGTGGGCGCGCTGCTCGGCTTCCGGCTGGGCAACGGCGTGGTCGGGCTGCTCGGGGCGTTCGCCCTGCTGCTGGCCTTCTCGCTCGCCGTCGCCTGGATCTCGGTGCTGGTCGGGGTGCTGGTCAGCGAGCCGGACAAGGTGCAGATCTTCGGCTTCATGGTGATCTTCCCGCTCACCTTCACCAGCAACGCGTTCGTACCCACTGAGACCATGCCGTCCTGGCTGCAGCGCTGGGTCGAGGTCAACCCGGTCACCATCCTGGCCGACGCGCTGCGCGGCCTGCTGGTCGGCGGCCCGGTCGCCGGGCCGGTGGCCCAGTCACTGCTCTGGGCGGCCGCCATCGCGGCGGTCTTCGCCCCGCTCGCGGTCCGTGGGCTCAAGCGTCGAGTGTGACCCGCACCAGCTCGCGGGCGCTGCCCAGCCGGGCCTCCCGGCCGCCCGCGTACGCCTCGGCGAACTCCGCTTCGCCGAGCGTCGCGCGGGCGGCCCGGGCCACCCGGAGCGCGTCGAGGGCGCTGCGGTCGTCGCCGCCCCGGATGCCGTCGGCGCCGCCCAGCAGCCGGGCCGCCGCGCCCGGTCGACCGGCCCGGAGCGCGTAGTCCGCATACCCGATCACCACGATCGCCACCACCGGCGCGTCCATCGACTCGACGGCCAGGTCGAGGCCGCGGTCCAGGTACGCCCGCCCGGCCGGCAGGTCACCCTGCCCGACGGCCACGTGACCGAGCCCGGTGGCGATCATGGCGCGCCACTGCGGGACGACGTGGCGGGCCCCGGTCAGCCGCTCGACCCGCCCGGCCCACCACGCCGCACCCGCCCAGTCCTCCCGGTCCCGCAGCACCTCGCAGTACGTCGCCGCCACCCCGGCCAGCGCCTCGTCGGCACCCACCCGCTCGGCCTCCCGCTGCGCCTCGGCCAGCAGCGCCAGGGCGTCGTCCCGCTCGCCGAGCAGCCAGTACTCGTGCGCCAGCCGGGCCTGCATCTGCGGCAGGTCCTCGGCCGCGCCGAGGTCGCGTACGTCGTCCACCGCCCGTTGCAGGTGGGCCACCGCGCCCCGGTGGTCACCGTCCCGCGTGATCAGGTCGGCGAGGGAGAAGCGGGTGGTGGACAGGCCCCAGCGCTCACCCACCGAGCCGAACAGCTCCAGGGCCTCGGCGAACCGCGCCCGGGCGGACGCGGGCGGACCGCCGGTGTTGAGTTCCATGTGCGCGTGCATCAGCCGGGCGGCCCCGCCCACCCACGGATCCCGGTCGGCGAAGAGCCGGGAAATTGCCGCGAACCCGGCCCGCGGATCCCGCACGTCGCTCATCGCCGCCATCGGGCCGACCAGCCGGAGGAACGGTGACGCGTCGTCCAGCCCGGCGGCCAGAACGGCACCCCGACGCAGCCACCGCTGGCTCAGCGACAGGTCGGCCCGGGCGCTGAGCACGTTCATCGACCCGACCGCGTACGCGACGGCGAGCGCCGGGGTCGCCGGGAGCCCTTGCTCGTCCGCGAGCGCGAGCACCTCCTCGGCCAGGTCGGCGCCCTCGGCCCGCTGCCCGCGCAGCCACCAGTACGAGCCCAGCGCGGCGGCGAAGCGGACGGCCGTCGCGGCGTCCCCGGTGCCGATCGCCCAGCGCAGCGCCGCGTGCAGGTTGTCCTGCTCGACGGCGATCCGGCCGAGCCAGCGCAGCTGGTCGCGGCCGCGCAGCTCGCGATCGGCCCGCTCGGCCAGCGACAGGAACTCGGCCGTGTGCGCCCGCCGGACGGGGTCGGCCTCGCCCGCCTCGACCAGCCGGTCCCGGCCGTACTCCCGGATGGTCTCCAGCATCCGGTAGCGCGGCTCCGCGTCGCCGACGGTCAGCACCAGGGACTTCTCCACCAGCGCGGAGAGCCGGTCGAGGACATCGGCCGGGGCGAGGTCCGTCCCGGCGCAGACCCGCTCCACGGTCTCCAGGGTGGCGCCGCCGGCGAAGACCGACATCCGTCGCCAGAGCGCCCGCTCGCCCTCGGGGAGCAGCTCCCAGCTCCAGTCGACCACCGCGCGCAGCGTCTGGTGCCGGGGCAGCGCGGTGCGGCTGCCGCCGGTGAGCAGCCGGAACCGGTCGTCCAGCCGGGCGGCGACCTGGCCGGCGGTCATCGCGCGCAGCCGGGCCGCGGCCAGCTCGATGGCGAGCGGCATCCCGTCCAGCGCCCGGCAGATCCGGACCACCGGACCGACCGTGGTGGCGTCGACGGTGAAGTCCGGTCGGGCCGCGGCGGCCCGGTCGGCGAGCAGCCGCACCGCCGGGTACGCCAACGCCACCGGCGGCGTGGCGTCCGGAGGCGGCAGGGCGAGCGAGCCGACCGGGTGGATTGCCTCCCCGGTGATGCCCAGCGGCTCCCGGCTGGTGGCCAGCACCCGCAGGTCGGGGCAGGTGGCCAGCAGCCGGTCGACCAGGCCGGCGGCGGCGTCGAGGAGGTGTTCGCAGTTGTCCAGCACCAGCAGCGCGGTGCGGTGGGCGAGGGCGCCGGCGAGCCGGGCCATCGGGTCGGTCACCTCGCCGGCGGCCGGCACCCGGGCCCGGGCGAAGAGGGCCTGCTCGCGGAGTCCGAGGGCGGCGAGCACGGTCTGCGCCACCTCGGCCGGGTCGGTGACCGGGGCGAGCTCGACCAGCCAGACACCGTCGGGGAACAGGTCGACGACGCCCCGGCCGGACTCCACCGCCAACCGGGTCTTGCCCGCGCCGCCGGGGCCGGTGAGGGTGGCCAGCCGGGTCCGGGTGAGCAGGTCGCGGACCTGGTCGAGGGCGTCCTCGCGGCCGACGAAGCTGGTCAGCCCCGCGGGGAGGTTGTTCCGCCCGAGCGGCGCCGGGCCGGCCGGATCGGGCGCGGACCGCCGCCGCTGGCCGGCTGCCCCGACCGCTCCGCCGCTGTCCGCGATACCGGTGGCTCCGGCGGGCGTGGCGGCCCCCGCGACTCCGGCAACCCCGGCTTGAGTGGCCGCCCCCGCGACCGTAGTGACCCCGGCAGGCGTGGCTGCGCCAGCGGCGGCGACTGTGCCGGCCACGGGGGCGGTCCCGGCCGGGGGCGCGTCGGCCGGCGTCGCGCGCGGCGGGGCGGGGCGGCCGGGGTGGTGGCCGGCGGGGTGCTCGCCGCGGAGCACCGCGAGGTGCAGCGCGGTGAGTTCCGGCCCGGGATCGGTGCCGAGCGTCCTGGCCAGCGTGGACCGCAGCCGCTCGTACCCGGCCAGCGCCTCGGCGGAGCGGCCGGTGGCGTGCAGCGCCCGCATCAGCTGCCCGGTCAGCCGTTCCCGGAGCGGATGGGCGGCCACCAGCTCGCACAGCTCGGGCACGAGGACGCTCGGGTCCTCGACGGCGAGCCGGGCCTCGATCAGGTCCTCGGTGGCGGCCAGGCGAAGCTCGCCCAGCCGGGCGACCGGCCCGCGGGCGAAGTCGTCGCCGGCGACGTCGGCGAGCGCGGGGCCGCGCCACAGGGCCAGCGCCTCGGCCAGCCGGTCGGCGGCCCGGGCCGGGTCGTCCGGGAGTAGCGCCCGGCCGGCCGCCGTCATCGTCTCGAACCGGTGCAGGTCCACCGCGTCCCGCCCGACGGCGAGCCGGTAGCCGCCCGGGCCCGCCTCGACCGGCAGCCCTGGTACGGCCCGACGCAGCCGTGACACCAGCGCCTGGAGGGCGTTCGCCGCGCCCGCCGGCGGCTGGTCGCCCCAGAGCCGGTCGACCAGCCGGGGCACCGGGACCCACCGGCCGGGTTCCAGCGCCAGCAGGATCAACAGCCGGCGCAGCCGGGCCCCGCCGACCTCGGCGGGGCTCCCGGTGTCGGCGTGGACCTCCAGCGGCCCGAGCAGGCTGATCCGCACGCCGATGATTCTGCCGTCCCGCCGCAGGTCGGTCAGACCTCCGGACGGTCCTCCTCGCGCGGCGGGTCGCCCTCGCGGCGTTTCAGGTCGCCCTCCCGCCGCCGCAGGTCCTCCTCCCAGCGGCGGAACATCTCCTCGTCCTGGCGGCGGGACCGCTCGCCGAGCGAGTCAAGGAACTCCGGGTCGTCGTCCGGGGCGAGGGGGCGCGGCCGGCCACGCGGGGCCGGGTCGTGGCCCGCCACACCGGGGCGGGCCGGCGCGGCCGGGCGGCCGGCGAGGAACCACGCGATCGAACCGACGAGCGGGAAGAAGAGGATGACCAGCACCCACAGCAGCCGGGGCAGCCCGCGGGCCGCGCCGTCGGCGGTGGAGAGACAGCTGATCAGGGCGCAGACCGCGAGAACGATCTGGACGAGGAAGAGCAGGACGTACAGGCGGGCCATGGGTCAATCATGGCGCACCCCCGCCCGTCACCACACCCCGCGCAACACCAGCGGCACGGCGAGCGACGCCAGGCCGGCGGTGGCGAGCGCGACCAGCGGCAGGGCGCGGGAACCGACCCGCAGCGGGCCCCGCCCGGCGGCCCGCTCCCAGCACACCACGAGCGCCCCCAGCCAGAGGGCCAGCACGGCCGCGGCGAGCAGCGCGCCGACCGGGTCGCCGGTGAGGGCGAGCCGGAGCGCGAGCACGGTCACCACGGTCAGCGCCAGCGCGGTCCGTCGCCAGGCCAGCCGGGTGCGCTCGGATGGCAGCCCCGGGTCGCCGGTCACCGGCGGACCACCCCGACCAGCACCGCGACCACCAACAGCAGCGCGCCCAGCGCCACCAGCAGGGCGAGGACGGCGGGGAAGCGGGAGGCGGGCAGTTCCTCGCCGAGCCGGATGGCCCGCTCGGTACGGGCCCAGTGGTCCACGGCCCGGATCGCGACCGTGCCGCCGAGCAGCAGCAGCGCCACGGCGAGCGCCTCCCGCAGGTGGCGCAGCGGCAGCGGCGGCAGGAACTGGGCGGCCGCAAGCCCGCCGGCGATCAGCGCCAGGCCGGTACGCAGCCAGGCCAGGAAGGTCCGTTCGTTGGCCAGGGAGAAGCGGTAGTCCGGGGCGGTGCCCACGGACCGGAGTTCCGACGGGTCGAACCACCGCCTGATCGCCTGCCACACGGGACGATTATCCGCTTTGTGCCCGGCCTAGCCTGGACGGATGACCGATCTTGATGCGCGCACGCTGCGGGACGCCTACGACACCCAGCTCCGTCCGGAGATCCCGGACCCGGTGCCGGCCGGGGTGACCGTCGAGCGGGACGGCCCGCTGTTCCGGGTCGTCGGCCTCGACCAGGGCGGCTTCCTCACCTACCGGACCCTGGACGGGCTGGCCGGCGCCGAGCTGGACGCGCTGATCGCCCGCCAGGTCGAGTACTTCCGGCAGCGCGGCATGTCGGTGGAGTGGAAGCTCGCCGCCCATGACGAGCCGGCCGACCTCGCCGACCGGCTCGTCGCGGCCGGTTTCGTGCCGGAGGACCGGGAGACCGTGCTGCTCGGGCCGGTCGCGCCGCTGGCCGGCGCCGTGCCGGTGCTGCCCGAGGGGGTACGCCTGCGCGAGGTGACCAGCCGGGAGGACCTGGAGCGGATCGCCGCCATGGAGGAGGAGGTCTGGCGGTCCGACCGCAGCCACCTGGTGACCGGGCTGGAGAAGGAGATCGCCGCCGACCCGCAGTCGATCACGGTGGTGGTGGCCGAGGCCGACGGTGAGGTGGTCAGCGCCGGCTGGATCCGGTACGTGGCCAACACCGGCTTCGCCGGGCTCTGGGGCGGCTCGACCCTGGAACGGTGGCGGCACCGGGGCATCTACCGGGCGCTCGTGACGTACCGGGCGCGGCTGGCCGACCAGCGGGGGACGACGCTGCTGCAGGTGGACGCCTCGGAGAACAGTCGGCCGATCCTGGAGCGGCTCGGCTTCGTCCCGGTCACCACAACGACCCCGTACGTCTACACTCCGTGATCATGCAGCAGTTGACGGAGGACGAGCAGCTGACCTTGAAGATCGGCGCCTTCGGGGCCGTGTTCCTGGTCTCCAACGCCGACCCCGGCATGTTCGCCATGATCCGGGAGAGCTTCGCCGCGTCCGGGGCGCTCGGCGGCGCCAGCGGGCTGGTCAAGGAGGCGCTCACCGTCGGCCCGCTGCCCCGGCTGCCCCGGGACTCCGCGCTGGAGGTGGAGTCGGTGGTGCTGCCGGCGCTGGGTCGGGCCGTCGACATCCTGCGGGAGAAGTCGCCGGGTGACGTCGCGGCGTACCGGGACCTGGTGCTGGCCGCCGCGGACCAGGTGGCCCAGGCGCACCGGGGGGTGGCGCCGGCCGAGGCCGCGGTGATCGAGCGGATCAGGGGAGCGCTGGCCGAGCCGGCCTGAGTCGGATCCCCGGGGCGGAATCCGGCGCTGCGGGCACCGGTGAGCTGTGTCACTCTGAGGCCCCGGGGAGGCGATGCTACTTGCGGGTAACATTGCGCCGTGGGCAACTGCACAGCAGTCCGTGGTTGACCGAGCGTTAAGTCACGCGGGAGGCTGCGCCCGAGACCGGGCGAGCAATCGCAACACCAAACAGGAGGGTCGTCGAAGCGCGATGAACATCGTCGTACTCGTCAAGCAGGTGCCCGATTCGGGCGCGGACCGCAACCTGCGTACTGACGACAACACCGTCGACCGCGGTTCGGCGAACAACGTCATCAACGAGATGGACGAGTACGCCATCGAAGAGGCGTTGAAGATCAAGGAGGCGCACGGCGGCGAGGTCACCATCCTGACCATGGGTCCGGACCGGGCGACCGAGTCGATCCGCAAGGCGCTCTCCATGGGACCGGACAAGGCCGTGCACGTCGTCGACGACGCCCTGCACGGGTCCTGCGCCGTGGCCACCTCGAAGGTGCTCGCCGCCGCGCTCGGCCAGCTCAACGCGGACCTGGTGATCTGTGGCGCCGAGTCGACCGACGGCCGGGTCCAGGTCATGCCGCACATGATCGCGGAGCGGCTGGGCGTCGCCGCCCTCACCGGCGCGCGCAAGCTCACCGTCGACGGCGCCACGCTGACCGTCGAGCGGCAGACCGAGGAGGGCTACGAGGTGGTCACCGCCTCGACCCCGGCCGTGGTCTCCGTCTGGGACACCATCAACGAGCCGCGCTACCCGTCCTTCAAGGGCATCATGGCCGCCAAGAAGAAGCCGGTGCAGACGCTCTCCCTGGGTGACCTCGGCGTCGCCCCGACCGAGGTGGGCTTCGACGGCGCGACCAGCGCCGTGCTGGAGCACACCAAGCGCCCGCCGCGTTCCGGTGGGGCGAAGATCACCGACGAGGGCGAGGGCGGCGTCAAGCTGGTCGAGTTCCTCGCCACCGAGAAGTTCGTGTGAGAGGTCTGGACATGTCTGAGGTTCTCGTCGTCGTCGAAGCCACCAAGGAATTCGGCGTCAAGAAGGTCACCCTGGAGATGCTCACCCTCGCCCGCGAGCTGGGCACCCCGAGCGCGGTCGTGCTCGGTGGCGCCGGCGCCGCGGAGGCGCTGAGCGCCAAGCTCGGTGAGTACGGCGCGGAGAAGATCTACGCCGCCGAGGGTGAGGAGATCGACGGCTACCTGGTGGCCCCGAAGGCCACCGTGCTGGCCGAGCTGGTCAAGCGGGTCCAGCCCGCCGCCGTGCTGCTCGCCTCGGCCCAGGAGGGCAAGGAGATCGCCGCCCGGCTGGCCGTCAAGCTGGAGAACGGCATCCTGACCGACGTGGTCGGCCTGGCCGCCGACGGCACCGCGACCCAGGTCGCCTTCGCCGGGTCCACCATCGTCAAGTCCAAGGTCACCAAGGGCCTGCCGCTGGTCACCGTCCGGCCGAACTCGGTCAACCCGACCCCGGCGCCGGCCACCCCGGCCGTCGAGCAGCTCACCGTGTCGGTCACCGACGCGGACAAGCTGGCCAAGGTCGTCGACCGGGTCGCCGAGCAGAAGGGCTCCCGCCCCGAGCTGACCGAGGCCGGCATCGTCGTCTCCGGCGGTCGTGGCGTGGGCAACGCGGACAACTTCAAGCTGGTCGAGGAGCTGGCCGACCTGCTCGGCGGCGCCGTCGGCGCGTCCCGCGCGGCGGTCGACTCCGGCTACTACCCGCACCAGTTCCAGGTCGGGCAGACCGGCAAGACCGTCTCCCCGCAGCTCTACGTCGCGCTGGGCATCTCCGGCGCGATCCAGCACCGGGCCGGCATGCAGACCTCGAAGACGATCGTCGCCGTGAACAAGGACGGCGAGGCCCCGATCTTCGAGCTGGCCGACTTCGGCGTGGTGGGCGACCTGTTCAAGATCGTCCCGCAGGCCGCCGAGGAGATCCGCAAGCGCAAGTGAGTACGCCGTCGGGGCGCCGCCGCGCGGCGCCCCGACAACAGGAAGGAGCCGCCGTCCGGACCCGGACGGCGGCTCTTTCCTGTTGCGGACTTCCCGTGCGGTGGGAAGGGAGCTGATCGGCGGGCCGGGGAGCTGAGCCGGCCCGCCGATCAGCCCGTCAGGGCGCCCCTCAGCAGACTCTCGCCGGAGTGGGCGGGCTTGTTGTCGTACTGCTCGGCGGAGACGTCGACAACCGAGTATGCCTGAAGATCGACGTTTGGTGGCAACGGGAGGAGGGCGTCGCCCGACCGGCTGCGCAACGTGCCGATCGAGAACATCTCCATGTTCTTCGGATTGATCAGCCAGACCTCGTAGTACCCGGAAACGTTCGGCAGATTCGCCACGTGCAGGTGCACCTTGCCGTCGGTGAGGACCCGGGCGTCGCCGTTGGCGTCCTTCGGGGTCGTCCCGTACGCCGCCAGCGGAGCGCTGGCGAGTACGGCCTGCTGCGGCGCGGGCCGGTCGCGGTCGACCACGGCGAGCGTGCCGACCACGCCCACCGCCGCGGCGGCGGCGGCCGTGACCAGGGTGGTGGCCCAACGGGACCAGCGCCGGCGTCGGCCGGCGCCGATCGGCACCGCGGCACCGGGAGCCGCCGGCGGCTCGCCGGTCGGTCCCGCGCCGGTCGACTGCCGGCGGGCCTCCGTCAGCGACGGCAGCGCCTCCGCGGCGTTGATCTCGGCCATGATGCCCTGCCAGATGTGCTCCGGCGGTTCGGGCAGCTCGCGCAGGCCCTGGGTCTCGGCGCCGAGCCCGGCGACGTGCTGGAGGGCCTGCAGCTCGCCCCGGCAGGCGGCGCAGGTGCCGAGGTGATCGGTCTCGCCGTGCTCCGCCTGGCTCTCACCGAGCGCCAGAAAGACCAGCCGGTCGTGGTCCAGGTGCTGCACCGTCCACCTCCCATCTGCGTTTCAAGCTCGCCATACCGCGTCGGATGTGACTTTTGACCGTGCCCAGCGGCACCCCGGTCACCGTGGCTATCTGCTGGTGTGTCAGGTCGTCGTAGAAGGCCAGTTCCAGCATGCGTCGCTGGTCGTCGGGGAGCCGGGCCAGCTCGTCGGCGACCACCAGCCGGTCGACCACCGCGTCCGGGTCGGGCCCGGTGGGGGCCGGTTCGGGCAGCTGCCGGACGGTCTCGACCACCCTGGTCTCCCGGGCCGCGGCGCGCAGCCGGTCGATCACCTTGCGCCGCCCGATGCCGAGCAGCCAGCCGATCAGCGAGCCCTTGGCCGGATCGAAGGTGTCCCTTCCGAGCCAGGCCGCGACGAAGGTCGCCTGCGTGACGTCCTCCGCGTCGCTGCGGTTGGCCAGCGTGCTGACGGCCAGGTGGAGAACCGCGCGGCCGTATCTGTCGTACGCCTCCCGCAGCGCGCGCTCGTCGCCTGCGCGGAACCGTTCCGCGAGGTCGTCCGGCGGCGGGGGGTCCGGTTCGTGTCGTACCGCCGTCACCGGGCGGGTCGCCTTCCGTGGGGCATGCCCGACTGTAGCTCCCGTCCTCATCGCCCCACCTCCCCGGTCCGTGTGGGTGCCCACTCTTCTCACCTGCTCTTCGTCGCCGGAGGCCGGTCCGGATGCGGCGCGGACGAAGAAAAAGAAAGTGGATCCGGCTGCATCCGGGGCTCGGGGACGCGGCGTATCCCGTTCTGCAAGCCGGGCCTGACGAATCAGTACGAAATACCAGGAGGCAGACATGCAGCTCTCGATCTTCCGTCGGGTCGCCGCGGGTGGCGCGGTGGCCGCCCTGACGTTCGCCGGCGTCGGCGCCGCCACCATGAGCCCGGCCTACGCCGCCTCGTCGAAGGTCTCCGTCGTGCACGGCATCCCGGACACCCCGGTCGACGTGTACGTCAACGGCAAGAAGACCCTCGACAACTTCAAGCCGGGCGACGTGGCCGGCCCGCTGAGCCTGGCCGAGGGCGAGTACGACATCGCGCTGACCAAGCCGGGCGAGTCGGTGGACAAGGCCATCCTCAAGGTCGACGACGCCGAGGTCCCGGGCGGGGCGAACATCAGCCTCGCCGCGCACCTCGACGCCGCGGGCAAGCCGAAGATCACCCCGTTCGTCAACGACACGGCCAAGGTGGACGCCGGCAAGGCCCGGCTGATCGTCCGGCACACCGCCGCCGCCCCGGCGGTGGACGTGCGGGCCGGCGGCACGCCAGTCTTCGAGGGCCTGACCAACCCGAAGGAGGCCAAGGCCGACGTCGCCGCCGGCACCGTCAAGGCGGACGTGGTGCTGGCCGGCACCGACACCGTGGCGATCGGCCCGGCGGACCTCAACCTCAAGGAGGGCACCGCCACCATCGTCTACGCGATCGGCTCGGCCGAGGGCAAGAACCTCGACCTGGTCGCGCAGACCATCACCGGGCTGCACTCGGCGCCGGGTGGCGTGCCGAGCGGCACCGGTGGCCAGGCCGGCACCGGCGTGGACACCTGGTGGTACGTGCTGGCCGGCGCCGGCGTGCTGCTGCTGGTCGGCGGCGGGGCGCGGGTGGCCACCGCCCGGACCGGTCGCAAGTGACGGTGCGCAATCGCGGGGCGCTGGCGGCCATGGCCGCCGGCGTCGCCGCGCTCACCGTCGCCACCCTGGTGGCGTGCGGGTCGCAGCCGGCGGAGGACGTCGGGTCCGACGAGGCCGCGGCCCTGGCCACCGCCACCCCGACCCCGACGGCCGCCACCAGCGCCGGCACCACCTCCTCGGTGCCGGTCGCGGCCGGTGAGCTGCCGGCCGGGGAGGAGACCGTCCCGCCGGTGAAGCTGCGCATCCCGTCGATCGACGTGACCGCCAGGGTCAACCCGGTCGGCATCAACCAGCGCACCGACGAGTTCGAGGTGCCGCCGAGCGTCGACACGATCGGCTGGTACCGGTACGGCCCCGGCCTGGAGGCCGACGCCGGCTCGGTGGTCATCGCCGGGCACGTGGACAGCGCCGACCAGGGCAAGGGGGCGTTCTTCCGGCTGCGGGAGCTCGGCCAGGGCGACACCCTGACCGCCACCGGGGCGGACGGGAAGCCGCGGGCGTACCGGGTGGTGGCCCGGGAGGAGTACGCGAAGACGAGGATCCCGCTGGAGCGGTACTTCGCCCGCGACGGCAAGCCCCGGCTGACCCTGATCACCTGCGGCGGGCCGTTCGACGCGAAGACCCGGCACTACCGGGACAACATCGTGGTGACGGCGGTGCCCGCCTGAGCGGCGCCCGAACCCCGCGGGCGTCGCCGGCCGGCCCGCACCCCGACGGGCCGGACCACCGGGGCGGGGAGGACACCCTCCCCGCCCCGGCGCCGGCCGTCTCCGGGCGGTCCGGCGTCCGGCGGGCCGGCACTCGGCCGTTAGGCTGAACGGTGATGGCATACCTGGATCACGCGGCGACCACTCCGATGCTCGACGAGGCGTTGGAGGCGTACGTCGCCACCGCCCGCGAGGTCGGCAACGCGTCGTCGCTGCACGCGGCGGGTCGCCGTGCCCGGCGGCGGGTGGAGGAGTCCCGCGAGCGGGTCGCGGCCGCGCTCGGCGCCCGCCCCTCCGAGGTGATCTTCACGGGCGGCGGGACGGAGAGCGACAACCTCGCGGTCAAGGGCATCTTCTGGGCCCGGCGCGGCGGCGACGCCCGACGGGCGCGGGTGGTCTCCAGCGCGGTCGAGCACCACGCGGTGCTCGACGCGGTGGACTGGCTCGTCGACCATGAGGGCGCCGACGTGGGGTGGCTGCCGGTCGACGCGGCCGGCCGGCTCGACCCGGAGCGGCTGCGCGCCGAGCTTGCCGCGCACGCCGACCGGGTCGCCGTGGTCACCGCGATGTGGGCCAACAACGAGGTCGGCACCGTCCAGCCGGTGGCCGAGCTGGCCGCCGTGGCGGCCGCGCACGGGGTGCCGTTCCACACCGACGCGATCCAGGCGGTCGGCCAGGTCCCGGTGGACTTCGCGGCCAGTGGCGTGTCCGCGCTCACCGTCACCGGGCACAAGCTCGGCGGCCCGACCGGCGTGGGCGCGCTGCTGCTGGCCCGGGACGTCGCCGCCACCCCGCTGCTGCACGGCGGGGGGCAGGAGCGCGACGTGCGCTCGGGCACCCTGGACACCGCCGGCATCGTGGCCTTCGCGGTCGCCGTCGAGGCCGCCGTCAAGGGCCAGCAGGAGTACGCCGCCCGGGTGGCCGCGCTCCGCGACGACCTGGTCCGGCGGGTCCGTGAGGCGGTGCCCGAGGTGGTCTTCAACGGCGAACCGGCCGACCGGCTGCCGGGCAACGCGCACTTCTCCTTCCCGGGTTGCGAGGGCGACGCGCTGCTGCTCCTGCTCGACGCCCAGGGCATCGCCTGCTCCACCGGCTCGGCCTGCTCGGCCGGGGTGGCGCAGCCCTCGCACGTGCTGATCGCGATGGGCGCCGACCACGACCGGGCCCGCTCCTCGCTGCGCTTCACCCTCGGCCACACCAGCGCCCCCGCCGACGTCGACGCCCTGATCGCCGCCCTCCCCGCCGCGGTCGACCGGGCCCGCCGCGCCGCCGCCCTCCGTACCCCCCGCTAGCCCCCCCCCGCACCCCGCCCCCCGCCCCCCGCCCCCCCCGCACCCCGCACCCCGCACCCGCGATCTTGCAGGTTGGGCCCTCCGTTCGCGCCGAATGGCACCTTTGTCGGGGCCGGAAGTGCAAGATCGCCGAGGGTGGCGGGGTGGCGGGGTGGCGGGGTGGCGGGGTGGTGGGGTGGTGCGGGACGCACCTGCGGGTGTGGGGGAGAGGGGCCGGGGAGTCGGGCGGATAGGCTCGTGAGAGTGAGGGAGGGGTGCCGGTGAGGGTTCTGGCGGCGATGTCGGGCGGGGTGGACTCCGCCGTGGCGGCGGCGCGCGCGGTGGCGGCCGGGTACGACGTGACCGGCGTGCACCTGGCGCTGGCCCGCAACCCGCAGACCTACCGCACCGGCGCCCGGGGCTGCTGCACGCTGGAGGACTCGCGGGACGCCCGGCGGGCCGCCGACGTGATCGGCATCCCGTTCTACGTCTGGGACATGGCCGAGCGTTTCCACTCCGAGGTGGTCGACGACTTCGTCGCCGAGTACGCGGCCGGTCGTACCCCGAATCCCTGCCTGCGCTGCAACGAGAAGATCAAGTTCGCCGCGGTGCTGGATCGGGCGGTGGCCCTGGGCTTCGACGCGGTGGTCACCGGCCACCACGCCCGACTCGGCGCGGACGGCCTGCTGCGCCGCAGCGTCGACATCGGCAAGGACCAGTCGTACGTGCTGGCCGTGCTCACCCGCGCGCAGCTCGACCGGTCGATCTTCCCGCTCGGCGACTCCACCAAGGCCGAGGTGCGCGAGGAGGCCGCCCGGCGCGGGCTGGCGGTCGCCGACAAGCCGGACTCGCACGACATCTGCTTCATCGCCGACGGCGACACCCGCGGCTTCCTCGCCTCCCGGCTCGGCGAGGCTGCCGGCGACGTGGTCGACGCGTCGACCGGCGCGGTGGTCGGCAGCCACTCCGGGGCGTACGCGTACACCGTCGGCCAGCGGCGGGGCCTGCACCTCGACCGGCCCGCCCCGGACGGCCGCCCCCGCTACGTCCTCTCCATCACCCCCAAGACCAACACCGTCACCGTCGGCCCGGCCGAGGCGCTGGAGGTGTCCCGGGTCCGGGCCACCCGGCCGGTCTGGACCGGTGGCGAGCGGCCGACCGCGCCGGTCGAGTGCGAGGTGCAGCTGCGTGCGCACGGCGACGTGGTGCCGGCCACCGTCGCGCTCGACGGCGACACCCTCTCCGCCGAGCTGCGCCGGCCCGTCCGCGGGGTGGCCGCCGGGCAGGCGGTCGTGGCGTACCGGCCGGACCCGGCCGGCGACGTGGTGCTCGGTTCCGCCACCATCACCGGCTGACCGGCCCGGTCCGGCTACCCTTCGGCCGTGACTGAACAGTCCTGGCCCTGGCCCGCCGGCGCGGCCACCGGCATCGGTTCGCTGCCCGGCACCGACATCGCCGAGGCGCAGCGGGTCGTCCTCGGTGAGCTGCCCGCTTTGCCCCACCTGCCCGAGCTGCCGGCGCGCGGCCCCGGTGCGGACCTGATCGGGCGGGCCGGTGGGCTCCTGGTGGAGCTGCCGGTCGAGCTGTACGCGGCCCGCTGGCGGATCGCGCTGCGCCCCGGGCGGGACCTGCGCCGGGCCCGGGACCTGATGGAACGCGACCTGGACCAGCTCGCTGAGCAGGCCGAGGCGTACGCCGGGCCGGTGAAGATCCAGGCGGCCGGGCCGTTCACCCTGGCCGCGGCCCTGGAGCTGCCGATCGGCGGGCGGATGGTCCGGGACCCGGGGGCGGTGCGCGACCTCACCGGCTCCCTGGCCGAGGGGCTGCGCCGGCACGTCGAGGCGGTGGCCCGCCGGCTGCCCCGGGCGTCGGTGCTGCTCCAGCTCGACGAGCCGTCCCTGCCGGCGGTGCTCGCCGGGCGGATCTCCACCGAGAGCGGCTTCGGCACCTACCGGGCGGTCCAGCCCGAGCTGGCCCGGACGCTGCTGAGCGAGGTGATCGACGCGGCCGGCGTGCCGACCGTGGTGCACTGCTGCGCCCCCGACGTGCCGCTGGAGCTGATCCGTACCGCCGGTGCGACCGGCATCGCGCTCGACCTCGGCCTGCTCACCGACCTGGACCCGCTCGGCGAGGCGCTCGACGCCGGGCTCGGGCTGCTGGCCGGCGCCGCGCCCACACTGCCGCCGCCGGCCGGCCGCGCGCCGACCTCGGCCCAGGTCGCCGACCGGGTACGCACCGTCTGGGACCGCCTCGGCTTCCCCCGCCGTCAGCTCGCCGAGCAGGTGGTCATCACCCCGGCCTGCGGCCTGGCGGGGGCCACCCCGCAGTACGCCCGGGCCGTCCTCGCCGCCTGCCGGGACGCCGGACGGCGACTGCACGAGGACTGAGGGTTTTCCGTCGTACCCGGTGGGCAGGATGACGGTCATGATTGGACAGCTGCGTTCAGTGGTGATCGACTGCCCCGACCCGCGCGCCCTGGCCGGCTTCTACGCCGAGCTGCTCGGCCTGCCGCTGATCGAGGACGAGTCCGACGACGACTGGGTGGTGCTCGGCGGCCCATCCGGGCACCAACCCCGGATCGCCTTCCAGAAGGCGCTCGACCTGCGCCCGCCGGACTGGCCGGATCCGAATCGTCCCCAGCAGTTCCACCTCGACGTCACCGTCGACGACATCGAGACCGCGGAGAAGGCGGCGCTGGCCCTCGGCGCCCGCCGGCTGCGCGGCGAGGGCGACGGCTGGCGGGTGTACGCCGACCCGGCCGGCCACCCGTTCTGCCTCTGCTGGGACTGACCGGCGGCGGTGCCCGCCGGGCGGGGGTTGCGGCGAGACGGCATGATCGTCAACGTGATCGACTCCTCGCTCCGGCGGGCCTCCGGCTCGCTGTTCGGTCTCGCCTACGGTGACGCCCTGGGCAAGCCGACCGAGTTCCTGACCGTCGCCGAAATCGTCCGCCGGTACGGTCCGACCGGCCCGCGCGAGCTGGTCGGCGAGCCCGCCCTGGTCACCGACGACACCCAGATGGCCCTGGCGGTGGGCTGGGCGCTGCACGACGCGCCGGCGTACACCCCGGAGGCGGTCGAGCCGCTGCTGCGGCAGCGCTTCCTCGACTGGGCGGCCAGCCCGGAGAACAACCGCGCGCCGGGGATGACCTGCCTGCGCGCCTGCGCCGAGCTGAGCCGGGGGATGCGCTGGCAGGAGGCCACGGTGGCTGGTTCCAAGGGCTGCGGCGCGAACATGCGGGTCACCCCGGTCGGCCTGCTCGACGTCGACCTCGACACCCTCGCCGGCCTGGCCCAGCTCCAGGCGGGCCTGACCCACGGCCACCCGACCGGGTTGGCGGCCAGCGAGCTGACCGCGTACGCGGTGCGGCTGCTGTGCGAGGGCGCGGCGCTGGCCGAGCTGCCCGGGCTGCTCACCGCGCGGGCCGACGCGCAGCGCCGGGTCTACCGGGGGGACTGGCTCGGCGACCTCTGGCAGCGTCCCGGGGTGGACGGACCGGAGGAGTTCATCGCCCGGGGCTGGGACGAGTGTCGGCGGGCGCTGGCCCGGCTCGACGCCGCGCTCGCCGCGCCGGACGACGGCGGGGACCCGTGCCGGCAGACCGGCGAGGGCTGGATCGCCGAGGAGGCGCTGGCCACCGCCCTGCTCTGCGCCCTGCGCCATGTCGACGACCCGATCGCCGCCCTGGCCCGGGGGGCCACCACGGCCGGCGACTCCGACTCGATCGCCGCGCTGGCCGGCGCGTTCGTCGGTGCCGCCCACGGGCTGTCGGCCTGGCCGGCGGAGTGGACCGGCCGGATCGAGTACGCCGGGCAGCTCACCGCCCTCGGTGCCGGCTGGGACTGACCGGCGGTCGGGTTTCGTCGGCGGTGGGTCGGTACCGCGGTCGGGTCAGACCGGCAGGTGGGGAAGCTTCTTGACCTTGCTCCAGACGGCGGGATCGCACTTTCCGGCCCGGTTGGCGAAGGCGTCGGCTCGGACGTGGACGGGTTCGGCGAGGTCGAGCCAGCTGTCGTGGTCGGCGTCGGCGTCCCAGTCCCGGGTGGGGATCGGTACGTGGTCGTCCCGGTCGCTCTTGTCCTGGCTGGTGATCTTGAGCACCTCGGCGCCCCGGTCGTCGGCGCGCAGCACCAGGCACGGCCGCACCTTGGAACCGGTGCCGTCGTGGTACGGGACGTCCGCCCACCAGATCTCGCCCGGCCGGGGCGTACCGGTGGGGGTGCGCGGGCGGGGCGGCGCGGTGGGGCGCGCGCGGTCCCGGGGCGACGTGCCCCGCTCGGGGCGGGTCTTCCGGCCGCCGCCGGACGGGCGCCCGCCGCGCAGCCGCCACTCGTTCCAGGCCCAGCCGGCGACCACGGCCAGCACGACCAGCACCGCCCAGAGCACCCAGTCCGGCATCCGTACCCCCGCGTCCGCGTAGCGTCGGCAGGGCGCCGACGTGCGGCGATCGTCGCACGGCCGGGCTCCGGCCGCCCGTCGGGCGCGTCGAGGATTGTCCCACCGGCCCGATACGGTGCTCCGGTAGCGTGATCACGGGGAAACCCGACTGGTTGTCCGGAGGCGGCAGGGTGTCCGAAGAAGCGATCCCCCAGCAGGTCAGCGCCGCGCAGGAGGCGGCGGCCGGCGGCGAGCCGACCCCCGCGGCCCGGGAGCGGCACGCGACGCTGAGCCAGGAGCTCACCGAACACCAGTACCGCTACTACGTGCTCGACGCGCCGACCGTCACCGACGCCGAGTTCGACAAGCAGCTGCGGGAGCTGGAGGCGCTGGAGGCGGAGTACCCGGCGCTGCGCACCCCGGACTCGCCCACCCAGCGGGTCGGCGGCACCTTCTCCACCGACTTCACCCCGGTCACCCACGCCGAGCGGATGCTCTCGCTGGACAATGCCTTCGCCGACGAGGAGCTGGCGGCCTGGGCCGAGCGGGTCGAGCGGGACGCCGGCGGCCCGGTGCCCTACCTCTGCGAGCTCAAGGTCGACGGCCTGGCCATCAACCTCACCTACCAGAAGGGCCGGCTGGTCCGGGCGGCCACCCGGGGCGACGGGCGCACCGGCGAGGACGTCACGGCCAACGTCCGCAGCATCCGGGACGTGCCCACGAAGCTCACCGGCACCGGGGAGTTCCCCGACGTGCCGGAGCTGCTGGAGGTGCGCGGCGAGATCTACTTCCCGGTCGCCGCCTTCGCCGAGCTCAACGCCGGCCTGGTCGAGCAGGGCAGGGCACCCTTCGCCAACCCGCGCAACGCGGCGGCCGGCAGCCTCCGGCAGAAGGACCCGCGGGTCACCGCGTCCCGGCCGCTGCGCCTGGTGGTGCACGGCATCGGCGCCCGGCGGGGCTTCTCGCCGACCGCCCAGTCCGAGTCGTACGCGGCGCTGAAGGCGTGGGGCCTGCCGACCAGCGACCGGGTGCGGGTGGTGCCCGACCTGGCCGGCGTCGTGGAATACATCGCCTACTACGCCCAGCACCGGCACGACGTCGAGCACGAGATCGACGGTGTGGTGGTCAAGGTCGACCCGGTCTCCATCCAGGGTCGGCTCGGCTCCACCAGCCGCGCCCCGCGCTGGGCGATCGCCTTCAAGTACCCGCCGGAGGAGGTCAACACCAAGCTGCTCGACATCGACGTCAACGTCGGCCGGACCGGCCGGGTCACCCCGTTCGCCGTGCTGGAGCCGGTGCGGGTGGCCGGTTCGACGGTCGCCCTGGCCACCCTGCACAACGCGCGCGAGGTGGAGCGCAAGGGGGTGCTGATCGGCGACACGGTGGTGCTGCGCAAGGCCGGTGACGTGATCCCCGAGGTGCTGGGCCCGGTGATCGAGCTGCGTCCCGCCGACGCCCGTCCGTTCGTCATGCCGACCAGCTGCCCGGCCTGCGGCACCCCGCTCGCCCCGGCGAAGGAGGGCGACGTCGACATCCGCTGCCCCAACACCCGCAGCTGCCCCGCCCAGCTGCGGGAGCGGGTGTTCCACCTGGCCGGCCGGGGTGCCTTCGACATCGAGGTGCTCGGCTACAAGGGCGCCGCCGCCCTGCTCGACGCCGAGATCATCCACGACGAGGGCGACCTGTTCGCCCTCGACGCGGACCGGCTCGCCGCGTCGCCGTTCTTCGTCAACAAGGACGGCACCCTGGGCAGCAACGCGACCAAGCTGCTGGAGAACCTGGCCGTGGCCAAGGAGCGCGACCTGTGGCGGGTGCTGGTCGCGCTGAGCATCCGGCACGTCGGCCCCACCGCCGCCCAGGCGCTCGCCCGGCACTTCCGCTCGATCGAGGCGATCGACCGGGCGTCGGAGGAGGAGCTGTCGTCTGTGGACGGCGTCGGGCCGACCATCGCCGCGAGCATCAAGGAATGGTTCGCCGTCGACTGGCACCGCGAGGTGGTCCGCAAGTGGGGTGCGGCGGGCGTACGGATGGCGGAGGAGGCGGTCGACGAGGGGCCGCGACCGCTGGAGGGCCTCACCGTGGTGGTGACCGGCACGCTCGCCGGGTTCAGCCGCGACCAGGCCGCCGAGGCGATCCAGAGCCGGGGCGGCAAGGTCACCGGCTCGGTCTCCAAGAAGACCAGCTTCGTGGTGGTGGGCGACAACCCGGGTTCCAAGGCCGACAAGGCGGCCAGCCTGAAGCTGCCCGTCCTCGACGAGGCGGGCTTCCGGGTGCTGCTCGAATCCGGCCCGGAGGCCGCCCGCGAGGTGGCCCGGGTGGAGGAGAGCTGAGCGCCCCGGCGGTCGCCGGTGAATCTTGGGGCCGTATACCAACTTAATTACGACTACGACCGATTCGTGACTGTCGTGCGGGAGTGGCGGCACACAGGGCGTTTCATGGGAGCACGGTGCGCGACCGGCGCGTACCAGGACCGTGCTGCCCGGGAGGTGCGATGGAGACCGCCGACCCTCGCAACTCCGTGCCGCCCGGGCGGGGGACACCCTTCGCCGGCTTCGTCGTCACGGTCGTCGCGCTGGCCGTGCTGGTCTCCGCCGCCCCGCTGACCGACCTGCCCGACCGGTTGTCGGGGCTGCCCGCCGCGTTCTGGACGATGGCGGCGCTCGCCGTGGTCTGCGACGCCCGCCCCTTCGTCCCGCCCGGCCGGCGGCAGACCTCGGCGGTCTTCCCGTCCACCTGTTTCACCTTCGCCATCCTGCTCGGCTGGGGGCTCGGCCCGGCCGTGGCGGTGCAGGCCGTCGCCGTCGCCGTCTCCGGCTGGCGGATGCGGCACTCGGTCTGGCGGACCACCTTCAACGCCGCCCAGTACGCCTGCGCACTGGCCGCCGCCTACCTGGTGCTCTGGCTCGGGCCGGGGGAACTCTTCGCCGGCGGCCGGCTGCACTGGACCGACGTGGCCGCGGTCGCCGCCGCCACCGCCACCTGGTTCGCGGTCAACTACGGCCTGGTCAGCACCGCGTTGCGGCTGCGCTTCGGCGGCCGGTGGTGGCCCAGCGCCCGGCAGGCCCTGCCGTACGAGCTGCTCTCCACCGGCTCGCTGCTGCTGCTCGCCCCCGTCCTGGTCACCGCCGCCCGGGCCAGCGCCGCCCTGGTCCCGCTGGTGCTGGTTCCGCTCTTCGCCGTCTACCGGATGGCCCGGCTCTCCACCGAGCAGGAGCAGCTCGCCGCGCTCGACCCGCTGACCGGGCTGCCCAACCGCAAGGCGCTGCTGGCCGAGGTCGCCGAGCAGGTGCACCTGCACGCCGAGCGGGTCGCCCGGGACGAGCCCGGCGCCCACCTGGCCCTGCTCCTGATCGACCTGGACCGGTTCAAGAACGTCAACGACGCGCTCGGCCACGCGGTGGGGGACCGGCTGCTGGTGGAGGTGAGCGCCCGGCTGGCCGAGGCGGTCGGCGGCCGGGACATGCTGGCCCGCCTCGGCGGAGACGAGTTCGCGATCGTGGCCGGCGGCCTGGACGGGGTCGAGGACGCGCGGGAGCTGGCCGGCCGGCTGGTCGCCGCGCTCGCCGAGCCGGTGTCGCTGGACGGGCTGCCGCTGGACGTCGGCGGCTCGATCGGCATCGCGCTCTTCCCCGAGCATGGCGAGGACTACGCCACCCTGATGCGCCACGCCGACGTGGCGATGTACGACGCCAAGCACCGCAACGACACCGTGGCGGTGTACGCCGCCGAGTCCGACCACAACTCTGCCGAGCGGCTCGGTCTCCTGGCCGACCTGCGTCGCGTACTCGATGCCGGGCCGCCCGCCGGCCAGCCGGTGCGGGGCGGGGACGGCGCGGCGCTGCCGTCCCGGCTCGACGCCGACCCGGGGTCGGGCGGCGCCGCGGGCCCGCCTGGACGACTCCGACGAGCTGCTGAACCAGATCCTCACCGGCGCCGACCCGGTCCGCCGCCGGTCGGCGGGCCCCGACCCGGGCGAGCCGGCCCCCCCGCCGGCCGAGGCTCCGGCGCCCCCCGCCCCGACGAGCCGACCCGACGCCGACGAGGCCGCCGACGTCGGCGAGATCACCATGTACTACCAACCCCAGGTGGCCATCGCCACCGGGGAGGTGGTCGGCGTCGAGGCACTGCTGCGCTGGCGGCACCCGCGCCGCGGCATGGTCGACCCGGAGGAGCTGATCCGGGTGGCCGAGCAGAGCGCGGTGATGCGGCTGCTGACCAACCGGGTGGTGGACGACGTGGTGGAGCAGCTGGCGAAGTGGGCCGCCGCCGGGATCACCCTGCGGGCGGCGCTCAACGTCAGCGTCCGCGACCTGCACACCGGCGAGATCGCCGACCGGATCGCCGAGCGGCTGACCCGCTACGGGGTACGCCCCGAGCGGTTGCAACTGGAGATCACCGAGGGCGCGCTGATGGCCGACCCCCGGCGGGTGCTGGACACGATCACCCGGCTGCACCGGCTCGGGGTGGCCATCTCCCTGGACGACTTCGGCACCGGCTACTCCTCGTTGCAGCACCTGCGCCGGCTGCCGCTGGCCGAGGTGAAGGTGGACCGGTCGTTCGTCCTCGGGATGGCCGACGACGCCGACGACGCGGCGATCGTCCGGTCGACGATCGAGCTGGCCGGCGCGCTGGGGCTGCGGGTGGTCGCCGAGGGGGTCGAGGACGAACGGACCTGGCGACTCCTGCACGCCGCCGGCTGCGACGCCGCGCAGGGCTGGTTCTACGCCCGCCCGATGCCGGCCGAGGAGCTGGCCGCCTGGCTGGCCCGGTACCGCCCGCTCCGCCCGACCCCCAGCCCGGGCGCGGAGATCCCCCGCCGGCACGCCCGCTGAGCCGGGCATCGGCGCGGCTCGACCGGGGCTGGCGCGGACGCCACGGACCTGACGGCGTCGGCGAATCACCGGAGATCGGCGTCCGGCCGTCGGGCCGGAGGGGGAGTCGGAGGCGTGGTGGGGAGCGCAGGACAATAGACTCGCTCCGGTCACCGCGCGTCATCGCACCACCCGGCCGCGCGGCCGGCACGCAGACCCAGCAGGACAGCCACGAAGGGGGCATTGATGGCCGCCATCTCCCGCGAGGAGGTCGCGCACCTGGCGCGACTGTCGCGGCTCGCCGTCACCGAGGAGGAGCTGGACACCTTCGCCGGCCAGCTCGACGTGATCCTCCAGTCGGTCGCCCAGGTCGGTGAGGTCGCTGCGGCGGACATCCCGCCGACCTCCCACTCGGTGCCGCTGACCAACGTGCTCCGCGAGGACGTGGTGACGCCGTGCCTCACCCCGGAGGAGGCGCTCTCCGGCGCGCCCGACGCCGACCAGCAGCGGTTCCGCGTCCCGCGGATCCTGGACGAGGATGTGGCCTCATGAGCGACCTGACCAGAATGACCGCGACGGAGATCGCCGGTCTCGTCGCCGGCGGGGAGACCTCCGCCGTCGAGGTCACCCGGGCCCACCTGGACCGGATCGCCGCGGTCGACGACCGGGTGCACGCGTTCCTGCACGTCGACTCCGAGGGCGCGCTGGCCGCCGCCCGCGCGGTGGACGAGCGCCGGGCCGCCGGCGAGGAGCTGGGTCCGCTGGCCGGCGTGCCGGTCGCGGTCAAGGACGTGCTCACCACCAAGGGCGTGCCGACCACCGTCGGGTCGAAGATCCTGGAGGGCTGGCGCCCGCCGTACGACTCGACGATCGTGCAGCGGCTGCGCGACGCGGGCACGGTGATGCTCGGCAAGACCAACATGGACGAGTTCGCGATGGGTTCCTCCACGGAGTACTCCGCGTACGGCCCGACCCACAACCCGTGGGACCTGGACCGGATCCCGGGCGGCTCCGGTGGCGGCAGCGCCGCCGCGCTGGCCGCGTACGAGGCGCCGCTGGCGATCGGCTCGGACACCGGCGGCTCGATCCGCCAGCCCGGCGCGGTCACCGGCACCGTCGGCGCGAAGCCCACCTACGGCGGCACCTCCCGGTACGGCCTGGTGGCGTTCTCCTCGTCGCTGGACACTCCCGGCCCGTGCGCCCGTACGGTGCTCGACGCCGCCCTGCTGCACCAGGTCATCGGCGGTCACGACCCGCGGGACTCCACCTCGATCCCGGCCCCGGTGCCGGACGTGGTGGCCGCCGCGAAGCTCGGCGCCACCGGCGATCTGACCGGCGTGAAGCTCGGTGTGGTCACCGAGTTCACCGGCGAGGGCGCCGAGCCGGGCGTGATGGCCGCGTTCCGCGAGTCGGTGGACGCGCTGGCCAAGCTGGGCGCCGAGATCGTCGAGGTGTCCTGCCCGCACTTCCGCTACGCGCTGCCGGCGTACTACCTGATCGCGCCGAGCGAGTGCTCCTCCAACCTGGCCCGGTTCGACGGCGTCCGGTTCGGCCTGCGGGTCGGCGACGACGGCAACCGGTCGCTGGAGGAGGTCATGTCGCTGACCCGGGAGGCCGGCTTCGGCGCCGAGGTCAAGCGGCGCATCATGATCGGCACGTACGCCCTCTCCTCGGGCTACTACGACGCCTACTACGGTCAGGCGCAGAAGGTCCGCACCCTGATCACGCGGGACTTCAACGCGGCGTTCGAGCAGGTCGACGCGCTGATCTCGCCGACCACCCCGTTCGTGGCGTTCCCGATCGGGGCGCGCACCTCGGACCCGTACCAGATGTACCTGGCGGACCTGTTCACCATCCCGACCAACCTGTACGGCGGCCCGGGCATCTCGGTGCCGTGCGGCCTCTCCGACGGGCTCCCCGTCGGCCTGCAGGTGATGGCCCCGACGATGGCCGACGACCGGATGTACCGGGTCGCCGCCGCGCTGGAGTCCGTGGTCGGCACGTTCACCCCACCGGCGCTGTGAGTCAGGAGCTCAGATGACCACGACACTGCCCGCGTACGACGAGGTCGTCGCGCGCTACGAACCGGTGATCGGCCTGGAGACCCACGTCGAGCTGGGCACGAACACCAAGATGTTCTGCGGCTGCCCGACCGACTTCGGCGGCGAGCCGAACACCCGGGTCTGCTCGGTCTGCCTCGGCCTGCCCGGTTCGCTGCCGGTGGCCAACAAGGCGGCCATCGAGGCGACGATCCGGATCGGCCTGGCGCTGAACTGCTCCATCGCCGAGTGGTGCCGGTTCGCCCGGAAGAACTACTTCTACCCGGACATGCCGAAGGACTTCCAGATCAGCCAGTACGACGAGCCGCTCTGCTTCGACGGCTACCTGGACGTCGAGGTCAACGGGGAGCTGGTGCGGATCGGCATCGAGCGGGTGCACCTGGAGGAGGACACCGGCAAGACGCTGCACGTCGGTGGCGCCACCGGCCGGATCCACGGCGCGACGGAGTCGCTGGTCGACTACAACCGGGCCGGCATCCCGCTCGTGGAGATCGTCACCAAGCCGGTCCCCGGCATCGGCGCGCTGGCGCCGGAGGTGGCCCGGGCGTACGTGACCGAGCTGCGCGACGTGCTCCGCTCGCTGGGCGTCTCCGACGTCCGGATGGAGGAGGGGTCGCTGCGCTGTGACGTCAACACCTCGCTGAACCTGCCGGGCGAGGAGTGGGGCACCCGCACCGAGACGAAGAACGTCAACTCGCTGCGCTCGGTGGAGCGGGCGGTGCGTTCGGAGATGCTGCGCCAGGCGTCGGTGCTCGACGCCGGCGGGAAGATCACCCAGGAGACCCGGCACTTCCAGGAGGACACCGGCGACACCCGGCCGGGCCGGTCCAAGGAGACCGCCACCGACTACCGGTACTTCCCGGAGCCGGACCTGGTGCCGCTCGCGCCGGACACCGCCTGGGTGGCCGAGCTGAAGGCCGCCCTGCCGGAGCTGCCCCGGCTGCACCGCCGCCGGCTCCAGGAACAGTGGGGCCTGTCCGACCTGGACATGCAGTCGGTGCTCAACGCCGGTGCGGTGGAGCTGATCGAGGCCACCGTCGCCGCCGGCGCCACCCCGGCCGCCGCCCGCAAGTGGTGGCTGGGTGAGCTGTCCCGCCGGGCCAACGAGACGGGCGTGGAACTGGCCGACATCGGCGCCACCCCGGCGCAGGTCGCCGAGCTGCAGGGCCTGGTCGACGCCGGCAAGCTCAACGACAAGCTGGCCCGTACCGTCCTCGAGGGCGTGGTGGCCGGCGAGGGCTCGCCGACCGAGATCATGGCCAACCGGGGCCTGGAGGTGGTCTCCGACACCGGCGCGCTGACCGCCGCCGTGGACGAGGCGATCGCCGCCAACCCGGGCATCGCCGACAAGATCCGCAGCGGCAAGGTCGCGGCGGCCGGCGCACTGGTCGGCGCGGTCATGAAGACCACCCGCGGCCAGGCGGACGCCAAGACCGTCCGTGAGCTGATCCTGGAGCGCCTCGGCGCCCAGGGCTGAGTCCCACCCGGAACGGGCCGCCGTCGTGACCCGGCGGCGGCCCGCCCGCCTTCACCGGGTACGCGCGCGACCCGCGCCACCCCCCTCGCGTGGGCGTCAACGGCGACGCCCGGATGGAGTCACCGTGAACGAGCACGACCTCGACGTCCTCGACGAGATCCAGCGGCGGGTGCTCTGGCTCGCCACCCGGATCGTGGACGCCGCCAACCACGACCGGGACACCGGCGACGGGGTGAAGGTCGGCGGCCACCAGGCGTCCAGCGCCTCCCTGGTCACCGCGATGACCGCGCTCTGGTTCGCCCACCTCGACGCCGAGGACCGGGTCGCGGTGAAGCCGCACGCCTCGCCGGTCTTCCACGCCATCCAGTACCTGCTGGGCAACCTGGACCGGTCCTACCTGCCGAAGCTGCGGGCGCGCGGCGGTCTCCAGTCGTACCCGTCGCGGACCAAGGACCCGGACGAGGTGGACTTCTCCACCGGCTCGGTGGGCCTCGGCGCGGCGGCGCCGCTCTTCGCCGCGGTGACCCGCCGCTACGTCGACGCGCACTTCGGGCAGCGCCCGCACTCCCGGTTCGTGGCGCTGATCGGCGACGCCGAGCTGGACGAGGGGAACATCTGGGAGGCGGTCGCCGACCCGGCCACCACCGGGTTGGGCAACGTGATGTGGCTGGTGGACTTCAACCGCCAGTCGCTGGACCGGGTCGTCCCCGGCATCCGGATCAACCAGTGGCGGGGCCAGTTCGAGGCCGCCGGCTGGCACGTCGTGGAGGTCAAGTACGGCCGCAAGCTCGCCGAGGCGTACGCCCGGCCGGGTGGCGCGGCGCTGCGCGACTGGATCGACCGGATGCCCAACGAGCAGTACCAGTCGCTGTTCGGGCTGGCCGGGCCGGCGCTGCGCAAGCAGTTCCTCGACGGCGCCCCGGCCGGCATCACCGAGCTCATCGCGGACATCTCCGACGACGAGCTGGGCCCGCTGGTGACGGATCTGGGCGGCCACGACCTCGAGGCGATGCTCGACGCGTACGCCCAGTGCGACGCGGTCACCGACCGGCCCAGCGTGATCTTCGCGTACACGGTGAAGGGTTGGGGGTTGCCGATCGCCGGCAACCCGCGCAACCACTCGGCGCTGCTCAGCACCGAGCAGGTCGACGCGCTGCGGGCCGCGAACGGCCTCACCCCCCACACCGAGTGGGACCGCCTCGACCCGGCGTCGGAGGCCGGCATCCGGGCCGGCGAGCGCCGGGAGGCGCTGTCCCGCGCGCCCCGCGAGCGGTCGCTCGGGGTCACCGTCCCGGAGACCACGAAGGTACGGGTCAACAAGCCGGTCTCCACCCAGGAGGTGTTCGGCCGGGTCCTGGTCGACCTGGCCCGCGACCCGCAGGTGGCGCCCTACCTGGTGACCACCGCCCCGGACGTGGCCACCTCCACCAACCTCGCCGGGTTCATCAACAAGACCGGCGTCTTCGCCCCCACCGAGCAGCGCTCCTGGACCGAGGACCGGATGCTGCGCTGGACGGAGAGCCCGTCGGGCCAGCACATCGAGCTGGGCATCTCGGAGATGAACCTGTTCCTGCTGCTCGGCCAGCTCGGCCTGTCGTGGGACCTGTCCGGGCAGCCGCTGCTGCCGGTGGGCACGGTCTACGACCCGTTCGTGCTGCGCGGCCTGGACGCGTTCCTCTACGGCACGTACTCCGGCTCCCGGTTCGTGGTGGCCGGCACCCCGTCCGGCATCACCCTCGCCCCCGAGGGCGGCGCCCACCAGTCGACGATCACCGCGTCGGTCGGCCTGGAGCTGCCCGGGGTCACCTTCATCGAACCCGCGTACGCGGGCAGCCTGGACTGGCTGCTCTGTGACGCGCTCGGCCAGATCGCCGGGGGAGCCGCGCCGGCCGCCACCGCCGCGCCGGCGGAGGACGGGGCGTACTACTTCCGGCTCAGCACCCGCCCGATCGACCAGGCGCCCTTCGAGGCGGCCCGGGCCCGGATCGGCGACGCGGTGCTGCGCCGGCAGGTGGTGGCCGGGGCGTACCGGCTGGTGGACGCGCACCAGGCGTACCCGCACCTGGCGGACGCCCCGGTGGTCACCCTGGCCGGCTCCGGCGCGGTGCTGCCGGAGGTGCTCGCCGCAGCCGCGGAACTGGCCGACGAGGGCATCGCCGCGCACGTGGTGGACGTGACCTCGCTGGACCGGCTCTACCGGGCCTGGCAGCGGACCCTGCGCCAGGGTGTGCGGACGGCGACCGTGCCGAGCGTGCCCGGCGCGCTGCGGGCCGCCTTCGGGGACCGGGCCCCGGTGGTGACCGTGCACGACGCCGCCTCGCACGCGATGGCCTGGCTCGGCTCGGCGCTCGGGGTGCCGGCGGTGCCGCTGGGCGTGGACGAGTTCGGCCAGTCCGGCACCGTCCGCGAGCTGTACGAGCTGCACGACCTGCTGCCCGGCAGCATCGTCAACGCCGCGCTGGCCGCCCTTTCCCTGCGCTGACGGCTCAGCGGGTCGGGGTCGGGCTGGCCGACTCCGGCCCGCCCCGGGTCGGGGTGGGGGTGACCGGCACCTGGGCGCCCTTCGCCGGCTCCTTGATCACGTGCCGTTCCAGGTTGACCTGCGACTGCCCGGTGCCGCCCACCGTGATGTCGTCGTACGCCTGGAGCATCTTCTGCTGGTCGAAGTAGAGCACCGTCATCGACAGCGGGGTCGGCTTCTCGCCCTCCAGGCCGCGCAGCCCGGCGCCGCCGGTGGAGCCCTCCACCATCAGTTGGGTCGGCTGCTTGCCCGACACCTGCGGCAGCTTGGAGACCTGCCGGGCGTGGGTGTGCCCGGCGAGCACCAGCGGGCAGGTGCCGGAGAGCGGGCCGGCCGACGCCGGGTCGTGCACCAGCGCGATGTTCACCGGCTGCGGCGAGTTGCGTACGGTCGTGGCGAGCTGGTCGCCGGCGCCGATGACCTGGTCGGCGACCTGCTTGGTGAGGCCGCTGCCGGCCGGCGAGGTCTCCTTGTCCGGGGTGAACCGGGGGTCGCCGATCCCGGCGATGGTCAGCCCCGCCACGGAGACGGTCGAGTTGCTCAGCACGACCGCGTTGGGCTGGCGGGCGACCGCCGCGGCCGTCCGCGCCGAGTCGTGGTTGCCCCGGATGTAGACGTACGGCTTCTTGAGCAGGCCGATCGAGCCGACGAAGGACGCCTCCGGCTCGCTGCCCCAGTCGGTGATGTCACCGGTGTCGATCACCGCGTTGATGCCGAACTGGTCGACCACGGTGCGGATCAGCTGCCAGCCGGTCGGGTTCAGGTGCATGTCCGAGACGTGCAGCACCCGGGTGGTGCCGGGCGCCGGCTCGTAGACGGGCAGCGCCGACACCGTGGTGTAGAGCTGGCTGACGTTGCCGACGAGGCGTTGCAGCTGCTCGGAGTAGCGGGAGTAGTCGTTGGCGATCCGCCGCGCGTCACCGACGATCGCCGGGGCGTTCACCAGCAGCCCCTCGTACCGCGGCTCCTCGATCGCCTGGGGGCGGACGGTGCCGGCGGCGAGCCCGAGGCTGCCCGCGGTGACCGCCAGCGCCACCCCGCCGGCCCAGGCGGTGCGGCGGGTGTTCCGGAAGACCAGGGCGGCCAGCACCAGGGTGACCAGCACGGCCGAGCCGACGGTACGCAGGCCGAGCCGCATCGCCCCGTTCCGGACGTCCTCGACGGCGGACTGGCTGGCCCGGCTGATGCTCGCCGGGTCGTCGATCAGGGCCTCGGTACGGCGCTGGTCGAGCGCGCCGAGCCGGACGGTCAGATGGGTCGGCCCGTCGTGGCTGTCGAGCTGGAGCGCGCCCAGCGGCGGGATGTCGACCGTGGTGCCGCCCTCGATGGCCGGGGCCAGGGTCAGGTAGGCGCGGAACGGGCCGATGTCGGTGTTCACCCGGCCGCCGGCCAGCACCCCGATCACCGCCCCGGCCAGCCCGACGGCCAGCACCGCCGCGACCACCCCGGCCCGCCGGGCCCGTCCGGATCCGTCGGCCGGTCCGGCCGTCCGTCGCCAGGGTCGCCAGCGCCGCTCACGCCGGTCCCGGGCGTTCGCGTCCCCGGTCCCGCGCTGCTCGTTCTCCTGACCGTCCATGCTGAGATTCTGACCTGCCCATCGGAGGATCTTGGCAAACCCGGGGGACGGATGCCCGTCCGTGCCGCAACGACCGGTCGGTCACCGCCCGCGCGGGCCGGTCGGCCGGGGCCGGCGACCGGTCAGCTGCGGCCGGCGCCACCACCGGCGAAGACCAGCCGGAGCAGCCGGTCGTCCTCAGGCACCGGCTGGCCGCGCCCGTCGTGGTTGGAGGTGGAGACCCAGATCGAGCCGTCGGGCGCGGCGGCGACCGCGCGCAGCCGACCGTACCTGCGGGTCAGCAGCTCGCGCGGCTGGCCGAGGACGGTGCCGATGTCGGTCAGCTCGACCAGCCAGAGCCGTTCGCCGCGCAGGCACGCGGTGACCAGCAGCCGCGCCGCCGCGGCCAGGCCGGAACAGGAGGCGTCGGCGGTGCGCCACTGCACGATCGGGTCGACGTACCGCTTGTCACCGGCCTGCCCCTCGACGATCGGCCAGCCGTAGTTGGCGCCCCGGTCGATCCGGTTGATCTCGTCCCAGGTGTTCTGGCCGAACTCGACGGCGTACATCCGCTTGCCGGCGTCCCAGGCGAAGCCCTGGACGTTGCGGTGCCCGAGCGACCAGACCGGGGAGTTGGGGAACGGGTTCCCGGGCGCGGGCTTCCCGGCCGGGGTGATCCGCAGGATCTTCCCGCCGAGGTTCTTCGGGTCCTGGGCGGCGTCCCGGTCGCCGGCGTCGCCGGTGCTGACGTAGAGCTGCCCGTCCGGGCCGAAACCCAGGCCGCCGCCGTCGTGGTTGCCCGCCCTGGGGATGCCGGTGAGGATCGGCGTCGGCGTCCCGCCCAGGGTCAGCTTCGCCACCCGGTTGTCCTGCGCGGTGGTGTAGTAGACGAAGATCGTCCGGTCCTTGGCGTACCCGGGGGAGACGGCGATGCCGAGCAGCCCCGCCTCACCGGCGGCGGCCACGTCCGGGACGGTCTGCACCGGGCTGACGGTGAGCCCCTCGGGGCCGGACTCCGGCCCCACCTTGAGGATCCGCCCGCTGTCCCGCTCGGTGACCAGGGCCGCGCCGTCGGGCAGGAAGGCGATCCCCCATGGCACCCGCAGGCCCTTGGCCAGCACGGTGGCGACCACCTCCTGGCCGGCGCCGGAGGTGGCCGACGCGGACGGGGTGGGCAGGTTGGGCGGCTCGCCCGCCGGGTCCGGGTCGGGCGGCCCGAAACTGCACCCGGTGGCGGTCAGCAGCAGAGCCGCGCAGGACGCCGCCAGCGCCGCGCGGGCGCGGCCGGTGCGGGGGTGCGGGGGCAGGACGCTCACCCGCCCCACCCTAGCCCGCGGAATCGGACCCACCGGCCCTGCGGCGACAGCCGGGGACGCGGCGACCGGTCAGCGGGCCCGCACCGCGAGCAGGGCGATGTCGTCCTCGCGGCTGTCCGCGGCGGTCAGTAGCAGGTCGCAGAGGCCGGCGGGGGAGAGCTCGGCGGTGCCGGTGACCCGCTTGACCAGCTCGGCGGTCCCCTCGTCCACCGGCCGGTCCCGGCGCTCGATCAGCCCGTCGGTGTAGAGCAGCAGGGTGTCGCCGGGAGCCAGCGTCGCCTCCTGGCTGGTCCGCCGGACCGGGCGGGCGAAGCCGAGCAGCGGCTCCCGCCGGCCGTCGAGCATCCGCACCGCGCCGTCGGTGTCGACCAGCAGCGGCGGCGGGTGCCCGGCGTTGCACCAGCTGATCGTGAGGGTGTCGGCGGGCCCGGGGCGCAGTCGGGCCAGGATCGCGGTGGCGGCGGTGCGGATCCGCAGCCCGGAGATCGCCCCGTCCAGCCGGGCCATCAGCTCGTCCACCGGATCGGTTCGGCCGTACGCGTTGCCCCGCACGAGGTTGCGCAGCTGCCCCATGGTGGCGGCGGCCTCGATGTCGTGCCCGGCGACGTCCCCGATGGCAATGATCAGGTCCCCGTCGGGTTGGACGAAGGCGTCGTACCAGTCGCCGCCCACCTCGACCCGGTCGGCGGCCGGCTGGTAGCGGGCGGCCAGCTCGACGAGGGGAATCTCCGGCAGCTGCGGCAGCATGCTGTGCTGGAGCACCTCGGCGACGTGCCGCTGCTCGCCGTACATCCAGCCGTTGCCGACCGCCTGCCCGGCACGGCGGCCGATGTCCAGGGCGGTGTGCAGGTCGCCGTCGTCGAAGGGTCGCCGGCCCGGGGCGTTGACCAGCGTCATGGTGCCCATCACCGCGGCCCGCCCGGGGGCCGGGACCGGCACGGTCAGGTGGGAGCCGAAGCCGAGCCGGTCGGCGAGGGCGACCATCTCCGGGTCGGGGCTGGCCCGCCGGACGTCGTCCAGGGTGCCGGCGCTGCCCAGCACCGGCTGCCCGGTGCGCAGCACGGTGTGGGTGACCGACTCGGGGCCGAGCCGGGTCGGCATCAGCGCGGCGAAGCGGGCCACGTCGGCGGCGCGCGCCGGATCCCGGTGCACCCCGGTGACGCTGCGCGGCGCGCCTTCCCGGTCCACCAGGCTGACCAAAGCCCAGTCGGCCAGCAGCGGCACCACCGCCGCGGTCAGCCGGGCCGCGGCGGCCCCCACGTCGAGCGTGCCGGTGAGCCTCTCGCTGAGCCCGGCCAGCAGCTTGAGCCGCTCGTGCGCCTCCTCGGCCTGCCGCCGGGCCTGCTCCGCGCTGTCCAGCGCGATCCGCAGCCGCAGCTCGGAGGAGCAGGCCGCCGCCAGGTCGGAGAGCGTACGCAGCTGCTCGGCCGTCCAGGCCCGGGGCTTGCTGTCGATCGCGCAGAGCGAGCCGAGCACCCGGCCGTCCAGGTCGGTCAGCGGCATCCCGGCGTACGCGATGACCGCCAGCTCGGAAATCGCCAGGTTCTCCCGGACCCGGGGGTAGAGCCGGGCGTCCGGCAGCACCATCGGGATCTCGATGTGGACCACGTGCTGGCAGAAGGAGTGGCTCAGCGGAGTCTCCCGGCGGGCCGCCCACGGCTCGGGCAGGCCGACCATGCCGGGGAAGAACTGCCGGTCCTCGCTGACCAGCGAGACCAGCGCGACGGGCACCTCGAGCAGGTCGCTGACCAGCCGCGCGAACCGGTCGAACGCCTCGTCGGGGGCGGCGCCCAGGCCGGTGTCGGCGAGCGCGCGCAGTCGGGCGGGGTCGGCCAGCGTCGACAGTTCGACGCCGGGCGATCGCGCGGGGCGGCCCGGGGAGGGCGCGGTCATCTGCCACCTGTCTCCGGAGTAACGGCACGCCCAATGGCGCCTCGACCCTTGGTTATACCCATCCGGGGCCACCGACAACCACGGACGTGTCGGACGCCGCCGCCGTTCGCCGACCCGCCCACCCCGGCCGGGCGCCGGTCGCTATCGTCGGCCCTCGTGAAGGCATGGATTCCGCACGAGGCCGGTGTCGGGCTGCTCGGCGAGGTGCCGGCCGGCGTCACGGTGCAGCCGTGGACCGACCCGGGGCGCCCGCCGTCGGACCCGGCGGACGTCCGGTTCTGGGTGCCGCCGTTCCTCGCCGGTGGGGACGCCACCGCGATGTTGGACCGGCTGCCCGACCTGGCGGTGGTGCAGCTCCTCTCGGCCGGGGCGGACGCCTGGGTGGGCCGGGTCCCCGAGGGGGTGGCGCTCTGCGACGCCCGGGGTGTGCACGACGCCGGCACCGCCGAGTGGGTGGTCGCCGCGATCCTGTCCCAGCTGCGGAACTTCCCGGCGATGGCCCGCGCCCAGGCCCGCCGCGAGTGGGCGTACGACGCGGTCACGCCGACCGACGAGCTGACCGGCAAGCGGGTGCTGATCGTGGGTGCCGGCTCGATCGGGTCGGCGGTCCGCGCCCGGCTCGCCCCGTTCGACGTCGGCTTCACCCTGGTGGCCCGCTCGGCCCGCCCGGCCGAGGGGGTGCACGGGGTGGACGAGCTGCCCCGGCTGCTGCCGGACGCGGACGTGGTGGTGCTGCTGGTGCCGCTGACCCCGCAGACCCGCGGGATGGTCGACGAGGCGTTCCTCGCCGCCATGCCGGACGGCGCGCTGCTGGTCAACGCCGCCCGGGGTCCGGTGGCGCGGACGGAGGCGCTGGTCGCGGAGCTCACCTCCGGGCGGCTGCGGGCCGCGCTGGACGTGACCGACCCGGAGCCGCTGCCCACGGACCATCCGCTGTGGGAGCTGCCGAACGTGCTGCTCACTCCGCACGTCGCCGGCTCGGTGCGCGGCCTGCTGCCGCGGGCGTACCGGCTGGTGGGCGAGCAACTGCGCCGGTACGCGGCGGGCGAGTCACTGATCAACACGGTGGAGGGCGGCTACTGAGTCGGTGCCCCGCCGGGCTCAGTGGACGTCCGGCAGGGTCTGGCCGGTGGCGGAGACCAGCTGGGGGAGGTCGGTGCCGCGGACCGCGGGCAGCAGGACCTCCTGCCCGTCGTCGAGCCGGGCGACGGCCCGGCCACGCGGGTCGGTGGTCAGCTCGGCGACCCGGTCCCAGGGGATCCGCCGGCCGCCGAACAGGGCCCGCAGCCGCAGCTCGCGGGCGTCGGCGTCGGTGCCGGCGCGCCAGGCCCAGGCCGCGACGGCCAGCGGGATCAGCAGCACCGGCAGCAGGTACCACTCGGCGGTGGCCAGCGGCAGCGTGCCGATGAGGGCGACGAGCGCCGCGACCAGGATGGCCTGGTTGAACCGGAAGCGGATGGTGTCGGCGCTGCTCACCCTCGAATGATCCCACCTCGGACGGCTTCCGGTCGGTCGGGGCGGGACGGCCGTGACCACCACCATGCCGGCGGTGACGTGGGTCACTCCGGCAGGCCGTTACCGACGCCCCGGCCATTCGTTGCGGGTGTTGGTGTGTCGGATATCCGTCCGATCCGCCGCGCCGCCTGCACCGTCGCACCGCCCCGTGTCCCCCTCACGAAGGCGACCGCCGTGCCCCTCGCGTACCTCGTCCGCCGTCCACCCGCCGCGGTGGCCGCCGTCTCCGTGCTGGTCGCCTTGCTGATCGGTGTCGGTCTCACCGGTGCGCTGCCCCCGCTCGCCGCGACCACGCTGGCCGGCGCGTCCGGCTGCGCCCTGGCCGGGGTCCGGCTCTCCCGGTTGGCGACCGTCCGGGGCAGGGGCCGCGCCGCCCCGCGCCGACGTCGCGCCGCCGCGCTGCTCGACACCGCCGTGGCGGTGCTCGGCCTGACCGTGGCGGTGCTGCCGCTGGCGGTGCCGGCCGAGCGGACCGAGGTGGCGTCCGCGGGGCTGGCCGCCGCGGCCCTCGGGTACGGCGGCGGCCTGCTGCTGCTCCCCGGCCACTCCCGGCTGGCCCCCCGGGTCCGGTTGCGCCGGGCCCTCGACGTGCTCAGCCTCGGGACCGCCCTGCTCTTCGCCGGCTGGGTGCTCGTCCCGCCGGGCCCGGTGCCGGCGGTGGTCCGGGTGGTCACCGTGCTGGGCGCGGGCGGGGCGGCCGGGCTGCTGGTGAGCGCCATCGCCGACCGGCGCCGCCGGCCCGGGGCGGCGCTCTGCCGGGCCGGCGCGGCGGCCGCCCTGACCGGGCTGGCCGACCTAATGGTGCTGCTGGCGTGCCGGGCACCGGAGCCGGCGGTGCTGACGGCGGTGCCGCCGCTGATCGCCGGCACCCTGCTCACCGCCGCCGGGATGGGCCGGGTGTCGGCCGGCGACCCGCCGCGCGGCGACGGCCCGCCCCCGCCCTGGCCGCGGGTCACCGCCCCGGCCGCGGTGGCGATGCTCGCCGCGCTGCTGCATCTGGGGCTGCTCGGACCGTTCCGGCCGGGCGAGGTGCTGCTCGGGCTGGCGGTCATCCCGCCGCTGGTGGTGCGGGAGCTGGCCGCCGCCGCCGACGACCGGCGCGGGGCGCGCCGGCTGGCCGCCCGGGAGGCGCACTTCCGGGCCCTGGTCTCCGGCGGCCGGGATCTGGTCCTGCTGCTCGACGACGAGCTGCGGGTGGCCTGGCTCTCGACGGCCGGCGCCCGGTGGTTCGGGCTCCGCGACGACGCGGTGCGCGGCCGGCCGCTGGCCGCCCTGCTGCACCCGGACGACGCGCCCGCGGCGCTGGCGCTGCTCGCGGCGACCGGATCCGACGGCGAATCGCCCCTGCTGGCGGCCCGGATGGCCGGCGGGGACGGTGGTTGGCGGGAGACCGAGTCCACGGTGAGTGACCAGCGCGGGGTGCCCGAGGTCGGGGCGGTGGTGCTGCACGTACGGGACGTCGGGAAGCGCCGGGTGGGACGGGAGCCGGACCGGGTGGCCGCCATCGACCGGCTGACCGGCCTGGCCGACCGGGGGGAGCTGCTGCGGGCGCTCGGCCTCCGGCGCGACCCGGGCACGGTGCTCCTGGTCGACCTGGACGGCCTCGGCGCGGTCGACGCCGCCGCCCGGGCCACCCGGGACGCCCTGCTGGTCACCACCGCCCGCCGGCTGCGCGACGTGGTCGGTCCGCGCGACCTGGTGGCCCGGTTGTCCGGGGAGGAGTTCGTCGTGGTCACCGACGCCGCGCCGATCCCGGCGTACGCGCTGGGCGCCCGGCTGGTGACCGCCCTGACCCAGCCCCTGCCGACCGCCGATGCAATGGTGCGGCTACGGGTCAGTGTCGGCCTGGCCGAGCTGAGCGGGGACGGGCCGCAGGACGTGCTGCGCCAGGCCGACCTGGCCCGCCGGCGCGCCGTCCAGCTCGGCCGCAACCGGGTCGAGTGGTACGACGCCTACCTGGAGGAGCAGCTGGTCCGCCGGCTGGACCTGGAACGGGAGCTGCCCGGCGCGGCGGCCCGGGGCGAGCTGGACCTGGTCTACCAGCCGGTGCTGGGGCTGGCCGACCGGTCGCCGGTCGGCGTCGAGGCGTTGCTGCGCTGGCGCAGCCCGGTGCTCGGCACCGTCCTGCCGGGTGAGTTGCTGCCGGTGGCGGAGGAGCTCGACCTGATCGGGGAGCTGGGCGACTGGGTCCTCGACCGGGCCTGCCGTCAGCTCAGCGACTGGTCGACGGCGGGGCGGCGGCTCTGGATGGCGGTCAACCTGACGCCGCGCGAGCTGCTGGCCGTGGATCTGCTGCCCCGGGTGAGCGCGACGCTGGCCGGGCACGGCGTGTCGCCGGACCGGCTGGTGGTGGAGGTCGCCGAGCCGCGGCTGGGCAGCGAGTTGTCCACCGTGGTGGCCCGGCTGGCGGGTCTGCGCTCGCTGGGCGTCCGTACCGCGCTGGACGACTTCCAGGCCGAGCACGCGTCGCTGGCCCAGCTCCGCCGGCTGCCGATCGACCTGCTCAAGGTGCGGCCGCAGCCGATGGACGGCGCGGAGCGTCCGCTGCTCGACGTGGTGGTCACCCTGGGCGAACGGCTCGGCCTCGACGTGGTGGTCGAGGAGTTGGAGTCCGACGCGGACGTGGAGCGCGCCCGCCGGGCCGGTTGCCGCTACGGCCAGGGGTTCGGGCTGGCCCGGCCGGCCACCGCCGAGCGGGTGGAGGCGTACTTCGCGGAGTTCCCCTCGGCGTCGCGCTGACCGCGTCGTTCAGTGATTGCTTAACCGGTTCACCTGGTCCGGGGCGGGGCGGTGCTGCCGCGCGGCGTGAGGTGGGCGGTCTCGTCCTGCAGCCCGGTCACCGGCTCGCCGGCGATGACCCGGAGCAGCTGCCGCGTGGCGTGCGCGCCGTACGCCGGGATGTCCCGGCCGAGCGCGGTCAGCGGCGGGTGCACCAGCTGGCAGAGCGGCGAGTCGTCCCAGGCCACGATCGACAGGTCGCCGGGGACGGCGAGCCCCATCTCCTGGGCCACCGAGAGGCCGGCTATCGCCATCACGTCGTTGTCGTAGATGACCGCGGTGGGGCGGTTGGCGGAGCTGAGCAGCCGGCGGGTGGCCCGGGCGCCCTCCTCGCCGGTGTAGTCCGACCAGACGGTGGACGAGTCGGTCAGCCCCAGCCGCTTGCACACCTCGGCGAACGCGTCGCTGCGGATCTCGGTGTGCAGCAGCGTGGGCAGGCCGCCGACCCGGGCGATCCGACGGTGGCCGAGCGCCACCAGGTACTCCACGGTCTCCACCAGCGCCGCCGCGTCGTCGGACCAGACGCTGGCCAGGCTGCCGGTGTGCCCGGGGCCGCCGATCACCACCGCCGGCAGTTGCAGCTCCTCCAGCGCGGGCACCCGGGCGTCGTCGGTGCGCAGGTCGCAGACGAAGACCCCGTCCACCCGCCGCTCGGCCCACCAGCGGCGGTAGACCGCGATCTCCGCCTGCTGATCGGCGACCACCTGGAGGGTCAGGGCATACGACCGGGCGGAGAGTTCGGCCTCCACGCCGCTGATCAGCTCCATGAAGAAGGGCTCGATGCCCAGTATCCGGGCCGGGCGGCACAGGGCCAGGCCGACCGCGTTGGCGGTGGCGCCGGAGAGCGCGCGGGCGGCGCTGCTCGGGCTGAAGCCGATCTCCGTGGCGATCGCCAGGATGCGCTGACGGGTCGCCTCGGACACGCCCGGCTGCCCGTTGAGCGCGTACGACACCGCGCCCTTGGACACCCCGGCTCGTCGGGCTACGTCGGCGATGGTCGGCCGCTTCACCGGCGTGCTCCTCACTTCTCTCGCGGCCCCCGGGCCGGTCCCACGGCGCCGGGATCACCGGCGGCCCTCACGCTACCCCGGCCCGGGTCGGTGGTTCACCCGCCCGAGCCGTCGTTCAGCACCGTGCTGAACGATTGCTTGCGCGGTTAAGCGTACGGCCTACCCATCCCCTCTGCGTCAGCCTGGGACGTGCCGATGTGCGCGGGAGAGCGCTTCACCACGCATGGTCGCGCTCCCAAAGGTGCCCGGAGGTTACGGGACGGACTCAGCGTTAACCGCCCGTTGACACTGTCGATGGTGAACCGTACGGTGGCCTCACTTATCCGGTTCAGTCAACGTCTCTCGATATCGGGAGCGTTCCCATTCGGCGCGGAGGATGACATGAAACGGTCCTGGACCCACTGGGCCCGCGTGGCGGTGGCCGGTGCCGCCAGCCTGGTCATGGTCGCTGCGTGCAGCGGCAAGAGCACCACCGACTCCGACTCCGGAGGCGGCACGGTGACGCTCAAGATCAACTTCTGGGGCGACTTCGGGCTCCAGGACCTCAAGGCCAAGTACGAGGCCGCCCACCCCAACGTCAAGATCCAGCTCAACTCGGGCGAGTACAACGCCCAGCACGAGGACCTGCAGAAGAAGCTCGTCGCCGGCTCGGGCGCCGCGGACATCGCGGCCATCGACGAGGGCTTCATGGTCCAGTTCCGCAGCCAGTCCGACAAGTTCGTCAACCTGCTCGACAAGGGCGCCGGCTCGTACGAGAGCAAGTACCTGCCCTGGAAGTGGAAGCAGTCGCTGTCGGCCGACGGCAAGACCCAGATCGGCCTCGGCACCGACGTCGGCGGCCTGGCCATGTGCTACCGGACCGACCTGTTCAAGGCCGCCGGCCTGCCCACCGAGCGGGACCAGGTCTCCGCCCTCTGGCCCACCTGGGACAAGTTCATCGAGGTCGGCCAGCAGTACACCGGCAAGACCAGGAAGAAGTTCATCGACTCCGGCACCAACCTGTTCAACCCGATCCTGGGCCAGCAGCCCGTCGGCTTCTACAACGAGCAGGACCAGCTCCAGATGGAGCAGGGGCCGAAGGTCGCCTTCGACTACACCGTCAAGGCCATCCAGGCCGGACTCTCGGCCAACCTGGCCAGCTTCCAGGCCGACTGGGACAAGGGCTTCACCAGCGGCTCCTTCGCCGTCCTCGCCTGCCCGGCGTGGATGCTCGGCCACATCAAGGACACCGCCCCCGGCACCCAGGGCAAGTGGGACATCGCCGCGGTGCCCGGCGGTGGCGGCAACTGGGGTGGCTCGTTCCTGACCATCCCGAAGCAGGGCAAGCACGTCGACGAGGCGTACGAGCTGCTGGAGTGGCTGGTCCAGCCGGAGCAGCAGATCGAGATCTTCAAGAAGGTCGGCAACCTGCCCTCGCAGCCGGCGCTCTACGCCGACCCGGCGATCTCCGAGTTCAAGAACCCGTTCTTCAACAACGCGCCGGTCGGGCAGATCTTCCCGAAGATGGCGCAGGGCCTCACCCCGCAGTACCTGGGAAAGAAGAACGGCCCGACCCGGGTCGCGGTGGAGAACGTGATCACCCGGGTGCAGAACAAGACCCTCAAGCCGGACGCCGCCTGGGCCGAGGCGGTCAAGGAGGCCGAGAAGGCCGGCAATTCCTGACCGACCGCTGACCGGTGGCGGGGCGGAGTCCCCGCTCCGCCACCGGTCACCCGTCGAACCAGCAGCGCCGCCGGCCCGGCGGTCGGCGCCGCCCGGAACCCGCGCTCCGCACCCCCCGGTGGTCGACGAGCGCGTACCCCCGTCACCTCTTCGGCCCTGGAGTGTGTTCCATGTCCACCACGCGTGCCGCGCCGTCGCACCACCGAGTCGCCCCCGAGCGCCGCGGCCCCGGGGCCGACGAGCGGCGGATCACCTGGCGCAACCGGCTGTACCGCTTCGACATGCGGTACATGCCGTATCTGATGATCGCCCCGTTCTTCCTGCTCTTCATCATCTTTGGGCTCTTCCCGCTGGTCTTCAACGGCGTGGTCTCGCTGCGCAACTACCGGCTCGACGACCCCACGCTGCCGGCCTGGGCCGGCTTCGAGAACTTCACCCGGCTGTTCGGCGACGACGACTTCTGGAACGCGCTCTACAACACCTTCGGGATCTTCCTGCTGTCGTCCGTGCCCCAGCTGCTGCTCGCCCTGATCGTGGCGTCACTGCTCAACCGGAAGCTGCGCGCGCAGACCTGGTGGCGGGTCGGCATCCTGCTGCCGTACGTGACCCCGATCGTCGCCTCGACGATGGTGTTCAGCGTCTTCTTCTCCCGGGACTTCGGCATGGCCAACTGGGTGCTCGGCCTGCTCGGCATCGGCGGGGACACCCCGATCGACTGGCGCGCCGACAAGACGCACGCCTGGATCGCCATCGCCACAATGGTCAACTGGAAGTGGATCGGCTACAACGCCCTGCTCTACCTGGCCGCGATGCAGTCCATCCCACGCGACGTCTACGAGGCGGCGGCGATCGACGGCGCCGGCCCGTGGCGGCAGCTCTGGCGGATCACCGTGCCGATGATCCAGCCGGTCATCGTCTTCACCGTGGTGCTCTCCACCATCGGCGGGCTCCAGCTCTTCACCGAACCGATGCTCTTCGACCTGAACTCGCAGGCCGCCACCGGCGGGCCGAACGGCGAGTGGCAGACCATCGCCCAGCTGATCTACAAGGTCGGCTGGAAGGACCTCAACCTCGGCTACGCCGCCGCGATGTCCTGGGCCCTGTTCCTGATCATCCTGATCGTGGCGGGGATCAACACCCTGCTCACCAACCGCCTGTCGGGAGGTCGCAAATGACCGCCGTCGCCCCGCCGCGTCCCGCCGCAGAGGTGCGCCGCAACCGGCCCGCGCTGATGGGCCGGGCGCCGCAGGACACCCCGGCCGGCGTCTGGACCTACCTGCTGCTGGCCGTGACGTTCCTGTTCGCCGCGTTCCCGCTGTACTGGATGTTCGTCATCGCGACCAGCGACGACGCCGCGCTGGCGAAGATCCCGCCGGCGGTGGTCCCCGGCAACCAGTTCATGACCAACGTCCGGGAGGTCTTCTCCCTCCAGGACGTCTACTTCGCCGCCTCCCTGATCAACAGCGTCATCGTCTCGGTGGTGGTGACCGCGTCGGTGCTCTTCTTCTGTTCGCTGGCCGGGTTCGCCTTCGCCAAGCTGCGCTTCAAGGGCAACAACGCCCTGATGCTCTTCGTGGTGCTCACGCTGACCGTGCCCAACCAGCTCGGCATCGTGGCGCTCTACATCGTGATGGGCAAGCTCGGCTGGAACGGCACCCTGCTGGCGGTCATCGCCCCCGGCCTGGTCACCGCGTTCGGGGTGTTCTACATGCGGCAGTTCATCGTGAACACCGTCCCGGACGAGCTGGTCGAGTCGGCCCGGGTCGACGGCGCCACCACCATGCGGGTGTACGGCAGCATCGTGCTGCCCGCGATCCGCCCGGCCCTGGCGGTGCTGGGGCTGCTCACCTTCGTCGCCACCTGGAACGACTTCCAGTGGCCGCTGATCACGCTGAGCGGCACCGACTACCCGACCTCGATGGTGGCCATCTCCGACCTGGCCAGCGGCAACTACGTCATCTACCGGCGGGTGCTGGCGGGCGCGTTCATCGCCACCGTCCCCCTGCTGGTCATGTTGTTCATCGGCGGTCGGCAGATCGTCCGCGGAATCATGGAAGGCGCGGTGAAATCTTGAGTCAGCGAGCGCTGCACGAGGGTTGGGTGCTGCGGGCCGTCCCCGGCCCGCAGGTGCCGGCGGAGATCGTCGACAGGGCGGTGCCGGCCACCGTGCCCGGCTGCGTGCACACCGATCTGCTCGCCGCCGGCCTGATCCCCGACCCGTTCCTGGATGCCAACGAGACGGCGCTGGCCTGGGTGGGACGCACCGACTGGCACTACGAGACCACCTTCGCCTGGCAGCCCGGCGACGACGAGCGGGTCGATCTGGTCTGCGCCGGCCTGGACACGGTCGCCACCGTGACCCTCAACGGCACCGAGGTGGGCCGGACCGAGAACATGCACCGGAGTCACCGGTTCGACGTCCGGCCGCTGCTGCGCCCCGGCCCGAACACCCTGTCGGTCCGGTTCGACTCGGCGTACCGCTACGCCGAGGCGCACCGGGACCGGCTCGGGGACCGGCCCAACGCCTACCCGGAGCCGTTCCAGTTCATCCGGAAGATGGCCTGCAACTTCGGCTGGGACTGGGGGCCGACCCTGGTCACCGCCGGGATCTGGCAGGAGATCGGGCTGGACTCCTGGTCCACCGCCCGGCTCGCCGGTGTCCGTCCACTGGTGACGGTGACCGGCGACGAGGGGCGGGTGGAGCTGCACGTCGAGGTCGAGCGGGCGGCCGACGTGCCGCTGACCGTGCGGGCCGCCGTGGCCGGCGCCACCGGCGAGGTCACCGTCGGCGCGGGGGAGCGCACGGCCGTGCTGACCCTCGTCGTCCGCGACCCCGAGCTGTGGTGGCCGCACGGATACGGCGACCAGGCCCTCCACCAGCTCGACGTCACCCTCTGCGCCCCCGACGGCCGCACCCTGGACGACTGGTCCCGCCGGATCGGCTTCCGCTCGGTACGCCTGGACACCACCCCCGACGCGCACGGCACCCCGTTCACCCTGCACGTCAACGACCGGCCGGTGATCGTCCGGGGGGTCAACTGGATCCCCGACGACCCGTTCCCCACCCGGATCACCCGGGACCGGCTGGCGCACCGGTTCGGCCAGGCCGTCGACGCCAACATCAACCTGCTCCGGGTCTGGGGCGGCGGCCGGTACGAGTCGACGGACTTCTACGAGCTGGCCGACGAGCGGGGCCTGCTGGTGCAGCAGGACTTCCTCTTCGCCTGCGCGGCGTACCCGGAGGAGGAGCCGTTCGGCACCGAGGTGGCCGCCGAGGCAGCCGAGCAGGTGACCCGGCTGGCCCCGCACCCGTCGCTGGTGCTCTGGACCGGCAACAACGAGAACATCTGGGGCTGGCACGACTGGGACTGGCAGGAGCCGCTGGCCGGGCGGACCTGGGGGCGGGGCTACTACCTGGACCTGCTGCCCCGGACCGTCGCCGAGCTGGACCCGACCCGGCCGTACTGGCCGGGCAGCCCCTGGTCGGGCAGCGATGAGCTGCACCCGAACGACCCGGCGCACGGCACCACCCACATCTGGGACGTCTGGAACACCGACGACTACACGAAGTACCGGGAGTACGTGCCGCGCTTCGTCGCCGAGTTCGGCTACCAGGCGCCCCCGGCGTACGCGACGCTGCGCCGGTCGCTCTCCGACGAGCCCCTCGCCCACGACTCGCCCGGGATGG
Organism: Micromonospora lacuserhaii; assembly: GCF_036902735.1. Lineage (NCBI taxonomy): Bacteria > Bacillati > Actinomycetota > Actinomycetes > Micromonosporales > Micromonosporaceae > Micromonospora > Micromonospora lacuserhaii. Next base: position 256,835 of record NZ_JBAKHO010000001.1, on the reverse strand, counting down.
CCCACCACCAGAAGGCGGCCGACGGGGACGCGAAGCTCCAGCGCGGGCTGGACGCCCACCTGCCGGCGCCGGCGGACTTCGACGACTGGCACTTCCTCACCCAGCTCAACCAGGCCCGGGCGATCCAGCTCGGGGTGGAGCACTTCCGCTCCCACCGGGACGTCTGCGCCGGCACCATCGTCTGGCAGCTCAACGACTGCTGGCCGGTCACCTCGTGGTCGGCGATCGACGGCGACGGCCGCCGCAAGCCGCTCTGGTACGCGCTGCGCCGGGCGTACGCCGACCGGCTGCTCACCGTCCAGCCCCGCGACGGTGGGCTGGCCCTGGTGGCGGTGAACGAGACCGGGCAGCCGTGGCAGGCGCCGGTGACGGTGACCCGGCTGACCCTGGCCGGCGAGCCGCGCGCCAAGACGGAGTACCAGGTCGACGTCCCGGCGTACGCGTCGGTGACGCTGGCGCTGCCGGCGGACCTGGCCCGGCCGGAGGAGGCCCGGCGGGAGCTGCTGGTGGCCGAGTCCGGCGACACCGCCGAGCGGGCGCTCTGGTTCTTCGCCGAGGACCGCGACGCCGACTGGCCGGCGGCCCGGTACGACGCGACGGTGGAGCCGGTCCACGGCGGGCAGCGGGTCCGGGTGACCGCCCGGACGGTGCTGCGCGACCTGACCCTCTTCCCGGACCGGCTCGACCCTTCCGCCGAGGTGGACGAGGCGCTGGTGACGTTGCTGCCGGGGGAGTCGGTGACGTTCACGGTACGGGCCGACGCGCCGCTGGACCCGGCGGCGCTGACCGCCCGCCCGGTTCTGCGCTGCGTCAACGACATCACCGGGGGGATCGCATGAGGCGGCGACTGGGAGGCGTACTGCTGGCCCTGGCCGGGCTGCTGGCGACGGTGGCCGCCGCGCCAGCGACGGCCGCGCCGTGCGCGGGGTGCTGATCTGCGTCAGCCCCGGCAGCCACGACCTGGACAACCTGCGCGCCGAGTGACCGGTTCGCGGCCGGCCGGCGGACCTCCCTGCCGTTGGCCGGCCGCCCCGCGCGTTCGCCGCCGCCCCGGTCCACCGGCCCCTCTCGCGCCGGCGTCTCCCGCGCCGGCCCTCCGTGTCTCGCGGCCCAGGTGGTCACTCCTGGTAGCGACGCTCGCCGCGGGTACCGCGGAGAGCGACATGCCTGGGCGTCATGTTTGTGCTTTTCAGTCATGTCCCTCTCCGCCCACCTGTCCTCGACCGGTCCACCCCGCGCTGGATGACTTGAAGAGTTCTTCAAGTGCTAAAGTCTTCAGGGTGAAGGGGAGGACGTTGATGTCGGTGCCGCTGTACCAGGCCAAGGCCGAGCTGTTCCGCACGCTCGGGCACCCGGTGCGGATCCGGGTGCTCGAACTGCTCCAGGACGGCCCGAAGCCGGTCCGGGACCTGCTCGCGACCATCGACGTCGAGGCGTCCAACCTCTCCCAGCAGCTCGCCGTGCTGCGCCGCGCCGGGATGGTCACCTCGCACCGCGACGGCCCGCTGGTCATGTACGCGCTCAGCACCCCCGACGTGGCCGATCTGCTGGCCGCCGGGCGGCGCATCCTCGGCGCGGTCCTCACCGACCGGGACGGCCTCCTCGACGAGCTGCGCTCCGCCGGGGACGGCCGGTGAGCGCAGTCACCCTCGTCCGGGAGCGGGTGCTCGGGCTGCTGCCCGGCCGGAGCGACTGGGCGGCCGTGCGCCGCTCGCCCCGGCGGGACCTGCTGGCCGGGCTGACCGTGGCGGTGGTGGCGCTGCCGCTGGCCCTGGCCTTCGGCGTCACCTCCGGGCTGGGCGCCCAGGCCGGACTGGTCACCGCCGTGGTGGCCGGCGCGGTGGCGGCGCTCTTCGGCGGCTCCAACCTGCAGGTCTCCGGCCCCACCGGGGCGATGACCGTGGTGCTGGTGCCGGTGGTGCAGCGCTTCGGCCCCACCGGGGTCCTCATGGTCGGGGCGATGGCCGGCCTGGTGCTGATCGCCCTCGCCCTCGCCCGCTTCGGCCGGTACGTCCGCTACCTGCCCACCCCGGTGATCGAGGGCTTCACCGCCGGCATCGCGGTGGTGATCGCCCTGCAACAGGTGCCCGCCGCGCTCGGCGTGACCGACGCCCACGGCGAGAAGGTCTGGGCGGTGGCCGCGGACGCGGTCGGCCGGTTCGTCGTACATCCGAAGCCGGCGGCCCTCGCGGTTGCCCTCGGCGTCGCGGCGCTGCTGCTGCTCGGCGCCCGGTGGCGGCCCCGGCTGCCGTTCTCACTGCTCGGGGTGGCCGCCGCGACCGTGCTCGCCGAGCTCGCCCCGGTCGACCTGGTCCGGATCGGCGCCCTACCCCAGGGGTTGCCCGCGCCGTCGCTGGGCTTCCTCGACCTCGACGCGGTCGGCGTGCTGCTGCCCTCGGCGCTCGCGGTGGCGGCGCTCGCCGCGCTGGAGAGCCTGCTGTCGGCGACCGTGGCGGACGGGATGACCGTCGGCGAACGCCACGACCCGGACCGGGAGCTGTTCGGCCAAGGCCTGGCCAACCTTGCCTCGCCGCTCTTCGGCGGCATCCCGGCGACCGCCGCCATCGCCCGCACCGCGGTGAACGTCCGGGCCGGGGCCGCCTCGAAGCTGGCCGCCCTCACCCACGCCGTCGCGCTCGCGGCGATCGTGCTGGCCGCCGCGCCGCTGGTCGGCCGGATCCCCCTCGCCGCGCTGGCCGGCGTGCTGCTGGCCACCACCGTCCGGATGGTGGAGGCCGGCTCCCTCTGGGCGCTCGCCCGGGCCACCCGGGGCGACGCGGTCGTGCTGGTGCTCACCTTCGCCGTCACGGTGATCTGGGACCTGGTGACCGCGGTGGCGGTCGGCATCGCCGTGGCGGTCGTCCTCGCGCTGCGCGCGGTGGCCCGCAGCGCCCGGCTGGAACAGGTCCCCCTCGACCGCGGCGAGCACAGCGCCGAGGAGCACGCGCTGCTCGCCGAGCACATCGTGGCGTACCGGCTGGACGGGCCACTCTTCTTCGCCGCCGCGCACACCTTCCTGCTGGAACTCTCCGAGGTCACCGACGTCCGGGTGGTCATCCTGCGGATGTCCCGGGTGACGACGATGGACGCCACCGGGGCGCACGTCCTCGGCGACGCGATCCGCCGGCTGCGTGGGCGCGGCATCACCGTCCTGCTCTCCGGCATCACCCCCGGCCACGACCAGGTGCTCAGCACCCTCGGGGTGGCCGACGAGCTGCGCCGCGAAGGGCTGGTCTTCCCGGACACCCCGGCGGCGATCCGCCATGCCAGGGCGCTCGCGCTGGGCACGCCGGCGGCGGTGGCCCGCTAGCCCGACGGGTCCGCGACGACTGTCGCCCACCGGACAGAACCGCCGGGACGGGCACCCAGCCGGTTCAATGGCAGGCATGCGCGGAACGAGCGGCACGGCGACAGCGAAGGCGTTCATCCTGGCCTCCGTGCCCATCGGCGCCGCCGGGTTCCTCGTCCCGGACGCGTGGGCGGTCGCCTCGATCGTCACCAGCCTCACCGTGCTCGCCGCCGGTGGTGGCCTGTGGTGGGCGAGCTGGCGCCGCGCCCGGCGGTGGGCGCACCTGCACCGCACGGGCGATGCCCGGACGGTCGGCGGGGCGGTGGGCACCACCACCGCGCCGCCCGGGGTCGCCGAGGAGGAGGACCTCACCGGGCCGGTGTTCGTCGAGCGCCGCCGCCCCCGGCGGTACCGGTTGATGCTGTCGGCGACGAGCCGGGTGCGACGCGCCACCGCCCGGCGGGCCGGCGGGTCCGCCCCGTCGCCCGACGGCGATCAGCTGACCCTGGTGGCGCAGAACCTCACCCACCTCGAGGGCCTCATCTCCTCGGGCCAGGAGAGATCCCGGCGCGAGCAGGTGTGGTGGCTCATCGCCGGCCTTGCGGCGTCCATTCCGATCGGCGTGGCGATCAACCTGATCACCGGCTGACCGGCCGCCCCCGCCCTCCGCTACTCCGGCACCCGCCGGTACGCGCCGTCGCTGGCCGAGGTGGCCATCGACGCGTACGCCCGCAGTGCCGCGGAGACCGGGCGCTGCCGGTCGGTCGGGGTGTACGGGCGGTCCCGCTTCTCCTCGGCGACCCGGCGGGCCTGGAGCACGTCCTCACCGACGTTCAGCGCGATGGACCGGCCGGGGATGTCGATGACGATCTCGTCGCCCGCCCGGACCAGCGCGATCAGCCCGCCGGAGGCCGCCTCGGGGGAGACGTGCCCGATCGACAGCCCGGAGGTGCCGCCGGAGAACCGTCCGTCGGTGAGCAGCGCGCAGGCCCGGCCCAGCCCCCGGCCCTTGAGGAACGAGGTGGGGTAGAGCATCTCCTGCATGCCGGGGCCGCCCTTGGGGCCCTCGTACCGGATCACCACGACGTCGCCGGCGACGACCTCCTTGGCCAGGATGGCCGTCACCGCGTCGTCCTGGGACTCGTAGACCTTGGCCGGGCCGCGGAAGGTCAGGCACTCCTCGGGCACCCCGGCGGTCTTCACCACGCAGCCCTCGGGCGCGAGGTTGCCGTGCAGGATGGCCAGCCCGCCGTCGGCGGAGTACGCGTGCTCCCGGTCCCGGACGCAACCGTCGGCGGCGTCGGTGTCGAGCGACGACCAGCGGTTGGTGGTGGAGAACGGCTCGGTGGTGCGCACCCCGCCCGGGGCGGCGTGGAACAGCTCCACCGCCTCCGCCTTCGGCGAACCGCCCCGGACGTCCCAGTCGGTGAGCCACTGGGCGAGCGAGGGGGAGTGCACCGCGTGCACGTCCCGGTGCAGCAGGCCGGCGCGGTCCAGTTCGCCGAGGATGGCCGGGATTCCGCCGGCCCGGTGCACGTCCTCCATGTGGTACTGCGGCGAGTTCGGGGCCACCTTGGCCAGGCAGGGCACCCGGCGGGAGATCGCGTCGATGTCGGCGACAGAGAAGTCCAGCTCGGCCTCGCGGGCGGCGGCGAGCAGGTGCAGGATCGTGTTGGTCGAGCCGCCCATCGCCACGTCCAGGGCGACCGCGTTCTCGAACGCGGCCCGGCTGGCCACCGCGCGGGGCAGCACCGAGGCGTCGTCGGCGTCGTACCAGCGTTTGGCGATCTCCACCACGGTGTGGCCGGCCTCGACGAAGAGCGACCGGCGGGCGGCGTGGGTCGCCAGCGTCGACCCGTTGCCGGGCAGGGCCAGGCCGATCGCCTCGGTGAGGCAGTTCATCGAGTTGGCGGTGAACATGCCGGAGCAGGAGCCGCAGGTGGGGCAGGCGGAGCGCTCGATCTCGCCGAGCTGGTCGTCGGTGACCGCCTCGTTGGAGGAGGCGATCATCGCGTCGATCAGGTCGATCTTGGAGTGCACCACGCCCTCGATCGCCACCGTCTTGCCGGCCTCCATCGGCCCGCCGGAGACGAAGACGGTCGGGATGTTCAGCCGCAGCGCGGCCAGCAGCATGCCCGGGGTGATCTTGTCGCAGTTGGAGATGCAGACCAGGGCGTCCGCGCAGTGCGCGTTGACCATGTACTCCACCGCGTCGGCGATCAGCTCGCGACTGGGCAGCGAATAGAGCATGCCGCCGTGGCCCATCGCGATGCCGTCGTCCACCGCGATGGTGTTGAACTCCCGACCCACCCCGCCGGCCTCGGCCACCGCGTCGGCGACCAGGCCGCCCATGTCCTTGAGGTGTACGTGACCGGGGACGAACTGGGTGAAACTGTTGGCGATGGCGACGATCGGCTTGCCGAAGTCGTCGTCGGTCATCCCGGTGGCCCGCCAGAGGGCCCGGGCGCCGGCCATCGTCCGACCGTGGGTGGAGGTCCTCGACCGCAGCTCAGGCATGCCACCCAGTCTTACACCGCCGACACGCGGACCCCGGGCGGTCGTGCCGTGTCCCAACAGATGCACACCCGGTCCCCCGCGGGCGGCAGCCATCCGGCACAGTTGAGGGCGTGCGTTTCCCCCCGGGCATGGTCGCCGTCGCGGTGCTGAGCGGCCTCCTCGCCGTGGCCGCCACCGCACTGCTGGCCGGCTCGGCCCGGCGCCGTTCCGCCGGCCCGCACCGCCAGCCGTACCTCCTGCTGGCCGCCGCCGCGGCGGTAGCCCTGGTGGGCATGTCGACCGGGTTGGCCGTGGTGATCGGCGACCCCGGCCACGCCCCGCACCGGGCCACCCAGTTGACCGGCTGGCCGGTGCTGATCGCCGTCACCGTCGCGCTGAGCGGGGCCGCCGCCTGCGCCGGGCTGCTCCGGCTCCCCGGTGCCGTGGTCAGCCGGGCGGCCACCGCCCGGCTGCTGCTGGACGGCCTGATCATCGCCACCGCGCTCTGGTTCGTCGGCTGGGTGCTCTTCTCCGGGCCGACCCGGCTGCTCGGGGCGGCCACCCCGGTGGCCTGCCCGGCGATCCTGCTCGCCTCGGTGACCGCCGCGGCGACCGCCGGCCTGACGCTGATCGTGGTGCTCCGGGCCGACTCACCCCGGTTCCGGTTCGCGTTGCTCGCCGCCGGCATCACCGCCACCACCACCGGCGGGCTCGGTGTGGTCGCCGGGGTCTGCCAGACCGGCCGCGGGATGACCCTCGCCGGCACCGCGCTGCTCGCCCTGGGCCTGCTGGCCGCCGCCCTGGCGGTGCACCGGGAGCCGTCCGGCCAGGTCGACGTCGACCTGATCCGCCGCGACGGCGAGTACGCCTTCGTGCCGATGTTCGCGATGGCCGCCTCGGCGATGTTCCACCTCGTTCAGGGCGGCCGGTTCGACGCGCTCGGCATCGTCGCCGGCAGCATCGAGGGCTTCGCCCTGGTCGCCCGGCAGTACCTCACCCTCAACGACATGCGCGGGTACGCCGGCCGGCTGGCCGAGCGGGAGGCGCACTTCCGTGAGCTGGCGCACACCGACCCGCTCACCGGGCTGGCCAACCGGCGCGGCCTGCTGCGCGAGATGCAGCGCTGCGCGGACGAGGGCGTCGGCTGCGTGCTGCTCGGCCTCGACCTGGACGGCTTCAAGAACGTCAACGACATGCGCGGCCACGACGTGGGCGACATGGTGCTGGCCGAGGTGGGGCGGCGGCTGCGGGGCAACCTGCGCCCCGGCGACCTGGCCGCCCGGCTCGGCGGCGACGAGTTCGCGGTGCTGATGCGGGGCCGCCAGGCCGACGCCGACGTGGTCGCCGAGCGGCTGCTCCGGGTGCTCGGCCGGGAGTACGACCAGCCGGACGGGCCGGTGTTCCTGTCGGTCAGCATCGGGGTGGCCGGGCAGTGCGGCGAGCCCGACGTGGTGGGGCTGCTGCGCCACGCCGACCTGGCGCTGCGCTACGCCAAGCAGCGTGGCAAGAACCGGATCGAGCGCTACGACGGCACGTACGACCAGCTGCTGCTGCGCCGGACCCGGCTGGAGCACGAGATGCGTGGCGCGATCGAGCGCGACGAGCTGCGGCTGGCGTTCCAGCCGGTCGCCTCGCTGCCGTCGGTCCGTCCGGTCGGCGCGGAGGCGCTGCTCCGCTGGCACCACCCGGAGCTGGGCAACGTCCGCCCGGACGAGTTCATCCCGCTGGCCGAGGAGTGCGGGATGATCGCCAAGTTGGGCGCCTGGGTGCTGCACCAGGCCTGCTGGCAGCTCTCCCGGTGGCTGGCCGACGGGCACGACGTGTGGGTCTCGGTCAACGTCTCCCCGCGCGAGCTGCACGCCCCGGAGTACGTGGTGCAGGTCGCCGAGGCGCTGCGCGCCCACCACGTGCCGCCGCAGCGGCTGGTGCTGGAGGTCACCGAGCACGCCGTCGCCACCGACCTGGACGAGCTGATCCGCCGGTTGACCGCGCTGCGGCTGACCGGGGTGCGGATCGCGCTGGACGACTTCGGCGCCGGGTACTCGTCGCTGGGGCAGCTGCGCCGGCTCCCGATCGACATCCTCAAGATCGACCACAGTCTGGTCGCCGAACACGAGCCGGTCCGTCCGGTGGACCGGGACGGGCCGGCCTTCGCCCCGATGGTCGACATCGTGATGCGGCTGGGCCACCAGCTCGGCCTGGAGGTCATCGCCGAGGGGGTGACCTCGCCCACCGAGCTGGCCGCGGTGGTCGCCGCCGGCTGCCGCTTCGGCCAGGGCGCGCTCTTCGGCTGGGGGGTGCCGGCCGAGCACCTGGAGGCGATGCTGGAGGCGGCCACCTCGCCGGGGGCCCGGCCCGCGTCGCTCCCGCCGCCGGCGCCGGCCCCGCCGGTCCGGCCCACTCCGTCGCCGCTGCTGCCCCGACTGCGGTCCCACCCGCCGGTGCCCGCGCCACGTGTCTCGCAGGAGGGATCCGCGCAGGCCGGGCCGGTTCCGGGGGCCCCGACCGGTGACGGTGTCCCCCGTTCGTGAACCAACATGTGGGATGAGTTGACTCATCCCGCGAGATGCGTCAGGCTTGTCCACATGTCGTCGATCCGGTCGCTGCGAGTACTTACCTGAGCGCACTCTCTCCCGTCGAGAGTGCGCTGGCCCCGTGCATCTGCACGCGGGCCGTTTTTATTGCCGTCGGACCCGCCGGGGCGGACCCGCCCCCGTTGCACGTCGAAGAAGCTCCACCCACTCCAGCCGAAGGGCTGAACCGCCATGACGAGACCCACGCCAGAGACCCTCGCCCACTCCGCCCGGCGGGCGCGCACGGCCACCGAAGCGGCCAGCGACGCCGACCACACCCCCGCGCCGCGGCCCGGCACCGTCCCGGCCGGTGGTGGCAGGGGCGCATCGGCCGGCGCCGACGGAGCCGCCGCGACCGTACGGCAGTCCGCGCCGGCGCAGGTCTCCGGCGCCGGCTCGCTGGTGCGGTCCCTCGAGGCGCTCGGCGTCGACGTCGTCTTCGGCATCCCGGGCGGGGCGATCCTGCCCGCGTACGACCCGCTCTACGACTCGACCGTGCGGCACATCCTGGTCCGCCACGAGCAGGGCGCCGGGCACGCCGCCACCGGTTACGCCCAGGCGACCGGTCGGGTCGGCGTCTGCATCGCCACCTCGGGGCCGGGCGCGACGAACCTGGTCACCCCGATCGCCGACGCGTACATGGACTCGGTGCCGATGGTCGCGATCACCGGCCAGGTGGCGCGCCCGTCGATCGGCACGGACGCCTTCCAGGAGGCGGACATCCAGGGCATCACCCTGCCGATCACCAAGCACAACTTCCTGGTGCAGACGCCCGAGGAGATCCCGCAGGTGCTCGCCGAGGCGTTCCACCTGGCCTCGACCGGGCGGCCCGGGCCGGTGCTGGTCGACATCCCCAAGGACGTCCTCCAGGCGCCGACCACCTTCGCCTGGCCGCCCACCCTCGACCTGCCCGGCTACCGGCCGACCCTGCACCCGCACGGCAAGCAGATCCGCGAGGCGGCCCGGCTGATGGCCATGGCCCGCCGGCCGGTGCTCTACGTCGGCGGCGGCGTGCTCAAGGCCGGCGCCACCGAGAGCCTGCGCAAGCTCGCCGAGCTGACCGGCATCCCGGTGGTCACCACGCTGATGGCGCTGGGCGCGTTCCCCGACTCGCACCGCCAGCACCTGGGCATGCCCGGCATGCACGGCACCGTCGCCGCGGTCTACGGCCTGCAGAAGTCCGACCTGATCGTGGCGCTGGGCGCCCGGTTCGACGACCGGGTCACCGGCCAGCTGGACTCGTTCGCCCCGGACGCCACGGTGGTGCACGCCGACATCGACCCGGCGGAGATCGGCAAGAACCGGCACGCGGACGTGCCGATCGTCGGCGACGCCAAGCACGTCATCGACGAGCTGATCACCGCGGTGACCGCCGAGCGCAAGGCCGGCCACCGCTCCGACCTGGCCGACTGGTGGACCCAGCTGAACGACCTGCGCGAGCGCTACCCGCTGGGCTACGAGGAGCCGTCCGACGGCACCCTCTCCCCGCAGTTCGTGATCAAGCGGCTGGGCGAGATCGCCGGCCCGGACGCGATCTACGTGGCGGGCGTCGGCCAGCACCAGATGTGGGCCAGCCAGTTCATCTCGTACGAGAAGCCGGGCACCTGGCTCAACTCCGGCGGCCTCGGCACCATGGGGTACGCCGTCCCGGCGGCGATGGGCGCCAAGGTGGGCCGGCCCGACACGGTGGTCTGGGCGGTGGACGGCGACGGCTGCTTCCAGATGACCAACCAGGAGCTGGCGACCTGCGCGCTGGAGGGCATCCCGGTCAAGATCGCCGTGATCAACAACGGCAACCTGGGCATGGTCCGGCAGTGGCAGACGCTCTTCTACGGCGAGCGCTACTCCAACACCGAGCTGGGCACCCACAAGCACCGCATCCCGGACTTCGTCAAGCTGGCCGAGGCGCTCGGTTGCATCGGCCTGCGCTGCGAGAACGCCGAGGACGTGGACAAGACCATCGAGGCGGCGATGGCGATCACCGACGCCCCCGTCGTGATCGACTTCGTGGTCGGCAAGGACGCGATGGTCTGGCCGATGGTGGCCGCCGGCACCAGCAACGACGAGATCATGTTCGCCCGTGGCGTCCGCCCGGCCTTCGACGAGGACGAAATCTGATGACCCTGCACACGCTGTCCGTCCTGGTGGAGAACAAGCCGGGTGTCCTGGCCCGGGTCTCCGGCCTATTCTCCCGCCGCGGTTTCAACATCGACAGCCTCGCCGTCGGCGAGACCGAGAACCCGGACGTCTCCCGGATCACCATCGTGGTCAACGCCGAGTCGTCCCCGCTGGAGCAGGTCACCAAGCAGCTCAACAAGCTGGTGAACGTGCTCAAGATCGTGGAGCTGGACCCGCAGGTCTCGGTCGCCCGGGAGCTGCTGCTGGTCAAGGTCCGCGCGGACCGCAACGCCCGGGCGCAGGTGCTGGAGACGGTGAACCTGTTCCGGGCCCGGGTGGTCGACGTCGCGCCGGACACGCTCACCATCGAGGCCACCGGCACCCCGGACAAGCTCGACGCGCTGCTGCGCGACCTCGAACCCTTCGGCATCAAGGAAATGGTCCAGTCCGGCACGGTGGCGATCGGGCGCGGCTCGCGCTCCATCACCGCCGGGCCCGCGCTGCGCGCCGCCTGACCTGACCTCGCCGGCGCTCCGCGCCGCCCGAACCATCGCACAAGTCCACGACGGGCCGCTCGGACCGCCGTACGAAAGGGAAGTCAATGAGCGTTGAGGTGTACTACGACGACGATGCCGACCTGGGCCTGATCCAGAGCCGCAAGGTCGCGGTGATCGGGTACGGCAGCCAGGGCCACGCCCACGCGCTGTCGCTGCGCGACTCCGGCGTCGACGTGGTGATCGGCCTGCCGGCGGGCTCGAAGAGCCGGCCGAAGGCCGAGGAGCAGGGCCTGCGGGTGCTCACGCCGGCCGAGGCGGCGGCCGAGGCCGACGTCATCATGATCCTGGCGCCGGACACCGCGCAGCGCGCCCTCTACACCGAGGCGATCGAGCCCAACCTCGCCCCCGGCAAGGCGCTCTTCTTCGGCCACGGCTTCAACATCCGGTACGGCCTGATCACCCCGCCGGCCGACGTGGACGTGGCGATGGTCGCCCCGAAGGGCCCGGGTCACCTGGTCCGCCGCCAGTACGTCGACGGCAAGGGCGTGCCCTGCCTGGTCGCCGTCGAGCAGGACGCCAGCGACTCCGCCTTCGCGCTCGCCCTGTCGTACGCCAAGGGCATCGGCGGCACCCGGGCCGGCGCGATCAAGACCACCTTCACCGAGGAGACCGAGACCGACCTCTTCGGCGAGCAGGCGGTGCTCTGCGGCGGCGCGGCGGCGCTGGTGCAGACCGGCTTCGAGGTGCTCACCGAGGCGGGCTACGCCCCCGAGGTGGCCTACTTCGAGTGCCTGCACGAGCTGAAGCTCATCGTCGACCTGATGTACGAGGGCGGCATCGCCCGGATGCGGTACAGCGTCTCCGACACCGCCGAGTACGGCGACCTGTCCCGTGGCCCGCGGGTCATCGACTCCCGGGTCAAGGAGGAGATGCGCAAGATCCTCGGCGAGATCCAGTCCGGCGAGTTCGCCCGCGAGTGGGTGGCCGAGGACGAGGCCGGCCGGCCGAACTTCGCCAAGTGGCGGGCCGAGGGCGCGGCGCACCCGATCGAGGAGACCGGCCAGAAGCTGCGGTCGATGATGAGCTGGGTGGATCGGCCGATCACCGAGACGGCCTGACCGGCACGGGTGGCGGGTCCGGCGCTCTCCCCGGCGCCGGGCCCGCCGCCGCCTGCGTTCCGCCCCTGTTCAGCCCCGGGACATGTCTGGTTTGTGAGGGCACTCACCCCGCAGTCCCGGACACGCCGGCCGACCCGCGCCCTACGATCCCTGGTAGGTGCGTAGCCGGCACCTGACGGCCATGGCACGGCTCACCGCAGGGCGCAGCGCGGCGTCCCCCGCCGCAGCCGACCGCTCTGACGACATCTACGAGGACCAATGAATCCTGTCGTACTGATCGCCGAAGAACTCGCTCCCGCCGCCATCGAGGTGCTCGCGTACGACTTCGACGTACGCCACGTCGACGGCACCGACCGCCCGGCCCTGCTCTCCGCGCTCGCCGAGGCCGACGCGGTGATCGTGCGCAGCGCCACCCAGATCGACGCCGAGGCGATCGCCGCCGCGCCGCGTCTCAAGGTGGTCGCCCGGGCCGGCGTGGGCCTGGACAACGTCGAGGTGCCGGCCGCCACCGCGCGGGGCGTCATGGTCGTCAACGCCCCCACCTCCAACATCGTCTCCGCGGCCGAGCAGGCCGTCGCGCTGCTGCTCGCCGTGGCCCGCAACACCGCCGCGGCAAGCGCCGCGCTCAAGGCGGGGGAGTGGAAGCGGTCCAAGTACACCGGCGTCGAGCTCCAGGGCAAGACCGTCGGCGTGGTGGGTCTCGGCCGCATCGGCGTGCTCTTCGCGTCTCGCATCGCCGCCTTCGGCACCCGGCTGATCGCGTACGACCCCTACATCCAGCCGGCCCGCGCGGCCCAGCTCGGCGTCCGCCTGGTCGGGCTGGAGGAGCTGCTGCGGGAGAGCGACTTCATCTCCATCCACCTGCCGAAGACCCCGGAGACCGTGGGCCTGATCGGCGAGAAGGAGCTGGCGGTCGTCAAGCCCGGCGTCCGGATCGTCAACGCCGCCCGCGGTGGCCTGGTCGACGAGCAGGCCCTGGCCGACGCGATCGCCGAGGGCCGGGTCGCCGGCGCCGGCGTCGACGTGTACGCCAAGGAGCCCTGCACCTCGTCGCCGCTGTTCGCCTTCGACAACGTGGTGGCCACCCCGCACCTGGGTGCCTCCACCCACGAGGCGCAGGACAAGGCCGGCCTGGCCGTGGCCAAGAGCGTCAAGTTGGCGCTGCAGGGCGAGTTCGTGCCGGACGCGGTCAACGTGCAGGCCGGCGGCGTGGTCGCCGAGGACGTCCGCCCGCTGCTGCCGCTGGCCGAGAAGCTCGGCCGGGCGTTCACCGCGGTCGCCGGCGGGGTCGCCGCCAGCGTCACCGTCGAGGTGCGCGGCGAGATCGTCGCCCACGACGTCTCGGTGCTCAAGCTCGCCGCCACCAAGGGGCTGTTCAGCTCGGTGGTGGAGGAGCAGGTCACCTACGTCAACGCGCCGCACCTGGCCGCCGAGCGGGGCGTCGAGGTCACCCTCGCCACCCAGGCCGAGACGGTGGACCACCCCAACCTGGTCACCGTCCGGGGCGCGCTGCCCGACGGCCGTACGGTCAGCGTCTCCGGCACGGTCGCCCAGACCGGCACCCGGGACGTCATCAAGCTGACCGAGGTCGACGGCTTCGACGTGGAGATCGGGGCGGAGGGCATCCTGCTCTTCCTGCGCTACGTCGACCGGCCGGGCGTGGTCGGCACCGTCGGCACCCTGCTCGGCGAGGCGGGCATCAACATCGCCGCGATGCAGGTGGCCCGTCGGGAGGCCGGTGGCGAGACGCTGATGACCCTCACCGTCGACCAGGCGCTCGGCGCGGACCTGCTCACCTCGGCGGCCGACTCGATCGGCGCCAACTCGGCCAGCGCCGCGGACCTGCGCGACGAGTAGTCCCACCGCACGACGCAGGGGGGCCCGGCCGTCACGGCCGGGCCCTTCGTCGTACCGGCGGTCAGCCCCCGACGGGGGAGGGCGGCGGATAGACCGAGCCGTCCTGGGCGTCGAAGAGCATCAGGCCGTGCTCGCCGGCCAGTCGTTCGATGTCGAGCAGCACCTGGTCCTCGCAGGTCGGGACCAGGTTCAGCTCCACGTGGTCGACGGCCGCGTGCAGCGGGGCCACCTCCCACGGCGTCCCCGGGCCGGCCGGCCGGTCGGGGTAGCTGGCGGTGATGGCCCGGTAGAAGCCGACCACCCGCGGATCCGGGTACCGGTCGCCGTGCTGCCCCTCGCGGCACCGCCGCACCGCCGCCCGCACGTCCTCGGGCGTGGCCCCGTCAGGCAGGGCCCACACGCTGAGATCGAAACTCACGGCGCACAGCGTGCCATCCGGCGTTCCCCCCGGCGACACTGACCCGCCGACGGATACCAGGTGGTGGCGACGGTCCTCGGCGAACGGTCCGCTGTGGAGACTCTTGCGTCGAGTTGCGTCGATTCGCTAGCGTACCGGTGCGGTCACCGGGTGAGTCGAGGCGTCGACACGTCTTCGGGTGACGAGGTCAGGCGTCCGGCCGGCCGGTCCGCACCCCTCGATTGCGCGAGCCACGCGCACTCGTCGCTGACCGGCCCCCACGGTCGTTGCCGAGACCGTGGGGGCCGATCGCCGGCCCGTCGACCGCGCCACCGGTGTGGACCCCCTCCACCCCGTCGGCCGACGTGCCGCCCGCACCACTCAGCGGCGGCCGTGGGCGAAGAGAGCCTGATATCCCGAGCCGTTGCGGAACCAGGACAGCCCGGTGGGCCCGGCCGCGTAGAGCGCGGTGGCGTAGGCGTCGGCGACCGCGAGGTCGGGGCCGACGACGGTGGCGGCGACCAGGTGTTCGGCCGGCTCGCCGGTGTGCGGGTCGACCACGTGCCCGCGCCGGCCGGTCACCCCGGAGGTGCCCACCGCGCCGGCGGTCATCTCCAGCACCAGCGGTGCGCGCCGCCCGTCGGTGGGGTGGTGCACGGCCACCCGCCAGGGGCCGCCGTGCGCGGCGTGCCCGCGTACGGTCAGGTCGGCGCCGGAGAGCACGGCGTAGTCGGTGATGCCGGCGGCCCGCAGCCGGGCCGCGGCCCGCTCCACCGCCCAGCCGTTGAGCAGGCCGCCCGGGTCGAAGCCGCCGGGCACCGCCCAGGCGTCGAACCAGCCGTCGGTGGCCGCGCGCATCGCCGCGCAGCGGTCGACCAGGTCGGCCAGCGGCGGGTACGACTCGGTGCCGATCTCGCCCCGGCGCAGCCGGGAGACCAGGCTGTCCGGGCGGGTGGGCCCGTAGGTGAGGTCGATGGCGCGCAGCTCGGCGACGGCGTCGCGCAGGGCGTCACCGACCACCCGGCGGCCCAGGTGCTGCGGCGCGTTGAGCAGCAGCGAGTACTCGGCGGTGCTGGTGCGGACGGTGTGCGACGCGGCGATCCGGTCGCCGGCGGCGTCGGCCGGGTCGACCCGGTGGGTGCGGGTGCCGAGCCGGAGGTCCGGCCGGCGCCGGGAGAAGGCCGCCTGGTCCACCCATCGGGTGCGCGCCTGCTCGTCCGCCCGGCCTGGTCTGGACTGCTGGTCGATCCGCATCACACCCGCTCCTTCGCCGCCGGCGCCGCAACGCCGCGGCTGGCTCCGTCCCGGGCCCCCGTGACCCGCTGACGTCATCGACCCTAGGTAGCGGAGATGACCGCACCATGAATGCCACCTGGGAGCCTCCTGAGCATCCGAGTTTCCCGGATCGTGGAAGGTCCGTACCGGGAGGCGGGACGACGACGTACGGTGCACCCAGGCGACGAGGTGGAGGAGCGTCAGGTGGCACGGATCGCGGTGGTGGCCGGGGACGGGATCGGACCCGAGGTGGTCGCGCAGGCCCGCAAGGTCCTCGACGCCGTGCTTCCCGGCACCGAGGCCACGGAGTACGACCTGGGCGCGGCCCGCTACCACCGTACCGGCGAGGTGCTGCCCGAGTCGGTGCTGGCCGAGCTGGCCGGCCACGACGCCATCCTGCTCGGCGCGGTCGGCGATCCGAGCGTGCCGCCCGGGGTGCTGGAGCGCGGCCTGCTGCTCAAGCTCCGGTTCGCCTTCGACCAGTACGTCAACCTGCGGCCGTCGCGGCTCTGGCCGGGCGTTCCCGGCCCACTGGCGACCGTCAAGCCGGGCGAGGTCGACCTGGTCGTGGTCCGCGAGGGCACCGAGGGGCTCTACGCGGGCGCCGGCGGCACCCTGCACCGGGACACCCCGGCCGAGGTGGCCACCGAGGAGAGCCTGAACACCCGGCACGGGGTGGAACGGGTCATCCGGGACGCCTTCGCCCGGGCCGCCCGCCGGGAGCGGCGCAAGGTCACCCTGGTGCACAAGACCAACGTGCTCACCCACGCCGGCTCGCTCTGGGCCCGCGCCTTCGAGGCCGTCGCCGCCGAGCACCCCGACGTCGCCACGGAGTACCAGCACGTCGACGCCGCGGCGATGTTCCTGGTCACCCAGCCCCAGCGGTACGACGTGGTGGTCACCGACAACCTCTTCGGTGACATCCTCACCGACATCGCCGCCGCGGTCACCGGCGGCATCGGGCTCGCGGCCAGTGGCTCCATCAACCCGACCGGGGCGTACCCGTCGATGTTCGAGCCGGTGCACGGCTCGGCGCCGGACATCGCCGGCAAGGGGGTCGCCGACCCGGTCGCCGCGGTGCTCTCCGTGGCGCTCCTGCTCGACCAGCTCGGCCACCCCGACGCCGCCGCCCGGGTCACCCGCGCGGTCGCCGCGGAGTTGGCCGCCCGCACCCCGGGCGTACCGCTGCGCACGGCGGAGGTCGGCGACCGGCTCGCCGCCCACGCGGTGAGCTGACCGGCCCGTCAGCTCCGTCACCGGTCCGGCGCCGGGTCGCCAGACCCCGGGCCGGGCCGCGGTCGTCCCCGAGGCCGCCTCGCCGACGCCCCCGCGCGCCCTCATTCGGAGCGCTCGATCTGCCGGGGCGGAGCTATCCGCTGAACGACCGTTCGGGGTAAGTTTCAGGCACCAGTGACGTCGGTGTGCGATCCCGCACGCCGCGAACCCGCAGGGAGGTCAGCGCGATGAGCGGTGGTGACAAGCTCGATTTCGAGATCCGTCCGAATCCCGCGCCGGTATCCGCCGCCGACCGGGCCGCCCTGCTGGCCAACCCGGGGTTCGGCCGGGTCTTCACCGACCACATGGTCACCATCCGCTACGCCGAGGGCAAGGGCTGGTACGACGCCCGGGTCGAGGCGCGCGCGCCGATCCCGATGGACCCGGCCAGCGCGGTCCTGCACTACGCGCAGGAGATCTTCGAGGGGCTCAAGGCGTACCGGACCGCCGACGGCTCGGTCACCATGTTCCGCCCGGAGGCCAACGCGGCCCGGTTCGTCGCCTCCGCCCGCCGGCTGGCCATGCCGGAGCTGCCGCCGGAGGCCTTCGTCGAGTCGCTGCGCAAGCTCGTCGAGATCGACCGGGACTGGATCCCGGAGGGCCCGGACGCCAGCCTCTACCTGCGGCCGTTCATGTTCGCCAGCGAGGTCTTCCTCGGCGTCCGCCCGGCCAACGAGTACCTCTACTGCGTCATCGCCTCGCCGGCCGGGGCGTACTTCGCCGGCGGCGTCAAGCCGGTGACCGTCTGGGTCTCCCCGGACTACACCCGGGCCGCGCCCGGCGGCACCGGCGCGGCGAAGTGCGGCGGCAACTACGCCGCCTCGCTGGCCGCCCAGGCCGAGGCGATCGAGGCCGGCTGCGACCAGGTGGTCTTCCTCGACGCGGTGGAGCGCCGGTTCGTCGACGAGCTGGGCGGCATGAACGTCTTCTTCGTCTACGACGACAACACCCTGGTCACCCCGCCGCTGACCGGCACCATCCTGCCCGGCATCACCCGGGACGCGATCCTCACCCTGGCGGCCGCCTCCGGGCACCGGGTCGAGGAGCGGCCGATCAGCTTCGCCGACTGGCAGGCCGACGCCGCGAGCGGCCGACTGCGCGAGGTCTTCGCCTGCGGCACCGCCGCGGTGATCACCCCGATCGGCCGGGTGCGCTTCCCGGACGGCGAGTTCCTGATCGGCGGCGGCGAGCCGGGCCGGTCCACCACTGCGCTGCGCGAGCAGCTGGTGGCCATCCAGCGCGGCGAGGCCGAGGACCCGCAGGGCTGGGTGCAGCGCGTTCTCTGATCGTTTCCGACGTCCGCCGGCCCGCCGCCTCCACGGCGCGGCCGGCGGACGTGTTTCCGGAGCGGCGGCCTACTCCAGCAGGTGGGCGCGGAGGGCGGCGAGCTGGTCGTCGGTGATGCCGGACCGCCGGAGGTAGTCCTCCACCGACCCGTACCGCTGCCGCAGTTCGGCGAGGAAGAGCACCATCGCCTCCGTCGGGGTGGTCAGCGGGGGCAGCCCCGGCCGGATCTGCTTGCCGGTGCTCTCGAACCAGGCCTGGAAGCGCGCGGCAGCCTCGGTGCTCAGCGCGTAGTCGGCGACGATCTCGGCGTCGGAGACGCCGAGCGCGGCCAGCGTCAGGCTGCAGACGAGGCCGGTGCGGTCCTTGCCGGCGACGCAGTGCACCAGCACGGGGGCGTTCGTCTCGTCGGCGATCAGCCCGACCGCCTCGGCGAGCCCGGCGGCGCCGGTCTCGGCCAGGTCGGCGTACCGGTCGGCGAGGTAGCGGGCCAGGTCGGTCTCCGGCCGGTAGGGGACTTCACCCCAGTCGGCGTGCTCCGGGTGGATGTTCCGGTACGCCAGCCCGTCGAGCTCCGGCACCCGGCCGTCCCGCTCCACCTCGGACGGCCGGCGCAGGTCGATCACCGTCCGCACGCCCAGGGCGGCGAAGGCCTCCCGGTCCGCGCCGTCGAGCCGGTGTGGTGAGTCCGAGCGGTAGAGCCGCCCCCAGCGCACCGTGCGGCCGTCGTGACCGGGGTAGCCGCCGATGTCGCGGAAGTTGAACATGACGGAGAAGGGGATCCGGCGGTTCACCTCGATGTCGTCCACGTCGACACGGTAACGGCCGGTGGGGCGTCGCCCCACCGGCCGTCGGTGTCCGTTCCGGTCAGCGTGCGGTGCCCGGAGGAAGGTTGCCGTACGTGTCGTCGTAGTAGCCGCCGAGCTTGTCCCGGTAGGCCGGGTCGCTGTGGCTGCTCTCGTCGTACTCCGGCGCGGCCTTGATCTGGTCCTTGTCCCGGTCGACGTAGACCTTGCGCTCGTCATGGTCGACCTGGTTGACGGTGCCGGCCGGCAGCATGACCTTCTTGCCGAAGATCCACGGGCCGGTGTCGACGACCAGGAAGCTGGCGCCGACCTCGTGGCTCGCGCTGTCGATCTTGCCGATGCTGCCGTCGGTGGCCTCGACCTTGTAGCCGACCAGGTCCGCGTCGGCCACCCGGGCCTCGTCGCGGTAGCTCCACGGGTTGAAGGCGCCCGTGGGCGCTCCGCCGGGGAACGCTCCCTGGCCGCCGTCGATCATGGGGTCCGTCGTGCCGTGCGTACTGCGCGGGTCGAGCCTGTCCATGGCAAAACTCCTGCCTCGACTGTGAAGTCGTTTTGGGGAGGACGTGCTTCTTACGCATCTTCGGGGTACCCGGGCCTGCCGGCTTTCACACCATGTGACCGAAAATGACGATGGGCCGACGCCGCGACACGCGGCATCGGCCCACCAGTGGATACGGTTCAGCCCAGTGCGGCCTGGGCGTCCAGCGCGACCGCGGCGGCGTGTACGACGGCCGCGATCCGCAGTCCCTCGTGGACCTGTTCCCGGGTGAAGCCTGAGGCGCGCAGCGTCTTCTCGTGCGACTCAAGGCAGACCCCGCAGCCGGTGATCGCCGAGACGGCGAGGCACCAGAGCTCGAAGTCGCCCTTCTCCACGCCCGGCTTCGCGATGATCTGCATCCGCAGCCGGGCCGGCATCGACGCGTACTGGTCGTCGCCGATCAGGTGCTTGGCCCGGTAGTAGACGTTGTTCATCGCCATGATGGTGGCGGCGCCCTTGGCCGCCTCCACCGCCTCCGGGGTGAGGTGGCTGGCCGCCTCGGCGGCGATCTCCCTCAGCACCACCGGATTGCGGGCCGCGACCGCGCAGGCCAGGGCCGTGCCCCAGGCCTGCTCCGGCTTGAGCGTCGAGGTGCCGACGGTGGAGCCGAGGTTGAGCTTGATGTCCTTGGCGTACTCGGGCAGCGCCGCCTTGATGACGTCCAGACCCACCTCAGGCACCGGCGCCGGCGAGCAGGGCGTTGGCGTCCAGGGTCTGGCCGCCCTTGTTCCAGTTGCACGGGCAGAGCTCGTCGGTCTGCAGCGCGTCGAGCACCCGCAGCACCTCGGAGACGTTCCGGCCGACCGAGCCGGCGGTGACCATCGCGAACTGGATCTCGTTGTTCGGGTCGACGATGAAGGTGGCCCGCTGGGCGACGCCGTCCTCGCCGAGCACGCCGCAGTCGCCGGTCAGCTCGCGCTTGATGTCGCTGAGCATCGGGAACGGCAGCTCGCGCAGGTCCGGGTGGTCCTTGCGCCAGGCGTAGTGGACGAACTCGTTGTCCACCGAGACGCCGAGCACCTGCGCGTCGCGGTCCGCGAACTCGCCGTTGAGCCGGCCGAACTCCGCGATCTCCGTCGGGCAGATGAAGGTGAAGTCCTTCGGCCAGAAGAAGACCACCCGCCACTTGCCCTCGTGGGACTTGTGGTTGATCGTCTCGAACGCCTTGTCGGCGTCGAGCGACACGCAGGCGGTGAGTTCGTACTCGGGGAAGCGGTCACCGACAGTGAGCACGGGTCCTCCTTGACAGCGGCACGAGGGCCGTTAACTGGATCGGTTCCAGATACTCCCCGCAGCGTTGTTTCCGTTGGTCGGCGGCCGGGTGACTTGTGAAGTCGATCACCGGCGAAGCGTTCCGCCCGGAGCGGGCCGCGGATCGGGTACGGCCACCCTGCGTCATCGTCCCGACATGTGGATTGTTCCTCCCAAAACCGGGGCGGGGTGGCAGAGTGGCGATCGTGACCAGCACCGTCCTGATTATTGGCAGCTAGCGCGCCGGCCTCCCCTCCGCCGAGCGCGCAGACCTCCCGCATCCGCGGGGGGTCTTTTTGTTGCTCGCACCAGGCACGAAGAAGGGACCACCATGACGTTCCAGGTCTACGACACCACGCTGCGCGACGGTGCCCAGCGCGAGGGGCTCAGCTACTCGGTGGTCGACAAGCTCGCGGTGGCCCGGCTGCTCGACGAGTTCGGCGTCGGCTTCATCGAGGGCGGCTGGCCGGGCGCCGTGCCGAAGGACACCGAGTTCTTCCGCCGGGCGCGCACCGAGCTGCACCTGAACCACGCGCTGCTGGTCGCCTTCGGCGCGACCCGCCGGGCCGGGGTCGCGGTCGCCGACGACCCGCAGGTGCGCGGGCTGCTCGACGCGCAGACACCGGCGATCGCCCTGGTCGCCAAGGCCGACATCCGGCACGTCGAGCGGGCCCTGCGCACCACCGGCGCGGAGAACCTGGCGATGATCCACGACACCGTGGCGCACCTCGTCGCCGAGGGGCGGCGGGTCTTCGTCGACGGGGAGCACTTCTTCGACGGGTTCCGGCACGACCCGGCGTACACCACCTCGGTGGTCGAGACCGCGCTCGCCGCGGGCGCCGAGCGGTTCGTGCTCTGCGACACCAACGGCGGCATGCTGCCGTCCCGGGTTACCGCCGCGATCGCCGACCTCACCGCCCGGACCGGCATCGCCCCCGAACTGCTCGGCATGCACGCCCAGAACGACACGGCCTGCGCGGTGGCCAACACCATCGCCGCCGTCGAGGCCGGCGTCCGGCACGTCCAGGGCACCGCCAACGGCTACGGCGAGCGCCCCGGCAACGCCGACCTCTTCGCCGTCGTCGCCAACCTCCAGCTCAAGCTCGGGCTGCCCGTCCTACCGGAGGGCTGCCTGGAACAGATGGTGCGGGTCTCGCACGCCATCGCCGAGATCGCCAACATCGCCCCCGACACCCACCAGGCGTACGCCGGGGCCGCCGCCTTCGCCCACAAGGCGGGGCTGCACGCGAGTGCGATCAAGGTCGACCCGTTGCTCTACAACCACGTGGACCCGTCGGTTGTGGGCAACGACATGCGGATCCTGGTGACCGAGATGGCCGGCCGGGCCAGCGTCGAGCTCAAGAGCCGCGAGCTGGGCCTGGACCTGGCCGGCCATCCGGAGGCGCTGTCGAAGGTCACCAGCCGGGTCAAGGAGCTGGAGGCGGGCGGCTGGTCGTTCGAGGCCGCCGACGCCTCGTTCGAGCTGCTGGTCCGCTCCGAGCTGCCGGACGCCGCCCCGGCGCGGCCGTTCGCGCTCGAGTCGTACCGGGTGCTGGTCGAGCACCGTGAGGACGGCGCGGTGGTCTCCGAGGCCACCGTGAAGATCCGGGTACGCGGCGAGCGGGTGATCGCCACCGCCGAGGGGAACGGCCCGATCAACGCCCTCGACGAGGCGCTGCGGGTCGGCCTCTCCCGCCACTACCCGGAGCTGCGCCACTTCGAGCTGGCCGACTACAAGGTCCGGATCCTGGAGGGCAGCCACGGCACCGGCGCGGTGACCCGGGTGCTGGTGGAGACCGCCGACGGCACCGGCCGGGACTGGACCACCGTCGGGGTGCACCCCAACGTGGTCGAGGCGTCCTGGCACGCGCTGGTCGACGCCCTCACCTACGGGCTGGACCGGGCCCGGGTCTGACCGGCCCGGGGCGGGCCGCGACGGCCCCGGCGCCGGTCAGGCGGTCGGGAGGCGCAGCTCGGCGAGGACGGCGCGATGGTCGCTGCCGGGCACCCCGTGCACGCGGACCGCGCGCACCGCGATCCGCCGGTCGACCAGCACGTGGTCGATGGTGACCGGCGGGATCAGGTCCCCGTCGTACGGACCCCAGGTGCCGGTCAGCCCCGCGCCGGCGGCGTCGGCCGCGTCGACGTACCCGCTGCCCAGCAGGGCGCGCAGCGGGGCGTGGTCGAGGGTGGCGTTGAAGTCCCCGGCCAGGATGCTGAGCGGGCCGTCCGGGGTGGCCCGCGGCTGCGCCCGTAGGTCGGCGAACCAGTCGTCGACCACGGCGATGGCGTACGGCGCGGCCGGGTGCGCCGACTCGACCCGCAGCGGCGGCGCCCCGGGCACCGCCAGGGTGCCGTACGCCTGGGTGAACGCGAACCCGGGGTTGCGCCGGAAGCCGCCGGCGGAGAGCGGGAAGCGGGCGTAGACACCGGAGCCGGTGGTGCCCACCTCCGGGTTGAGCTGCCGGTGGGGGAGCAGCTCGGCCAGCCCCGCCCGGTCGAGCGCGGCCTGCGCCTGGGGGGTGAACTCCTGCACGGTGAGCACGTCCACCCGCTCCCGCCGGACCAGGTCGACCAGGGTGCGGGCGTCGCCGCCGCCCTTGAGCAGGTTGGCGGTGAGCAGCCGCAGGGTCGGCCCGCCCGCCGCCGGCTGACCGGAGGCCAGCGCCCGGGGCGCCACCGCACCGACCAGGCTCAACGCCAGCACGGCCGCGACCACCGCCGGCCAGCGGCGCCGCAGGGCGAGCGCGAGCAGCAGCGCCAGCACGCTCCAGGCCGCGACGTACGGCGTGAAGGCGACCGCCTGCACCAGCGGCCCCCGCTCCAGCCCGGCCAGCCGAACCACCGCCGCGCCGACCGCCGGTACGACGGCGAGCCAGCAGAGCCCGTCGGAGATCCGGCGCCCGGTTGCCGGCGCGGTCGTCGCAGTGTCCACCACGGTCGCCAGGCTAGCGGCCGAAAGGGTCGCGGAGGGGCCCGCCGGCTTTTCGTGAATGTGCCGAGGTTCGCCTCTCACAATTTCCGGCGACGTTGTCAGAATTGCGAAACGCGGCGGGAGCTATTGACCCTCCACTTTTTGCGGTGCTACGTTCCTCCTGGTTGTGGCGTCGCAACAGAGCGTAGTAACACCCGATCAGAGCCGGTATGAGGTGAGGATGAATCCACACCTCAGGTGCGGATGAAAGCATTCGTCTTTCGTCACCCGGCTCGTCCGCAAAATGCAACCGGCCCGCCGGCACGAGCGGGTCGGCCGTATCGCCACGGTCACACAAAGGGGAACCTCATGGCCACATTCTTCAGGCGTAAGGCGGCAGGGGTGACGCTCGGCGTCCTGGCGCGACCGTCCGGTGTGGAACGTCCGTTCGTCGCCCGCTCACCGGGTTGCCGACCGGGCGGGTGACTCGTCCCGTTCCGGGGCGGAAAGGGCCTGCCAGGGGCTGATAATCCGACGTTTGTCCGGCCGTCGCCCCGGGAAGCAAGCACCGTGACGGACATCTCGGACACCCTGGCCAGCCTGCCCAGCCCGGTCGATCCCGACGCGGTGGGCGCCGAGCTGGAACAGACCCTCTTCGAGGTCAGACGCGTGATCGTCGGGCAGGATCGGCTCGTCGAACGCCTGCTCACCGCACTGATCGCGGACGGGCACTGCCTGCTGGAGGGGGTGCCCGGCGTCGCCAAGACCCTCGCCGCGCACACCCTCGCCACCGTCGTCGGCGGCACCTTCTCCCGGATCCAGTTCACCCCCGACCTGGTCCCCTCCGACATCGTCGGCACCCGGATCTACCGGGCCTCCAAGGAGAGCTTCGACGTCGAGCTGGGCCCGATCATGGCCAACCTGGTGCTGGCCGACGAGATCAACCGGGCCCCGGCCAAGGTGCAGTCGGCGCTGTTGGAGGCGATGGCGGAACGGCAGGTCACCATCGGCGGGCGCAGCTGGCCGGTGCCCGAGCCGTTCCTGGTGCTGGCCACCCAGAACCCGATCGAGTCCGAGGGGGTCTACCAGCTCCCCGAGGCGCAGCGCGACCGGTTCCTGATGAAGGTCGTGGTCGACTACCCGAGCGACGCCGACGAACTGGCCATCCTCTACCGGATGAGCGCCGACCGGCCCCGAGCGCGGCAGATCCTCGACCCGGCCCGGCTGCGCGCCTTCCAGCAGTGCGCCGCCCACATCTTCGTGCACCACGCGCTCGCCGAGTACGTCGTCCGGCTGATCCTGGCCACCCGGGACCCGGGGCGGTTCGGCGCCGGTGAGGTCGCCCCGATGCTGGCGTACGGGGCGAGTCCCCGGGCCACCCTCGGCCTGGTCGCCGCGGCCCGCGCCCAGGCGCTGCTGCGCGGCCGGGAGTACGTGCTGCCCGAGGACGTCCGGGAACTCGCGGTGGACGTGCTGGCGCACCGGCTGGTGCTCTCCTTCGACGCGGTCGCCGACGGCGTCTCCGCCGAGGCGGTGGTGCGCCGGCTCGTCGACGCGGTGCCACCGCCCGTCCTGGCCACCGGGCAGCCCGAGCACGCGCCGGACCTGGCGGCGGCGTGAGGCGCGCCGCCGTGGCCGTGCCGGCCGACCCGGGCCTGGCCGAACTCGCTCCCGAGCAGCGACTGCGCCGGCTGGAGCTGACCGTCACCCGCCGCCTGGACGGCCTGCTCCAAGGGGAGCACCGGGGCCTGCTCCCGGGCCCCGGCAGCGAGATCGCCGGCAGCCGTGAGTACCGGCCGGGGGAGGACGAGGTGCGCCGGATGGACTGGGCGGTGACCGCCCGGACCACCGTGCCGCACATACGCGAGGTCGACGCCGACCGGGAACTCAGCACCTGGCTGCTGGTCGACGCCAGCCCCAGCATGGAGTTCGGCACCGCCGAGCTGGACAAGCGCGAGCTGTCGGTGGCCGCCGTCGCGGCGGTCGGCTTCCTCACCGCCGGCGCCGGCAACCGGCTCGGCGCGCAGGTCCTCGCCCCGACCGGGCTGCGCCGGTTCCCGGCCCGCGGCGGTCGTACCCACCTGCTCGGGCTGCTCCGGGCGCTGCTGACCGCCCCACGCGCCGGCGGGTACGACGCCGACGCCGCGCCGGCCCCGCCCGACCTGGGCGAGGCACTCGCCGCGGTGCAGCGGATGGCCACCGCACGCGGCCTCGTCGTGGTGGTCTCCGACTTCCTCGACGGCCTGCCCGACGACCACCACGAGCCGGTGCCCTGGGAGCCGGCGCTGCGCCGCCTCGCCGCCCGGCACCAGGTGCTCGCCGTGGAGGTCACCGACCCGCGCGAGCTGGAGCTGCCGGACGTCGGCCTGATCACCATGGTGGACCCGGAGACCGGCCGGCGGCGGGAGGTCTGGACCGGTGACCCGGCCCTGCGCCGGCGCTACGCCAGCGCCGCGGCCGCCCAGCGCGACCAGGTACGCCGGGCGCTGCGCCGGTGCGGCGCGGCCCACCTGCCGCTGCGGACCGACCGGGACTGGACCGCCGACATCGTGCGGCACGTACACGCCCAGCGCCGACTCGCGGCGGCGCCCGCCACCGCCCGGGGAGGTATCGCGTGACCTGGCAGTCGCCCGCCCGGCTCCTGCTGTTGCTCGGGGTGCTCGCCCTGGCGGTCGGCTACCTGCTGATGCAGCGCCGGCGCAGCGCCTACGCCGTCCGCTTCACCAACCTGCGGCTGCTCGACCGGGTCGCGCCGAACCGCCCCGCCTGGCGGCGGCACGTGCCCGCCGGCCTCTTCCTGGCCATGCTGGCGCTGCTGGTGGTGGGCTTCGCCCGGCCGGCCGCCGAGGTGCGGGTGCCCCGGGAACGGGCCACCGTCGTGGTCGCCGTCGACGTCTCCACCTCGATGCTCGCCAGGGACGTGGAGCCCGACCGGCTCGGCGCGGCCAAGGAGGCCGCCACCCGCTTCGTCGACGGGCTGCCCGACGAGTTCAACGTCGGGCTGGTCGCCTTCGCGGGCAGCGCGGCCGTGGTGGTGCCACCCGGCACCGATCGGGAGGCGCTGCACGACGGCATCGGACGGCTCGCCGAGGGGATGACCGGGGTACAGGGCACCGCGATCGGCGAGGCGATCAGCGCATCGCTGGGCGCGGTGAAGGGGCTGGACGCCAAGGCGGCCAAGCAGCCGCCGCCGGCCCGGATCATCGTGCTCTCCGACGGCGCGAACACCGCCGGCATGGACCCGATGGAGGCCACCGCGGCGGCGGTGACGGCCAAGGTGCCGGTGCACACCATCTCCTTCGGCACCCCGGGCGGCTTCGTGGACCGGGGCGGCCGGCCGATCCAGGTGCCGGTCGACGGGCAGACGCTCAAGGCGGTCGCCGAGCAGACCGGGGGCGGGTTCCACGAGGCCGGCTCGACCCGGGAGTTGCGCGACGTCTACGAGGACATCGGCTCCTCGGTGGGTTACCGCAAGGAACGCCAGGACATCTCCGCCCGGTTCATCGGCCTCGGGCTGGTGTTCGCCATGGGCGCCGCGGCCGGGTCGATGCGGTGGTTCTCCCGCCTGCCCTGAGCCCGTCGAGCGAGCAGTGAGGAGCGGACGTATGGCAGCACAGACCGGACTGGGCGAGCCCCGGGGACCGTGGTTCGTCTCGCCGGAGCTGGGGCCGGACGGGCGGCACCGGTGGGACGTACCGGAGTCGGGGGAGGACGCCGCCCGGCGGCGCTGGCGCGGGCGGTTGCTGACCGCGGCGGCCGTGGTGGCGCTCTCCACCGTCTCGGGAGCGGCGGCCGGCGGTTGGGTGGCCGGTCAGGGCGGCGGCGGACCGTCGGCCGCGTCGGCCGCCCCGGTCCCGGCGGAGCTGGTGACGGCCGCCCAGAAGACCGTGCCCGGGGTGGTGTCCGTGCTGGTCGGCGGCGGCCCCGGGCAGGGCGCCACCGGCTCCGGCTTCGCCATCGACGACCAGCAGCACATCATCACCAACGACCACATCCTGGCCAAGGGCGGCGGCGGCGCGGTGACCGTGGAGCTGCCCGACGGCCGGCGGTACGCCGCCGAGGTGGTCGGCCGGGAACCGGGCAGCGACCTGGCGGTGCTCAAGGTGCCGGCGGCGGCCGGCCTGTCCCCGCTGCCCCTGGCCAAGCCCCGTTCGACCCGGGTCGGCGAGCCGGTGCTGGCGGTCGGCTCGCCGCTCGGCCTGGCCGGGACGGTGACCGCGGGCATCGTCAGCGCGCTGGACCGCCAGGTCCGGTTGGGCACCAACCGGCGCAGCGCGGTGCAGACCGACGCCTCCATCAACCCGGGCAACTCCGGCGGTCCGCTGGTGAACGCCCGCGGTGAGGTGGTCGGGGTGAACACGGCGATCGCCACCATCGACGGCAACGGCTCGATCGGCATCGGCTTCGCCATCCCGATCGACCAGGTGCAGCAGACCGCCGACACGATCATCGGCAAAGGCGGCTGAGTCGGACGCGCCAGGACCGGACGGTCGTAGCGGTAAAACTGTCGGATACCGGGCCCAGACCCATCGGGCCATAGAAATATCACGCTGAGTCTGGATACTGGCGTGGGTGGAGCTTCCTCTCATAGCGGTCCTGCTCGCGGTGGGACTCTTCATCGGATGGGGCGTGGGCGCGCAGTACGCCCGGGCCAAGCGCGGCTGGACCGACTACAAGGCCGCCCAGAAGGCCGTGCCGGGGGCCCGCAAGACCGCCTGGCTGCTGGTGCGGGCGGTCACCACCAAGGTCGGCGTGATCGCGCTGCTGCTGATCGGCGCGGTCGCGTACGCCGCCGTCGGGTCCGACCACGACCGGGCCGAGCCGGCGCCCGGCCCGACGCCGAGCGCCACCACCCCGCACGGGGGCAACCGGGCACGCTAGCCTCGGGGTGTGGACGACGGGCTGCGGGTGACCGACCGGTGGGTGGTGCCCGCCGCCGAGCTGAGGGAGCGTTTCTCCCGGTCGTCCGGCCCGGGTGGGCAGGGCGTCAACACGGCCGACTCGCGGGTGGAGCTGAGCTTCGACGTCGCGGGCACGCCCAGCCTCCCGCCGGCGCTGCGGGCCCGGGCGCTGGACCGGCTGGCCGGCCGGCTGGTCGACGGGGTGCTCACCATCGCCGCCAGCGAGCACCGGGCCCAACTGGCCAACCGGGAGGCCGCCCGGGAGCGGCTCGTCGGGCTGCTGCGCGAAGCCGTCGCCCCGCCGCCCCCGCCCCGCCGGCCGACCCGTCCGTCCCGGGGGGCCAAGGAGCGCCGGCTCGCCGACAAGAAGCGCCAGTCGCAGCGCAAGCGCGACCGCCGGGTGGACGGCGACTGACCGCCGCAATTCCGGTGCCCGGCACCGGCTCGGCTGTCTAGGCTGCCAGCATGTCCGCCGACACCCTGGCCACCCTGCACGGCCGTACCCTGCTCGCCTGCGCCGTCGACGGTCCGACGCTCTGCTCGGCCGCCGACGCCACGGACGTGATCGGCGACGCGCTGGGCCACGGGGTCGACCTGGTGGTGCTGCCGGTGGGCCGGCTCGCGCCCGAGTTCTTCGTCCTGCGTACCGGGGTGGCCGGGGAAGTGGTGCAGAAGTTCGTCAACTACCGGTTGCAACTGGCCGTGGTCGGCGACATCTCCGCGCACGTCACCCGGAGCAACGCCCTGCGCGACTTCGTCGCCGAGGCCAACCGCGGTCGCCAGCTCTGGTTCGTCGACACCATGGCCGAGCTGGAGGAGCGGCTGCGCCAGCGGGCCACCGCGTAAACGGGTTGAGGGCGGCTCGGGCGGTGCCCAGAATCGCCCGGGTGACCCCCGACTTCGCCACCAAGCCCACGCTCACCGGCGACCTGGTGACGCTGCGCCCCTTCGTCGACGCCGACCTCGCCGTGTTCCGCGACATCCTGACCGACCCGGAGGCGGCGCGGCTGACCGGCAGCCCGCCCGACGAGATCGACGAGGAGCGGCTGCGCTCCTGGTACGGCAGCCGCAACGCGCAGACCGACCGGCTCGACCTGGCCGTGGTGGACAACGCCACCGGCGCGTGCGTCGGCGAGGTGGTGCTGAACGACTGGGACCGGCACCACGACAACTGCAACTTCCGGATCCTGCTCGCCGCCGCCGGCCGGGACCGCGGCCTCGGCACCGAGGCGGTACGCCTCATCGTCGGTCACGGCTTCGAGGGGCTCGGCCTGCACCGGATCTCGCTGGAGGTGTTCGCCTTCAACCCGCGCGCCCGCCGGGCGTACGAGAAGGTGGGCTTCGTCGCCGAGGGAGTGCTGCGGCAGGTGCTGCGCGACGGTGACGGGTGGGTCGACGCCACGGTCATGTCGATCCTCGCGCCGGAGTGGGCGGCGCACCGCGGCCACCCCGACCTTCCGTCCGGGGCGTCCCGGGGCTGACCGGGCCGGTCAGGCGGCCAGGGCGGCGTCCAGCGCCGCCACCAGCCGGGCCCGCAGCGCCCCGGCCCGTTCGGCGAAGCCGCGCTGGGCGGTGGCGTACTCGGCCCGGCCCTCCGGGGTCTCCACCGCGACCGGGGGGTACCCGAGGGCCGAGGCGACCAGCGGGGAGAGTTTGTACGACCACTTGTAGAAGTCAATGCGTATCCTCATCCCAGGCAACTTCGACCGGAGGGACGCAGGGATGGACGTCGTCATCTACGCACGGCTCAGCCTGGACAAGCTGGGTAACGAGCTGGGCGTTGATCGGCAGCTCGAAGCCTGCCGGGAGTTGGCGGCTCGTCAGGGCTGGACGGTGACGCGGGAGCTGATCGACAACAGCATCAGCGCTACGACCGGCCGTGTGCGGCCGGCGTTCGAGAAGCTGCTCACCCTGAGCCCGAAGCCGGACGCCATCATCGTTTGGCATCTCGACCGGCTCGTCCGCCTCACCCGTGAGCTGGACCGGGTGATCAGCTACGGCGTACCCGTCCACGCTGTCACCGCCGGGATGCTGGACCTAAGTAACCCGACAGGCGTCCTGATGGCCAACGTGGTCACCGCGTTCTCTCAGTTCGAGGGTCAGCAGAAGGCTGCTCGTCAGCGCCTGGCAGCCACGCAGCGCGCTTCTCAGGGCCGGCCCTGGTGGTCGGCTCGACCCTTCGGATACGAGCGTGACGGATCGCCTCGTGCTGGCGAAGCCGACGCCGTTCAGCGTGCGTACCAGGATCTGCTGGCGGGGCGCTCCCTGTTGTCGATCGCTGACGAGTGGAACCGCCAGGGCAAGCTCACCACCAGGGGGAGGAGCTGGACGGGCGCGACTGTTCGTCAGCTCCTCATGTCTGCCAGGAACTGCGCTATCCGTACATACGCAGGGGATGAGGTCGGCCCTGGGAACTGGGATGCCTTGGTGCCCGAGGAGATCTACCGTTCCGCTGTCCGTGTGCTCAACTCCCCTGCCCGCAAGACTGGTGGTGGCGGTCCCCGTCGCAGCCTGCTGACGGGTGTGGCTACCTGCGCCAAGTGTGGTGGCCCCATCCGCACGGCACGGCGTGGACGGAAGGGCGAGCAGGGTAGCTACGCCGTGTACGAGTGCAAGCTCAAGCATTGCGTATCCCACCGTCAGGACGAGGCTGACACCATGGTCAGCGAGCGTGTGATCCGCTTCCTGACCGCTCCCCAGTTCGCGGAAGCGTTCGAGCAGAGCGAGGATGACCTGCCTGTTCAGCAGACGAGGGACGAACTGGGGAGCCTGCGGTCACGGCTCGATGATCTGGCCACCGACTACGCCGCCGGGCTCGTTACGCGATCGCAGTTCCTGACTGCATCCCAGACCATGCGCAGTCGGGTGGATGAGTTGGAGGATCAGCTATCCCAACTGGGGAGTGACAGCGCGGTCAAGGGCGTCACCGGGATGACGGACGAGCAGGTACGCCGTCACTGGGATGGGTTGGATGTAGACCGCAGGCGGTCCCTGATCCTCGCGGTTGTCGTGAGCTGCCGTCTCCGCCAGAAGGGGCGTGGCGTCCGCCGCACCGATGAGCGGCATGTCGATGTGTCGTTCAGGGCGGGAGACGCTGCGAAGGTTGCGAGCATCTGACACAGGGGAGGAACCGAACCGGGGAGAGGCCCCGAAGGGGCCCATCTTCGGACTCCTGATCTTCAAGTTCTCCGCCGACGCATGAACACCAGGGAGCGCAGCGATCCTGTGGTGCGGACGCTTCGCGGCAGGGCCCCTGCATCCCAGCGCTACTGGTATCAGCTCTACAGCAAGAGACCCCTTCGGGGTCTATCCAGGGTCTACTGCCCACGAGCCTAGGGAGTGCAACGCCGTGACCATCATCGACAAGATCGCCTGGATCCATCTCGAGAACGGGGCGATCCTCAGCTCTCGCTCACGGGGCAAGGATGTGTACTACATCCCGGGCGGTAAGCGAGAGCCCGGCGAAGGCGACATCGACACCCTCGTTCGTGAGATCCGGGAAGAACTCAACGTCATCATCGCCGCAGACACCGTTCAACACCTCGGAACGTTCCACGCTCAAGCTCACGGACACCCCGATGGGACGCTGGTGCGCATGACCTGCTACACCGCCCGCTACCAAGGAGTTCTGCAACCGAATAGCGAAGTCGAGGAGATCATCTGGCTCACGCACTCCGACCGCCATCGAGTCTCCCCGGTCGATCAGATCATCTTCGATCACCTGCATGAGACGGCCCGTCTGCGTTGAGGCGCACGCCGACACCCGTCCACATGTCTTGGTATTCCTCGCCGTTCTTGGCGGGTCCCCAGCGGCCATCTCCACAGCTCAGAGGGGAGATCGCTGTCTCTGATCGACACCGGAACCGGGGCAAGATGGCGGACGCTATGACACAGCGGTGCGGAGGGAGTGCGTCAGGGGGTCATGCCCCCACCCGTGTCGATGGCTCCGCTTCCTCAAGCAGTTCCGCACAGACACCGATAAGTCGGGCGCGTAGATGGCCAGCACGCTGCGAGAACTCGCGTTGACGAGCCACGTACTCGGCCTTGCCCTCCGGTGTCTCGATAGCCACCGCCAGCTCCCCGTAGGAGGAGAAGTCGTACGGGGATGCCTGCATGTCGAGTAGCCGGATGTCCCTCGCCAACTCGAAGCAGTCGAGCGCCAAGTCCCCCGGAACCGCAGGGCCCAGCTTGGTTGCCCACTTGTGGCAGTCCATCGACGCATGCAAGCAGCCCGGCTGGTCAAGCACTACCTGGCTCTCCCTCGTGGGTTGGAGCCGGTTGAGGCTGACTGCGTCTGGGGTGAAGAACCGGAACGCATCGAAGTGTGTGCAGCGGATCTGGTGA
The DNA here is from genome assembly GCF_036902735.1 of Micromonospora lacuserhaii. Taxonomy (NCBI): domain Bacteria; kingdom Bacillati; phylum Actinomycetota; class Actinomycetes; order Micromonosporales; family Micromonosporaceae; genus Micromonospora; species Micromonospora lacuserhaii. The sequence goes on along the minus strand of NZ_JBAKHO010000001.1, from coordinate 223,902 downwards.
GACTCGACTACCGCGTCAGTACCCTCTTGCCCAAGTCGCAAGGGGAGTGGATGCCGATGCTCACGTTGGCGGTACACCATCGCCCACTCGTGCAGGCCGAAGCAGCCAGTGAACGCCGGTCGCGACGCGATCGCGGACAACAGTCGATGGATGAAGCGCACCGACTCGGCCCGGTCGACGAGGAACGCTGCGACGTCGAAGCTCACGACCCCGTCCGCGTCCGTGGCGTACCAACGCCACTGTCGGTGCGGGGCAGAGCCGTTCGGGCCCGGCTCCAAGGAGATGCCCACGCCCGGGTGCCACCGTCGGAGCACGGAGGGCCTGGTGCCGTAGTAGTCGTACAAGAAGTCATCGATCGCGTGGCGTTCCCTCGTGGCCTTGCGGGCGCGGTGACCCGCCGTGAGGGAGTCTGAGCGCTTCTTGTGCGCTTCCAAGAGGGAAAGCCAGCTTGCGGCGGGGATGCTGGTCAACGGTTTGGGCCCTTGTTGTCCGCTTCGCGCCGCTTGCATACCCCCGGCCTCCGGAAGGTGCCTGAGTTGCGCATGCGCAGATCCTCCACCGGGTGCTTCCCGCCGACCTTGCGGCGGGCCAGGTGCGGCGCCAGCCAGGCGTCCACCCGGGCCTCGTGCGCGGCCCGCCGGGCCTGCCAGTCGGCCGCGTCCAGGGCGGCGGCGGGAGCGAGGGCGGCGGTCACGGACCCCAGGGTACGACCGCCGCCCGTCCCCGCCTCAGGGCACGTCCACCCGCACCCCGGCGGAGAAGACCCCGCTGCGCAGCTCCAGCTGCTTCGGCTTCTGCATGCCGTGGACCGTGAAGACCAGCGGCAGCACCACCCGGTTGCCTGCCGCCACCGGCTGGGCGAAGACGTCCCGCCCCAGGTTCGCCACCCGGGTGGCGTCCTCGTCGGCGCTCACCCAGTTGCCGCCCGGCAGGTAGGCCCGCTGGAGCTGGCCGTGCCAGGTCTGCTGCTCGGGCGTGACGTTGCGCACCCCCACGGTGGCCTGGCACTGCTGGCTGGCCGTCTTCGCCGTGGCGCAGGTGATCCGGTAGACGGTGAACTCGAAGGACTTCTCCCGCAGCGGCGTCCCGAGCGGCCCGCTGGCGGTCTTCCCCGTCCAGGCGCCGCTGCTGGGCTGCTTGGTGGTGTCGATCGCGGCCACCCGTTTGGTGCCCGTCCAGACCGCGGCGAAGACCACCCCGGCCAGCACGGCGGCGGCGACGCCGACGGTCAGCCAGACCGGTGGGGTGCGGCGCCGTGCCGCGGCGCCGGGCGTCGCCGGGCGTGGGTGGACGAGGCCCCCACCGGGCGCCTCGGGCCCTCCGGCGTACGCCGGCTGGCCGGCCGCCGTCGGCGCGGTACCGGTCGGTTCCACCCCGCCCCGCCGCCGGCGGGCCCGCTGCCACCACCAGATCCCGCCGGCGGCGAGCACCAGGAGCGCGGCCAGCGCGGCCGCCAGGACCGGCGTCCGGCGCCAGGTCGGCGTCGGGGTCACCTGGGCCGCCGGCGACGCCGGGGCGGCCTGCCAGGTCGCCGTCGCGCAGTCGTACGGACGGCTGCCGTCGCTGGTGAAGGCGCAGGCCGGTGCGGTGAGCGCCTGACCCGGGGCGGTGGCGGCGAGCGCCGTGTCCAGGGTGGTGGTGCTGCGGGCCGGCAGGGTCAGCCGCCAGGTCACCTCCCCGGTGCCGGTCCGGCCGGCGGGGCGGGTGGTGAGTCCGCCGGCGCTGACCGCCGTGGTCGACGCGCCGGGCGGCAGCTCCTGCCGGACCATCGCGCCGATCGGGGCGGTGCCGGTGTTGCGCACCTGGATCCGGTAGCCGGGCACCGGCGTCCCCGCCGGCGCGACGGTCACGGTCACGGGTGGGGCGGGCCGGGGAGCGCCCGGGTTGGCCGTGGTGGCCATCCCCGGGGCGGGGACCGCCGGTGTCACCGGGATCACCGCGCCGGTCGCCGCCGCTCCGGGCACCGCGGGTCTGCCGGGCGCCGCGGGTCTGCCGGGCTCCGCCGGTGCCGGTCTGCCGGGCTCCGCCGGTGCCGGGTGCCCCGCCGGTCCGGGAAGCGCCGCCGGCCGGGTGGCCGCCGCCTCCGCTCCCGGCGTGGCGGTGATCTCCGCGCGCGGCGTCGCGGCAGCGGCCCGGGTCGGCGGAGCGGTCGTGGGCAGCGCCGGTACGGCGGCGAGGACGCCCAGGCAGTTCACGAACACGGCCAGCGCCCTGTGGTGTCGTCTCGATGCAGGCATACGAACGAACCTCCGGAGCTGAAACTATGGGCGGGCACCCTCCGCGCGGGTACGAAGTGCCGAACCCGGCCCGGGCCGGCGGCCCACGGCGTACGCTGCGCCGACGCGGGGCAGCCGGTGTCCGCCGGCGGGGGAGGGATGCGCCGGCGGCGGGATAGATTGGCCCCGTGCGTATCGCTCGTTTTGCTCATGCCAAGGGAATGTCGTTCGGGGTCGTCGAGGGCGAGCCGGAGGCCGGGCCGCAGGGCCTGACCATCGCCGAGATCGAGGGCCACCCGTTCGGGCAGGTCACGTTCTCCGGCGCCCGGTGGGCGCTCTCCGACGTCCGCCTGCTCTCACCGATCCTGCCCAGCAAGGTGGTCTGCGTCGGCCGCAACTACGCCGAGCACGCCGCCGAGCACGGCAGCGAGGTGCCGAAGGAGCCGCTGCTGTTCTTGAAGCCCTCCACCTCGGTGATCGGCCCACGGGACGCGATCCGACTGCCGATCTTCTCCAAGCAGGTGGAGCACGAGGCGGAGCTGGCCGTGGTGATCGGGGCGCCGGGCGCGCGCCGGGCCGACCGGGCCGCCGCCGAGCGGGCCATCTTCGGCTACACCTGCGCCAACGACGTCACCGCGCGGGACCTGCAGCGCTCGGACGGGCAGTGGACCCGGGCCAAGGGCTTCGACTCGTTCTGCCCGATCGGGCCGTGGATCACCACCGGGCTGGACGTCTCCGACCTGGAGATCCGCTGTGAGGTGGGTCGCAACCCGGAGGAGATGGAGGTGCGCCAGCTCGGCCGGACCAGCGACATGGTCTTCGACGTGCCGGGCCTGGTGTCGTACATCTCGCACGTGATGACGCTGCTCCCCGGCGACGTGGTGCTGACCGGCACCCCGGCGGGGGTTAGCCCGCTCACCGAGGGGGATACGGTCACCGTCCGGATCGCGGGGATCGGTGAACTCACCAACCCGGTGGTTCCGGTCGCCTGATCCGTCCGAGCCCTGTTTCCGCAGCTCACGGGCGGTCTGGGGGGTTGGATTTGGCCTCGCGGCACCGGGAGGGTAAAGTTCATTCCCGGCGCCGCAAGGGGCCAATGGGGTATGGGGTAATTGGCAGCCCGACTGATTCTGGTTCAGTTAGTCTAGGTTCGAGTCCTGGTACCCCAGCGCAGCCGGGGATTCGCGAGAATCCCGGTCGCTGGATTCTGTCGGAGTTCGCTCCGCTTCCGTAAAAGGGGGCGGAGCGGATCTCTGGTAGAGTGCAGTCTTCCCGCCCGAGAGGGTCGGGGAGGCAGGTGAAGTTCTGGCCCCGTCGTCTAGCGGCCCAGGACGCCGCCCTCTCAAGGCGGTAGCGCCGGTTCGAATCCGGTCGGGGCTACAGCGCTGACAGCCCGTTCCACTCCGGTGGGGCGGGCTTCTTCGTGTCCCGGCTCGGTGTTCTCCCGCCGCCTCCCGGCCCGCTGGGCTGCCGGGCTCGGCGTCTCGCCCGCGCTCCGTGCCGGCCGTCAGACGGGCCGTACCGCCACCCGCCCCCGTCGTCGGGCCGGCAGCCGATGCCGCTAGACTATTCCCGCACCGCTCGTCAGGGCGGTGAAGCAGGAAAAGTGCCTGGCCCCGTCGTCTAGCGGCCCAGGACGCCGCCCTCTCAAGGCGGTAGCGCCGGTTCGAATCCGGTCGGGGCTACAGATCCGAACGGCCCGTCTCGCCCCGCGAGGCGGGCCGTCCGCCTTCCCAGGCCCGCCCCCCCGATCGCCCACCCCCACCCCCCCGTTGATCAAGAAGTTTGCGCACGGATCGGGGTCCGACCCGTACGCAAACTTCTTGATCAACTCGGGTCTGGCGGGTGGCTCGCTGCTCGGCGGGGGTTGTTGGGGGGCCGTGGGGAGGGTCAGAGGCCGGAGAGGCGTTGGCCGGCGCGGACGACGGCCATGGCGTGGCGTTCGCCGGGGCGGCGACCGAGGCGCTCGATCGGGCCGGAGATGCTGATCGAGGCGATCACCCGGCCGGTCCGGTCGCGGATCGGGGCCGAGACGCTCGCCACACCCGCCTCCCGCTCGGCGACGCTCTGCGCCCAGCCGCGGCGGCGCACCTCGGCCAGGGTGCGGCCGGTGAACTTGGAGCGCGGCAGCAGCGGCATCACCGCCTCCGGCGGCTCCCACGCGAGCAGGATCTGTGCCGCCGAACCGGCCGTCATCGGCAGCACCGAGCCGACCGGCACGGTGTCCCGCAGGCCGCTGGCCCGCTCGGCGGCGGCCACGCAGACCCGCTCGTCGGCGCGGCGCAGGTAGAGCTGGGCGCTCTCCCCGGTGGCGTCGCGCAGCGCGGCCAGCAGCGGCTCCGCAGCCGTGAGCAGCACGTCCGGTGCGGCGTTGGCCAGCTCCCCGAGCCGGGGCCCGGGACGCCAGCGCCCCTGGGTGTCCCGGACCAGCATCCGGTGGATCTCCAGCGCCTGCGCCAGCCGGTGCGCGGTGGCCCGGGGCAGCTTGGTGCGTTCAACGAGTTCGGCCAGGCTGGCGCCGTCGACACAGGCGGCCAGGATGACCACCGCCTTGTCGAGGACGCCGACACCGCTCATACTGTGTCCCACAAGCCGAAACTTACCTCCCAGAATTTAGGATGTCCAGATGGTGGGAGTCACTCCTGAGCCGAGGACCCTGGCCGAGAAGGTCTGGGACGCGCACGTCGTACGGACCGCCCAGGGCGAGCCCGACCTGCTCTACATCGACCTGCACCTGCTGCACGAGGTGACCAGCCCGCAGGCGTTCGACGGGTTGCGGCTGGCCGGCCGCCGGATCCGCCGTCCCGACCTCACGCTCGCGACCGAGGACCACAACACCCCGACCGGCTACGACGACCCGTCGTTCCGGTTGCGCCGCGGTGACCTGCTCACCATCGCGGACCCGACCTCCCGTACGCAGATCGAGACGTTGCGCCGCAACTGCGCCGAGTTCGGCGTCCGGCTGCACCCGCTCGGCGACGAGAACCAGGGCATCGTGCACGTCATCGGCCCGCAGCTGGGCGTCACCCAGCCCGGCATGACGATCGTCTGCGGCGACTCGCACACCGCCACCCACGGCGCCTTCGGCGCGCTGGCCTTCGGCATCGGCACCAGTGAGGTGGAACACGTCCTGGCCACCCAGACGCTGCCGCAGGCGCGCCCGAGGACGATGGCGGTGAACGTCACCGGGCAGCTCGCCCCCGGCGTCACCGCGAAGGACCTGGTCCTCGCGCTGATCGCCCAGGTGGGCACCGGCGGCGGGCGCGGCCACATCGTGGAGTACCGGGGCGAGGCGATCCGCGCGCTCTCCATGGAGGGGCGGATGACCGTCGCCAACATGTCCATCGAGTGGGGCGCCAAGGCCGGCCTGATCGCGCCGGACGAGACCACCTTCGCGTACCTCAAGGGGCGGCCGCACGCGCCGCAGGGCGCCGACTGGGACGCCGCGGTGGCGTACTGGCGGACGCTGCCCACCGACGAGGGGGCGACCTTCGACGCCGAGGTGACCCTCGACGCCAGCCGGATCACCCCGTTCGTCACCTGGGGCACCAATCCCGGTCAGGGCGCCCCGCTGGCCGCGGCCGTGCCGGACCCGGAGGAGTTCGTCACCGACTCCGAGCGGGCCGCCGCCCGTCGGGCCCTGGAGTACATGGCCCTGACCCCCGGCACCCCGCTGCGCGAGCTCGCCGTCGACGTGGTCTTCGTCGGCTCCTGCACCAACGGCCGGCTGGAGGACCTGCGGGCCGCCGCGGACGTGCTGCGCGGGCACAAGGTGGCCGACGGGGTGCGGATGCTCGTCGTCCCCGGCTCGGCCGCCGTGCGCGAGGCCGCCGAGGCGGAGGGGCTGGACAAGGTCTTCGCCGACGCCGGTGCCGAGTGGCGCTTCGCCGGCTGCTCGATGTGCCTGGGGATGAACCCCGACACGTTGCGGCCGGGCGAGCGCTCCGCGTCGACCTCCAACCGCAACTTCGAGGGCCGGCAGGGCCGGGGCGGACGTACCCATCTGGTCTCCCCGCCGGTCGCCGCCGCCACCGCCGTGGTCGGCCGGCTGGCCGCCCCCGCCGACCTGTAGAGAAGGGCAGCATGGACAGGTTCACCACCCACACCGGCGCGGCCGTGCCGCTGCGCCGCTCCAACGTGGACACCGATCAGATCATCCCGGCCGTGTACCTCAAGCGGGTGACCCGGACCGGTTTCGCCGACGGACTCTTCAACGCCTGGCGAGAGGACCCGACATTCGTCCTCAACGATCCCGCGTATTCCGGTGCGTCGATTCTCGTGGCCGGCCCCGAGTTCGGTACGGGATCCTCCCGGGAGCACGCTGTCTGGGCGCTGCGCGACTGGGGGTTCCGGGCGGTGATCTCCCCCCGGTTCGGTGACATCTTCCGCGGCAACGCGCTCAAGGAAGGGCTCCTTCCGGTCGAGCTGGAATTGAAGGCGGTGGAGGAGATCTGGGACCGGGTCGAGGCCGAGCCGACCACCCCCGTCACCGTCGACCTGACCGCCCGGGAGGTCCGGGTCGGTGAGTCCACCTGGTCGTTCCCGCTGGACGACCACAGCCGCTGGCGGCTGATGGAGGGCCTGGACGACATTGGACTCACCCTCCGGCACGACGCCGAGATCGGCGCGTACGAGACGACCCGGCCGCCGTTCCTGCCCGCCGTCGCATAGCCGTACGCCCGACCGTTGCACGGTTTTCGCCCCCACCGGACCACCCGGTGGGGGCGAATCCGTTACGACACAAGGGCTTTTTTCCATCGAATGTTTGTGTCCCGGCAGCACAGGGCATACCGTGCGCGCAGAATGGCTCGCGTCGAGTCAGTTGCACAATCGGGAGGAAGTCGTGAACAAGGCCGAGCTCATCGAGGCGCTCGCCGCTCGCCTGGGGGACCGGAAGACGGCGACGGCGGCGCTCGACGCGGTCCTCGCCGAGGTCCAGTCGGCGGTTACCAAGGGCGACAAGGTGGCGATCACCGGATTCGGATCGTTCGAAAAGCGCGCCCGGGCCGCCCGAACAGCGCGCAATCCGCGTACCGGTGAGGCGGTGAAGGTCAAGAAGACGTCCGTCCCGACCTTCCGTCCCGGCGCCGGGTTCAAGGAGATGGTGGCCAGCGGCAAGGTGCCGAAGGTCGCCGCCCCGGCGAAGAAGACCGCCGCCGCGGGCGCCGCCAAGACCACCGGCGCGAAGGCGGCCGGCGCGAAGGCGGCCGGCGCGAAGGCGACCGGGGCGAAGGCGGCCGGCGCGAAGGCCGCCGGAGCCAAGAAGACCACCGCCGCCGCCGCGAAGAAGACCACCGCGGCGAAGGCCACCAAGACCACCGCCGCCAAGGCCGCCACGGCCAAGGCCACCACCAAGAAGGCCGCCCCGGCGAAGAAGACCGCCGCGGCGACCAAGGCCGCCACGAAGACCACGGCGGCGAAGAAGACCACCGTCAGCAAGAGCACGGCGGCCAAGAAGGCGCCCGCCAAGAAGGCACCGGCCAAGAAGGCCACCGCCAAGCGCTGAACCACCGCGTACGACGAGAAGGGCGCCCACCGCGACGGTGGGCGCCCTTTCCGCGTGCCGGTGTTCAGAGCCGGTCGGCGGCGACCAGCCGGTCGGCGGCGAAGGCGAGCAGCCACCCGCCGCCCTTCGGGGTGGTGAAGTCGTCCGCCCGCCCGGTCAGCCGCTCCAGGGCCCCCGGGATCACCTTGCCCTGGCTGCACACCCCGACCGGTTCGCCGGTGGCGGCCAGGCCCGCCAGCCGGGCCGCGGCGGCCAGCGCGCACTCGTCGGCCTGCTGGCCCGGCGCCGGCTCGTCCAGGTCCCCGCAGATCTCGATCGGCAGGTCCAGCAGGGCGGCCGTCGGGTCGAGGGTCTGTACGCACCGGCGCGGCGACGCCGACAGCAGCCGGGTCGGGCGGACCAGCGCCACCAGCGGGGCCAGCGCAGCGGCCTGCGCCCAGCCCTCGGCGTCCAACGGGCGGCCGATGTCCGGGCCGGACCAGGTGGCCCGTCTGCCGGCGTGCGCGTGCCGGACCAGGGCGACCGTCCCGGTCACCCGCGGCAGCGCGGCGAACGCGGCCAGCACCTCCGCGTCGTGCGGATAGCTGACCAGCCGGATCGCCTCGTCGACGTCGAGCCAGCGCACGTCGTCGACCTCGGTGCCCGGCTGGAAGCCGCCCACGCCGACCGCCAGCATCGACCAGTAGTCGACCGTCTTCGGCAGCCCCTCGCTGCGGTAGCCGACGGTGGGGAGCCGGACCTGCGGCACCGCCCGCACGTCGGTCTCCTCGGCCACCTCGCGGACCGCCGCCAGCAGCGGGTGCTCCCCGCGTTCCAGCTTCCCCTTGGGCAGCGACCAGTCGCCGTAGCGGGGCCGGTGCACCAGGCAGACCTGCACCCCGTCGGCCGCCGGCCGCCAGACCACCCCGCCGGCCGCCCGGATGCCGACCGGTCCCTCGTCCACCATCTGGCCACCCTACGTCCGGGCGACCCGCCGTACGGGCCGCTCAGCCCCCTCGGCGCACCGCCCGACGGGGCCCGCCACGTCCGGTGGACCGCGCCGGCCGGCCGGTCAGCCGGCGGTGCCGCCGACCCGGCGCAGCAGCAGCTCCTGGAGGTGGCCCAGCGGCTCCTCCGGGGTGCCCGTACGGCGGGTCCAGGTGCCGTCGGCGGCCAGTTCGAACGCGTCCACGTCGGGCCCGAACGCGGTGCTCAGCGCGTGGTCCAGCTCGGCCCGGGCGACCGGGTCGCTCACCTGGACCAGCGCCTCCACCCGACGGTCCAGGTTGCGGTGCATCAGGTCCGCCGAGCCCATCCAGAACTCGGCGTCGCCGTTGTTGCCGAACCGGAAGACCCGCGAGTGTTCCAGGAACCGGCCGAGGATCGACCGGACCCGGATGTTCTCCGACAGCCCTGGCACCCCGGGTCGCAGCGTGCACATGCCCCGGATCAGCAGGTCCACGTGGACGCCGGCCCGGGACGCCCGGTACAGCGCGTCGGTGACCTCCTCGTCGACCAGCGAGTTCACCTTGAACTGCACCAGGCCGGGCATGCCCAGCCGGACGTGGGCGATCTCCCGTTCGATCCGCTCGACCAGGCCGCTGCGGATGCCCTGCGGCGCCACCAGCAGCCGCCGGAACGCGGTCTGCCGGCTGTACCCGGTGAGCACGTTGAACAGGTCGGTCAGGTCCGCGCCGATCTCCGGGTCGGCGGTGAGCACCCCGAAGTCCTCGTAGAGCCGGGCGGTCTTCGGGTGGTAGTTGCCGGTGCCGATGTGGCAGTACCGCCGGATCTGGTTGCCCTCCTGGCGTACCACCAGGGCGGTCTTGCAGTGCGTCTTGAGGCCCACCAGCCCGTAGACCACGTGGCAGCCGGCCCGTTCCAGGGTTCGCGCCCAGCCGATGTTGGCCACCTCGTCGAAGCGCGCCTTCAGCTCCACCAGCACCACGACCTGCTTGCCGGCGGCGGCCGCGTCGACCAGCGCGTCGACGATCGGGGAGTCGCCGGAGGTGCGGTAGAGGGTCTGCTTGATGGCGAGCACGTTCGGGTCGGCGGCAGCCTGCTCGATGAAGCGCTGCACGCTGGTCGCGAACGAGTGGTACGGGTGGTGCACCAGCACGTCGCCGTCGCGCAGGGTGGCGAAGACGCTGCGCGGCACCTCCCCCTCGGCGAGCCGGGGATGGGTGGCCGGTACGAACGGCGGGTCCTTCAGGTCGGGCCGGTCCGCCTCGCCGTAGAGCTGCCACATCGCGGAGAGGTCGAGCAGGCCGGGTACCCGCAGCACGTCCTGGTCGTCCATGTCCAGCTCGCGGACGAGCAGCTCCAGCATGTGGTCGGAGATGGAGGCGGCGACCTCCAGTCGTACCGGCGGGCCGAAGCGGCGCCGGGCCAGCTCCCGTTCCAGCGCCTGGAGCAGGTCCTCGTCCCGGTCCTCGTCGACCTCCACCTCGGCGTTGCGGGTGACCCGGAACAGGTGGCACTCCACCACCTGCATGCCGGAGAAGAGCTGGCCGAGGTGCACCGAGATGAGCTCCTCGACCGGCAGCATCCGCAGCCCCGGCTGGTCCCGGCCGACCCGGACGAAGCGGGGCACGTTGTTCGGCACCTTGACCCGGGCGAACAGCTCCGAACCGCCGTCCGGGTCGCGGACCGCCACGGCCAGGTTCAGCGATCGCCCGGAGATGTACGGGAACGGGTGCGCCGGGTCGACGGCGAGCGGGGTGAGCACCGGGAAGATGTGCTCCCGGAAGTACGTGCGCAGTCGCTCCCGCTCCGGGTCGTCCAGCTCGGCCCAGCGCAGGATCCGGATGTTCTCCTCGGCCAGCTTCGGCAGCACGTCGTCGACGAAGCAGGCGGCGTGCCGGCCGACCAGGTCGGCGGTCCGCTCGGAGATCAGCTCCAGCTGGGTGCGCAGCGGCAGCCGGTCGCCGCCCCGGACCGGCAGGCCGGCGGAGCGGCGGCGCTTCAGCCCGGCCACCCGGACCATGTAGAACTCGTCGAGGTTGCTGGCGAAGATGGCCAGGAACTTGGCCCGCTCCAGCAGCGGGGTGCGCCGGTCCTCGGCCAGCGACAGCACCCGGGCGTTGAAGTCGAGCCAGGAGAGCTCCCGGTTGAGGAAGCGGTCCTCCGGCAGCGGCGGGGCGGCCGGCGGCGCGTCCGGGCCGGTGGGCGGGGCCGGCCGGTCGCCCGGGTCGAGCACCTCGTCCAGCCCGGCGGAGGCGCCCGCGGCGCTCGCCCCGGGGCTGTCGGGGGCGGTGCCCACGGTGTCGTCGGGCGTACGGGGGGTGCGGAAACGGCCGTCGGAGCCGCGGCGTCGGCTGCCGTTGCGGGAACCGGTCGGGTCGGCGGCGTGGGGTGGGCTGGCGGGGTGTTCGCGAGGGGAGCTCACCCGCTCATAATCACCCGATTCCGGTGAACGCAAAATGAACTCGGGCCAGGTTGATCACGCCATGGTCGGCAACGTCACGCGGACGACCGCTCCGTCCGGATCGGTTTCCACCCGCAACCGCTGCCCGAGCCGGAGCAGGCGCAACCCGGAGGCGTCGAAGGCCGGCGCGGGGAAGGCCAGTTCGGTGCCGTCGTCCAGGAGCAGCACGCCGGTGCGGGTCGCCGCGTCGAAGGTCGCCACCGTGCCCTGCATGCCAGCACCGTACACCGGCAGGTCAGCCCGGGCGGCCCGCCGGCTGCCCGGCCAGGGCGGCGGTGCGCGGCCCGAGCCCGAGCCGGGCCGCGGCAGCCAGGTCGGCGGCGGTGTCCACGTCCCGGCGCAGGGTCGGCCAGTCACCGGTCAACGGCAGCGCGCCGCTGGCCCGGTGCGCCGCCGCCGAGCCGACGCCGAACCGGGGGTCCAGCGGCACGCCGGGCGGCGCGGCCAGCAGCACCGTGCCGGTCCCCGGGGCGTCGGCGACGAACCGGCGTACCCCCGGGCCGGCGGTGGCCGCGTGCAGCGCGGCGGCCAGCTCCGTGGGGCGCAGCGCCGGCAGGTCAGCGGTGAGGCCCGCCACCCGTACCCCGGCGCCGGCCGCCGTGGCGAGCCGGGCGCCGTGCCGGAAGGCGGCGTTGAGCCCGGCGTCCGGCGCGTCCGGCACCACCCGGGCGCCCGCGGCCGCCGCGGTGGCCGCCACCGCCGGGTCGTCGGTGACCACCAGGACCTCGGCGACCGCCGCGCACGCCCGCACCGCGCGGACCGTGTCGGCCACCAGGGCCAGCGCCAGCTCCTCGTGGGGTACGACCGGCAGCGCGCCCCGCAGCCGGCTCTTCGCCGCGCCGAGGCGCTTCACCGGCACCACCACGGTCCAGGTCGGCTGACGCACGCCGACAATCCTGCCAGCGTCCCCGGCGGTACCCTCACTGGCCGTACCCGGACCGAGCAGGCATGATTTCGGCTGCGGGCCGCACCGGCGGGTGCGGCGCGTGGGGGCGGGGCGACGAGGAGGCAGGGTGACACGGCGCAGGCTGGGGTTCTGGCCACGGTTCGCCGTGGCGCTGGTCAAGCCGGTGATGCTGCTCTGGACCCGGCGCACCTGGCACGGCGCGGAGCAGCTGCGCCGCGACGGCGGAATCATCATCGTGCCGAACCACCTGTCGCACGCCGACCCGCTGGTCTCCGCGCATTTCATCTACGACGCGGGCCGCTGGCCGCAGTTCCTCGGCAAGGCGAGTGTCTTCCGGGTCCCGGTGATCGGCTGGATCCTGCACCGCTGCCGGCAGATCCCGGTGGAACGGGGCTCGGTCGACGCGGTCAAGTCGCTCGACAAGCTGATCGCCGCCCTCGACGAGGGGGGCGCGGTGGTGATTTACCCGGAGGGCACCATCACCCGCGAGCCCGACCTGTGGCCGATGAAGGGCAAGACCGGGGCGGCCCGGCTGGCGCTGGCCACCGGCGCGCCGGTGATCCCGGTGGCGATGTGGGGGCCGGAGGAGTTGTTCGACCCCCGGACCACCCGGTTCGGACTGCGCCCGCGCACCCCGGTGACGGTGGTCGCCGGCCCGCCGATCGACCTGAGCCGGTGGGCGGGCGCCACACCGAGCCGGGCGGTCCTCGAGGAGATGACCGACGAGATCATGCTGACCCTGCGCGACCTGCTCGCCGGCATCCGAGGTGGCACGCCACCGCCGCTCTGGGAACGTCCCGCCCGTCCGCGTACTCCCGAGGTGACCGAATGAGCCATGTCGCGGTGCTGGGGGCCGGTTCCTGGGGGACCGCCTTCGCCAAGATCCTCGCCGACGCGGGACGGGACGTCACCGTCTGGGCCCGGCGCGAGTCGGTGGCCGAGGCGATCCGGACCCACCGGCGCAACCCCGACTACCTGCCCGACCTGCGGCTGCCGGAGCGGGTCACCGCGACCGGCGACGCCGGCAAGGCCATCGCCGGCGCGGAGCTGGTGGTGCTCTCCGTACCGTCGCAGACGCTGCGCGGCAACCTCGCCGAGTGGGCCGGGCACCTCGCCCCGGACGCCACCCTGGTCTCCCTGATGAAGGGCATCGAGCTGGGCACCACCCGGCGGATGAGCGAGGTCATCGTGGAGACCGCCGGGGTCACCCCGGACCGGGTGGTGGTGGTCTCCGGCCCCAACCTGGCCCCGGAGATCGCCGCCGAACAGCCCGCCGCGACGGTGGTCGCCGGCACCGACTCCCGCCGCGCGACGCTGGTCCAGTCGTCGATCCGGACGCCGTACTTCCGGCCGTACACCAACGACGACGTGATCGGCTGCGAGCTGGGCGGGGCGGTCAAGAACGTGATCGCCCTGGCGTACGGGATCGCCACCGCGATGGGCTTCGGCGACAACACCCGGGCGATGCTGATGACCCGCGGCCTGGCCGAGACCGCCCGGCTGGGCGTGGCGCTCGGCGCCGACCCGATCACCTTCGCCGGCCTGGCGGGGATGGGCGACCTGGTCGCCTCCTGCTCCTCGCCGCTGGCCCGTAACCGCACCTTCGGCGAGCACCTGGGCCGGGGGGAGACCCTGGAGCAGGCGCAGGCCGCGACCCGGCAGACCGCCGAGGGCGTGAAGAGCTGCCTGGCCATCCGGGACCTGGCCCGGGCGCACGGGGTGGAGATGCCGATCACCGAGCAGATCGAGCGGATCTGCCACGAGGGGATGGACCCCCGACTGGCGGTGGACGCCCTGATGAGCCGTACCGCGAAGCCGGAGTCGTACGAGTGAGCTCCGGCGAGTGGCACGACGGCACCCGGTGCGTGCACGCCGGGCTGCCCGAACCGACCCCCGGCGCGCCGTTCCTGCCCGGGCCGGTCTTCGCCGCGCCGTACCACCTCGACCCGTGGCAGGGGCCGGCCGGCGCGGTCAACGGCTACGGCCGGCCGGACAACCCCACCCGGCGTCTGCTGGAGGCGGCGATCGGCGAGCTGGAGGGGGGCGACTGCCGGGCCTTTGCCAGCGGGCAGGCGGCCATCACCGGCCTGCTGCTGGCCGTGCTGCGCCCCGGGGACACCATCGTCCTCCCCGCCGACGGGTACTTCCCGGTACGGGCCTTCGCCACCGCCACCCTGGAGGGGATCGGGGTCCGGGTCCGGTTCGTGCCGACCGCGGGGCCGTACCCGTCGTTCGACGGGGTGCGGATGGTGCTGCTGGAGACCCCGGCCAACCCTGGCCTGGACGTGGCCGACGTGGCCGCCCTCGCCGAGGCGGCGCACGCCGCCGGCGCGCTGGTGGCGGTCGACAACACCACCGCCACCCCGCTCGGGCAGCGCCCGCTGGACCTCGGTGCGGACCTGGTGGTCGCCTCCGGCACCAAGGCGCTGACCGGCCACTCCGACCTGCTGCTCGGCTACGTGGCGTCCCGCTCCGCCGAGCTGCTGGAGACGGTCACCGCGTGGCGCTCCACCACCGGCGCGGTCCCCGGCGCCTTCGACGCCTGGCTGGCGCACCGGTCACTGGCCACCCTGGACCTGCGGCTGGCCCGGCAGACCGCCAACGCGGCGGCCGTCGCCGAGCTGCTCGCCGGGCGGGCCGACGTGACCGGGCTGCGCTGGCCCGGCCGGCCGGAGGACCCGGCGTACCGGGTGGCCTCGACGCAGATGCGCCGGATGCCCGGGGTGCTCTCCTTCGACCTCGGCGACGCCGACCGGGTGGCCCGCTTCGTCGAGGCGTCCCGGCTGGTCGCCGCCGCGACGTCCTTCGGTGGCCTGCACACCACGGCCGACCGGCGGGCGCAGTGGGGCGACGACACCGCGCCGGGCTTCGTCCGGCTCTCCTGCGGGGTGGAGGACACCGCCGACCTGCTGGCCGATCTGACCGCCGCGCTGGACAGCGCGGCGCAGGGTCGTCGGTTATCGTGATCCCGGCCCGCGTGGGCCCTCGACCCGAGGAGGTGAGTCCGATCCGCCAGACACCAGGACGGGCGCTCCCCTCCGAGTCCCCGTCGCCACGGTAGCGACGGCGGGAGCGCCGACGAGCGTTCCCGAAGGGTTTGCCATGGCAACGTCACCGTTCCACCCCGACCGTCCCGCCCTCGTCCAGCGGCTGCGCGCCGCCGGCTGCGTCTACGCCGAGGACGAGGCGCAACTGCTCATCGCCGCCGCCGACTCGCCCGACGCGCTGACCACGCTGGTGCAGCGCCGGGTCGACGGCCTGCCGCTGGAACACGTGCTCGGCTGGGCCGAGTTCTGCGGGCTGCGGGTCGCCGTCGACCCCGGCGTGTTCGTACCCCGTGGTCGTACCGCCCTGCTGGTGGCGGCCGCGGCGGCGGTCACCGGGCCGGCGCCCGCGGTGGTCGACCTCTGCTGCGGGTCCGGCGCCACCACGGTGGCGCTGGCCGCCCGGCTCGCCCCGCGCTGGCTCGCCGCCGTCGACGTCGACCCCGCGGCGGTCGCCTGCGCCCGGCGCAACCTCGCCGGCCGCGACGTGCCGGTCCTGCACGGCGACCTGTACGACCCGCTGCCGCCGCGCTGGCGCGGCAAGCTCGACCTGGTGGTGGCGAACGCCCCGTACGTCCCGACGGCGGCCGTGGCGCTGCTGCCGCCGGAGGCGCGGCTGTACGAGGCGCCGGTGGCGCTGGACGGCGGGGTCGACGGGCTGGCCGTGCTGCGCCGGGTGGCGGCCGGCGCGGTGGACTGGCTGGCCCCCGGCGGTCACCTGGTGGTGGAGATCAGCGACAGCCAGGCGGAACCGCTCTGCGCGGCCATGACGGCGCTCGGCCTGGACCCGCGGGTGCAGCGCGCCGAGGAGTGGGAGGCGACCGTCGTCGCCGCCCGCCGGCCGGCACTCCGCCCGACTGGCGTGGCGGTGGCGTCGGGCGGGAACTAACCTCGCATCAGGCTCGGGCGGGAGGCGTCGGATGGGCAGCACGGATGTGCCGGTGGTGGTCGGCCTCGACAACGGCGGGACGAGCAACAACGCCACCGTGCTGACCCTGGACGGACGGTTCCTGGTCGACGGGCTGCTGGAGATCCCCAGCGAGGTGGGCGACGGCCCGGAGGCGGCGATCGAGGCGCTGGCCCGGGCCCTGGACGGGGTGCTGGCCCACACCGGGGTGCCGCGCGCGCTGGTCCGCGCCGTCGGGCTGGACACGCCGGGGCCGGCCAGCGCGACGGGGGTGATCTCGTCCCGGGGCTCGACCAACTTCTCCCAGCCGGCCTGGCACGGCTTCGACGTGCGGGGCGCGCTGGAGCGCCGGCTCGGCCTGCCCGTGGTCTACCACAACGACGGAAACGCCGCCGCGCTCTACGCGCACCACGTCCACTTCGGAGCGGACGCGATGAGCCGGTCGTCGGTGGCGGCGATCGTCGGCACCGGCCTGGGCGGCGGGGTGGTGGAGAACGGCCGAGTGGTCACCGGCGCGGCCGGGATGGCCGGCGAGTTCGGGCACGTCCACATCCCGCTGACCGGGCTGCTCGCCCTGGACCAGCCGGTGCCGACCTGCGCCTGCGGCTTCGCCGGGGACGCGGAGAGCGTCGCCTCGCTGACCGGCATCCGGCGCAGCCTGCTGCCGTACTGGTTGGGTCGGCACCCCGACCACCCGCTCGCCGCCGAGCCGGCCGACCGGGCCGCGAAGCTGCTGCGCGGGTACGCCGAGCGCGGCGACACGCTGGCCCGTGAGGTCTTCGCCCAGCAGGCGGCGGCGCTCGGCCGGCTCTTCACCATCGCGGCGAACTTCACCGACCCGCACGCGTACTTCGTGGGGGGCGGCGTGGTGGAGGCGGCGCCGGAGTTCCGGGAGTGGTTCCTGGCGACCGTGCGCGAGCACACCGTCCTCCGCGAGGAGCAGGCGGCGGTCGCCACCTTCGCCCTGGTGCCGGACCGGGACATGGCCGGCGCCCGGGGCGTGGCGATCGCGGCGCTGGAGGCGTTGCGCGCCGAGCCGCCGGCTCGGGCGGTGGTCGGCGCCTGACGGAGCCGACCCCGGCCCGCTCAGCGGCGGGGCGGCGCGGCGGCGAAGGCGGTCCAGGCGGCGGGCGGGAAGAGCAGCACCGGCCCGGTCGGGTCCTTGGAGTCGCGGACCGCGACCCGGCCCGGTAGGGCGGCCAGCTCGACGCAGGCACCCTGGTCCCCGCTGTGGCTGCTCTTGCGCCAGGCAGCCGCGGCCAGTGCCGCGCTGATCGTCGGTGTCATGGTCCTACCGTCCCTTCAACAGTTGCAGCAGCTGGTCGCGGCTGTCCGTCGGGCTGAGCGCGACGGTCCGCAGGTGTTCCATGATCTTGGTGCAGGTACGCAGGTCATGCGGCCGGTCGAGGACCATCTGCCCGGCGACGGTCTCCACCGAGGCGATGAGCGGGTCCTCCGGGTCGGCGAACTCCAGGATGTGCAGCGAGCCGCGGGTGCCCCGGTGGTAGCCGGCCGACAGCGGGATCACCTGGACGGTGACGTTCGGCAGCTCGGACATCTTGAGCAGGTGTCGCAGCTGGGCGTCCATCACCGTCCGGTCGCCGACCGGGCGGAGCAGCGCGCCCTCGTCGATGATCGCGTCGAAGATGGGCGGGTCGTCGGCGGTGATCCGGTGCTGGCGGTCCAGCCGGAGCTTGACCCGCTGCTCGACCTGGTCGTCGCCGAGGGTGTGCGGCCCGCCGCGCATCACCCCGCGGATGTAATCGGCGGTCTGGAGCAGGCCCGGCACCACCGAGGGCTCGAAGTTGGCGATGCCGGTCGCCTCCGCCTCCAGGGCGATGAAGTCGATGGTGCGCTTGTCCAGCAGGTGCGAGTACGGCACCCACCAACCCGGCTTGCGGGTGTCCTTGGCCAGCTGCACCGCGGCGGCGATGTCGTCCGGCCCCACGCCGTACAGGTTGAGCAGCGCGCGCACGGTGGCCGGGTTCACCAGGGTCTGCGCGTTCTCGTACCGGGACAGGGTGCTGCGGGTGCTGTTGATCTCGTCGGCGGCGGCCTCGAGGGTGAGGCCGGCCGCCTCTCGGTGGGTCCGCAGGGCGATGCCGAGTCGGCGGGCCCGGGCGGTCTTCGGAGCCATACGTTGATGGTGACATATGTCTGCGGGAACGTGTGCATGAGAGAACGTCGATGAGAATTGCATTCACGCGTGTCCACCTGTCAATCTGCGATGGCGTCCTCACCAGCGGTTGTCGTGGCGACGGCGAGGGTGAGCGACCGGAGGGGATGGGGCGCGTGGCGATCGGGATTTACTCCCCCGTACCCGATCGCCACGTGCCACCGCCACCGACCGTCGGGGAGGGGCTCGGGAATGAGGGTGACCGGATGTCGGGACGGGCGGCGATGACCCGCTTCCTGGTGGTGCTGACCGACGTCCGGCCCGCCGAGGGCGAATTCCGCGACGAGCGCAGCTGCCCCGAGCGGCGCCGCCAGGTGGTGGGCGCCAGCAGCCGCGAGGCCGCCGACCGGATCGCCGGCGCGTTCATGGCGCTGGGCATGGTCCGCGCCGGGCGGCAACGGGTGAAGGTCATCGCGGTGGGCCGGCGGCCCGGCCCCGCGGTTCCGGTCACCGACTGACCGTCACGCACCGTATCGGTACGGACGACCGTTTGCGAGGGACGCCCGCGTCCTCCCGGGTATCACCATCGGGTCGCGGCCACCCACAGTAAGGTCAACCGGGTGAGCCGCTGGCGGCTCCGCAGTCGCGTACCGAGAGGTGACCCAGTGACCACCCCAGGCAAGACCCGCGTGGCGATCGTCTTCGGCGGTCGCAGCCCCGAGCACGGCATCTCCTGCGTCAGCGCCGGCAGCGTGCTCGGCGCGCTCGACCCGGACGAGTTCGAGGTGGTGCCGGTCGGCATCACCCGCCAGGGGCAGTGGGTGCTGACCAGCGGTGACCCGGGGCAGCTCTCGATCCAGGCACGCAAGCTGCCGGAGATCACCGCAGGGTCGGGGGCCGAGGTGGTGCTCCGCGCCGACCCCACCGCCGGTGGGCTGATGGTGCTCGACCCGACCGAGGGTCCCCGGGCGCTGGCCGACGTGGACGTGGTCTTCCCGGTGCTGCACGGCGCGTACGGCGAGGACGGCACCATCCAGGGCATGCTGGAGATGGCCGACATCCCCTACGTCGGCGCCAACGTCTTCGCCTCCGCCGCGGCGATGGACAAGGAGTTCACCAAGAAGCTCTGCGCCGTCGAGGGCATCCCGGTCGGGCCGTACGCGGTGCTGCGCAACGGCATGACCCTGAGCGAGCAGGACAAGGAGCGTCTCGGCCTGCCGGTCTTCGTCAAGCCGTCCCGGGCCGGGTCGTCGTTCGGCATCACCAAGGTCGACGACTGGGCGCAGCTCGACGCCGCCGTCGCGACCGCCCGCGAGATCGACACGAAGGTGCTGGTGGAGGCCGCGATCGTCGGCCGGGAGATCGAGTGCGGCGTGCTGGAGGGCGAGGCCGGCGGTGCCCCCGAGGCGTCCGTCCTGGCCGAGGTGCGGGTCGTCTCCGGGCACGACTGGTACGACTTCGAGGCGAAGTACATCGACGACGCCTGCGAGTACGACATTCCCGCCGGGCTCCCCGAGCACGTCACCCGCCAGGTGCAGGAGTACGCCACCCGCGCCTTCACCGCGCTGGACTGCTCCGGCCTGGCCCGGGTCGACTTCTTCGTCACCCCGGAGCTGGACGTCTACCTCAACGAGATCAACACGATGCCCGGTTTCACCCCGACGTCGATGTTCCCGCGGATGTGGGCCGCCGCCGGCCTGGAGTACCCGAAGCTGGTCCACCGCCTCATCCGCACCGCCCTGCACCGCCCCGCCGGCCCCCGCTGACGCCCGCGACCATCACCACGCTCATTCACCGAAAGAGTGGCCTCCCGGGCCCGGGAAGCCACTCTTTCCGTGCAGGTGCACCCCGAAGGTGGGGTGGGGTGGGGTCAGGCGCGGCAGCCGGCGGGTGCGGTGCCGCCGGAGGGGACGGCGGCGATGATGGTGTCGGCGATCGGCGGCGCCCACTGCAGGGCCTGGCCGTACGAGCGCGGCACCCGCAGGGTGACCGGGGTCTCCCGGTCCACCGTGGTGAGGACCGTGGCGTCGGTCTCCTCCTTGGCGAACCAGCAGACCTTGTTGACCGTCCAGACGTCGTCGGTCGCCCCGACCGTGGGCGAGGCCCCGCCGCAGGAGACGGTCACCGCCGGGTCGCCGTACGCGACGTTCTGCTCGGGCCCCGCGCTGACCGGCCGCTGGCCCAGGTCCCGGATCGTGTCGGGGAGCTGCGAGACCAGCGCCCGGCACACCGTGGCGGGCCGCGCGGCCAGGGCCGGCGCGGCCATCTCGACCGGCCCGGTGGCCTGCGGGCGGGCCGAGGTCACGGTGGGGTTCGGCGCGGCGGACGGGGAATCCGGCGCCAGCTTCGCGAAGGCCACCGCGGCCACCGCCACGGTCACCGGGACCGCGACCAGGGTGGCCACCAGGGCGGCCCGACGGGTCGACCGGTCCCAGCCGGAAGCCTTGCCGGGCCGGCGGGCGGACGCCGTCGCGGCGTCGGGAGCGGGGGTGGAAGTCTTCTCGTCCATTTACAGGCGCACCACCGAACACGTGAGGGTGCGGGTGATCCCGGGCACCATCTGCACCTTGCTGACGATGAGTTTGCCGAGCTCGTCGACGGTGTTCGCCTCGGTGAGGACCACCACGTCGTACGGCCCGGTGACGGCGTCGACCCGTACCACGCCGGCGAGGTCCGAGATCAGCCCGGCCACGTCACGCGCCCGCCCGACCTCGGTCTGGATGAGGATGTACGCCTGTACCACGACTCGACCTCCGTCCGTCGCCGCCCCGGGGCGGCCCGAAGGGTGAAACTACCCTACGGAGCAGGCGTGATCCCTATCGGTGGTCGAGGGGAAGCAGTGAGCGAGCGTGGCGAGAGGATGACATGAGTGTCGCGGGTGTCGGCGAGTTCGGTCTGATCGACCGGGTGACCGCCCGACTGACGTACGGCCCGACCTGCCTGCTCGGCCCGGGCGACGACGGGGCCGTGGTGGCCGCCCCGGACCGACGGGTGGTCGCCTCCACCGACGTGCTGGTCGAGGGGCGGCACTTCCGCCGGGACTGGTCCAGCGCCACGGACGTGGGGCACCGGGCGGCGGCGGCCAACCTGGCCGACATCGCCGCGATGGGGGCCACCCCGACGGCGCTGCTGGTCGCCCTCTGCATGCCGGCGGAGCTGGAGACGAGCTGGGCCGAGGGGCTGGCCGACGGGCTGGGCGCGGAGGCGGGCGCGGTCGGGGCGAGCGTCGTCGGCGGGGACATGTCCGCCAGCCCGACCCTGACCATCGCGGTCACCGCCCTCGGCGACCTGGACGGGCACCCGCCGGTGGTCCGCTCGGGCGCCCGACCCGGGGACGTCCTCGCGCTGGCCGGCCGGACCGGGTGGGCCGCCGCCGGGCTGACCGTGCTCTCCCGCGGCTTCCGCACCCCCCGGGTGCTGGTCGAGGCGTACCGGCGGCCGGAGGTGCCGTACGCGGCCGGGCCGCACGCCGCCCGGCTCGGCGCCACCGCCATGATCGACGTCTCGGACGGGCTCCTGGCCGACCTGGGGCACGTGGCGAAGGCCAGCGGGGTCGGTCTCGACGTGCACCGGGACGCCTTCGAGGTGCCCCGGCAGATGGGCGACGCCGCGCAGGCGCTCGGCGTCGACCCGTACACCTGGATCCTCAGCGGGGGCGACGACCACGCGCTGGCCGCGACCTTCCCCCGGTCGGTGGCCCTGCCCGCCGAGTGGCGGCCGATCGGCCGGGTCGTCGAGGGCGCCGGGGTCACGGTCGACGGCGCGCCCTACGAGGGGCCGGCCGGCTGGGACCACTTCCGGTGAACCGGTGGCGTGCGCGCCGCCGTCTCGGCCAGGCGACACGCCGACGGTCCGCAGGAGGCGTCCGCCACGTCCGGCGACCGGCACCCGGGAGGCGGGCCGCGCCGGTCGTACCCTTCTCCGGTGAGTGAGATCGAGATCCGGCCGCTGGCGTTCGACTCGCCGGTGGCGCAGTCGCTGATCCGGGCCGCCCTGGCCGACCTGGGCGAGCGTTACGGCGGCAGCGGTGACGAGACGCCGGTGGACGCCGCCGAGTTCGTGCCGCCGCACGGCGCGTTCCTCGTCGCCCACCTCGACGGCGAGCCGGTCGGCTGCGGCGGCTGGCGCAGCCACGGCGACGACACCGCCGAGCTGAAGCGGATGTACACCGCCCCGGCCGCCCGTGGGCGGGGGGTCGCCCGCGCGGTGCTCGCCGCGGTGGAGGAGTCGGCCCGGCTGCACGGGCGCAAGCAGATCATCCTGGAGTGCGGCGACAGGCAGCCCGAGGCGATCGGGATGTACATCTCCGCCGGCTACGAGCGGATCCCGAACTTCGGCTTCTACGCCGACGAGCCGGGCTGCCTCTCCTTCGGTCGTACTCTCTGATCCCGCCGGGCCCGGAGCGGCGCCGGCCGCCCGTACCCGGACACGACAGAACCGGCGGACCGTGACGGCCCGCCGGTGCTGGCGAATCTTCGAGCTGGAGGCGCTACCGCGTCAGGCGCGGGTGACCTTGCCGGCCTTGATGCACGAGGTGCAGACCTGCAACTTCTTGGTGTTGCCGCCACCGGCCGGGGTACGCACCGACTGGATGTTCGGGTTCCAGCGGCGGTTGGTCCGCCGGTGCGAGTGGGACACGTTGTGGCCGAAGCCCGGCCCCTTGCCACAGACGTCGCACACGCTAGCCACGGGATACTCCTGGGATTGAAACGTTCATGAGGTCGCCGGCAGGCGCTGCCCGGGCAACCTGGTCAGGTTACCCGATGACCCGTGCGCCGGACCAACCGGCCCGGTCGGGCGGCTCCGGTGTGCGGCCGGTCACCGTCACGATCGCCACGGCCGGCCCGTCCCCGGTACGAAACTTCACGAAGGGACGCGACCATGAGAGTAGTTCTCGCCGGGGCCTCCGGTGCGATCGGGGGCCCGCTCATCCGCCACCTGCGCGGCGCCGGCCACGAGGTCGTCGGCCTCACCCGTTCCGAGGCCGCCGCGGCCCGGCTCGACGCGGCCGGCGTACGCCCGGTCGTCGCCGACGTCCTCGACCGGGACGCGCTGCTGCGGGCCTGCGCCAGCGTCACCGCCGACGCCGTGCTGCACGAGCTGACCGCGCTGCGCCGGCCGCCGGTCCGGCACGCCGACATGACGGCCACCAACCTGCTGCGCACCACCGGCACCGCCCACCTGCTCGCCCTCGCCCGCGAGGTGGGCGCCACCCGGTTCGTGGTGCAGTCGATGGTCTTCGGCTACGGCTACCGGGATCACGGCGAGCGCCCGCTGACCGAGGACGACCCGTTCGGCCGACCGGAGCCGGGCCCCACCGGGGCGCACGTCGCGGCGATGCGGGCCGCCGAGGAGCAGGCCTGCGGGGCGTCCGACCTGACCGGGGTGGCGCTGCGGTACGGGCTGTTCTACGGCGAGGACGCCAGCACCCGGTCCATCGCCCGGATGCTGCGCCGGCGGTGGTTCCCCGTCCCGCGTACCGGGGGTGGGCTGGTGAACCTGGTGACCATCGACGACGCCGCGACGGCGACCGTGGCGGCGCTGGAGCGGGGCCGGGCGGGCGCGGCGTACAACGTGGTCGACGGCGCGCCGGTGCGCTGGGGTGACTGGCTCGACGAGTTCGCCCGGACCGTCGGCGCGCCCCGCCCGCCCCGGGTGCCGGCCGCGCTGCTGCGCCCGCTGCCGTACGTGCACCGGATCCTGACCACCTCGATGCGGGTGTCGAACGCGCGGGCCCGCGCCGAACTGGACTGGGCGCCCGGCGCCTCCGACCATCGCGCCGGGCTGCGTCAGCTCGCCGGCGTGCTGGCCTGACCGGGGGGGTCGACGGACACGCCGGGGGAGGGCGGCCGACCCCGGCGGGTGTCGGTGCGCGCCAGTAGGCTTCTGGCCGTGCTGGACACCCTCGACGCCGCCGCGGTGCGCCGCTGGTGCGCGGGTGGGCTCACCGCGCTCCGCCGCCACCAGGGCGAGATCGACGACCTCAACGTCTACCCCGTCCCGGACGGCGACACCGGCACCAACATGGTCCTCACCCTCACCTCCGCCCAGCAGGCGCTGGCGATGGATCTGGGCACCCTTCCGGAGGACGGGCACACCGGGCACGGGCACGCCCTGCGGCTGATGGCCCGGGGCGCGCTGCTCGGCGCCCGCGGCAACTCCGGGGTGATCCTGTCGCAGATCCTGCGCGGCATGGCCGACGCGCTCGCCGCCGCGCCCGCGGTGCGCGGCCGGGAGCTGGCCGCCGGGCTGCGCGACGCCACCGTCGCCGCGTACGCCGCCGTCGCCCGGCCCGTGGAGGGCACCCTGCTCAGCGTGGTGGCGGCGGCCGCGACGGCGGCCGAGCAGGCCGACAGCGACAACCTGCGCACGGTGGCCCGGGCCGCGGCCGGCGAGGCCACCCGGGCCCTGGCCCGCACCCCCGAGCAACTCCCCGAGCTGGCCCGGGCCGGCGTGGTCGACGCCGGCGGGCGGGGGCTCTGCCTGCTGCTGGACGCCCTGGTCGAGGTGGTCACCGGGGAGAGCCCGCCCCGGCCGGCGCCGGTGACCCGCGCGGTCCGCGCGCCGCTCACCGCCGCCCGGGAGAGCGGCTCCGCCGAGTACGCCTACGAGGTGCAGTTCCTGCTCGACGCCGGGCACGAGGCGGTGGCCGCGATGCGGGCCGAGCTGGCCGCGCTGGGCGACTCGCTGGTGGTGGTCGGCGACGGGGCCTCGCCCGAGGCGTCCACCACCTGGAACGTGCACGTGCACGTCAACGACGTGGGCGCGGCGGTGGAGGCGGGGGTGACCGCCGGTCGGCCGTACCGGATCTCGGTGACCCGGTTCGCCGACCAGAACGTGCCGGCCCCGCGGCCCGGCCTCGCGCCGGACGGCCGGGCGGCCGTGGTGGTCGCCGCCGGCGCCGGCATCGCCGAGCTCTTCGCCGGCGAGGGGGCCACGGTGGTGCCGGGCAACCCGTCCACGGGTGAGCTGCTCGACGCGGTGCGGGCCACCGCCGCCGCCCGGGTGGTGGTGCTCCCCAACGACCCGAACACGCAGGCGGTGGCGAGCGCCGCGGCCCGCGAGGCGCACGGCTTCGGGGTCAAGGTCAGCGTGGTGCCCACCCGGTCGCCGGTGCAGGCGCTGGCCGCGATCGCGGTCCGCGACCCGAAGCGCCGTTTCGAGGACGACGTGATCGCGATGGCCGAGGCCGCCGGCGCCTGCCGGTACGCCGAGGTCTGCTGGGCCAGCCGGGAGGCGCTGACCGTCGCCGGCCCGTGCCGCCCCGGTGACGTGCTCGCGCTGGTGGAGGGGGAGGTGCACCTGATCGGCGCCGACCTCGTCGACACCTGCGCCGCCGTGGTCGACCGGATGCTCGGCGGCGGCGGTGAGCTGGTCACCCTGCTCACCGGCGCGGACGCCCCGGCGGGCCTGGCCGACGCGATCCGCGCCCACCTCGGCCGGCGCTGGCCGTTCGTGGAGGTGCAGGCGTATGCGGGCGGCCAACCGCACTATCCGCTCCTGGTGGGGGTCGAATGACGACGTCCGAGCCGGCCACGGTGGACACCGCGCTCAAGAAGCTGGTCGGGGAGAAGACCGCCAAGGCGCTGGCCAGCCACCTCGACCTGCACACCGCCGGCGATCTGATCTACCACTTCCCCCGCCGGTACGACGAGCGCGGCGAGCACACCGACATCCGCTCGCTCGACGTCGGCGAGCAGGTGACGGTACTGGCCCAGGTGCAGCGCACCGCGGTCCGGCCGATGCGCCAGCGCCGGGGCAACCTGCTGGAGGTGACCGTCGGCGACGGCTCCGGCGGAGTGCTCACCCTGACCTTCTTCGGCCAGGCCTGGCGGGAGCGGGAGCTGCGCCCCGGTCGGTGGGGGCTCTTCGCCGGCAAGGTCACCGAGTTCCGGGGCAAGCGGCAGCTCAACGCCCCGGAATACCAGCTGCTCGGGGATTCGACCGACGGCGAGGCGGCGGCCAGCGAGGAGATCGAGGAGTTCGCCGGCGCGCTGATCCCGGTCTACCCGGCCGCCGCAGCCGTGCCGACCTGGGTGATCGCCCGTTGCGTACGGGTGGTGCTGGACACCTTCACCCCGCCGGAGGATCCGCTGCCGGCCACCGTGCGGGCCGGCCGCAACCTGATCGGCATCGGCGCGGCGCTCCGCGAGATCCACCGGCCGTCCAGCAAGGAGGAGCTGTACCGGGCCCGCCGCCGACTGAAGTGGGACGAGGCGTTCGCCGTGCAGCTCACCCTGGTGCAGCGCAAGCAGCGGGCGGCGTCCTGGCCGGCCCGGCCCCGCCCGCCGAAGCCCGGTGGGCTGCTGGACGCGTTCGACGCCCGGCTGCCGTACGAGCTGACGACCGGCCAGCGGGACGTGGGCGTGGAGATCGCCGCCGACCTGGCCGCCCCGCACCCGATGCACCGGCTGCTGCAGGGCGAGGTCGGCTCCGGCAAGACGGTCGTGGCACTGCGGGCGATGCTCCAGGTGGTCGACGCGGGGGGTCAGGCGGCGCTGCTCGCCCCGACCGAGGTGCTCGCCGCTCAGCACCACCGGGGGATGCTCGACCTGCTCGGCCCCCTCGCCCGGGCCGGCGAGCTGGACGCCGCGGACGACGCCACCCGGGTCGAGCTGGTCACCGGTTCGCTCGGCGCGGCGGCCCGTCGCCGGGCGTTGGCCGAGGTCGCCGCCGGCCGGGCCGGCATCGTGCTGGGCACCCACGCCCTGCTCTACGAGGGGGTCGACTTCGCCGATCTGGGCCTGGTGGTCGTCGACGAGCAGCACCGGTTCGGGGTGGAGCAGCGCGACGCGCTGCGGTCCAAGGCAGACCAGCCGCCGCACGTGCTGGTGATGACGGCCACCCCGATCCCGCGCACGGTGGCGATGACGGTCTACGGCGACCTGGAGACGTCCACCCTGTCCCAGCTGCCGCAGGGGCGCTCCCCGATCGCCTCGCACGTGGTGCCGGCGGCCGAGAAGCCGGCCTTCCTGGACCGGGCGTGGCGCCGGCTGCGCGAGGAGGTCACCGCCGGCCATCAGGCGTACGTGGTCTGCCCGCGTATCGGTGAGGGCCCCGGCTCCGACGAGGAGGCGCCCCGGGAGGACGACAACGGCCGACGGCCGCCCGTGGCGGTGACGGAGGTGGCGCCGCTGTTGGCCGAGGGGCCGCTGCACGGGCTGCGGATCGGCGTCCTGCACGGTCGGCTGCCCGCCGACGAGAAGGACGCGGTGATGCGCTCCTTCGCCGACGGGCAGCTGGACGTGCTGGTCGCCACCACCGTCGTCGAGGTGGGCGTGAACGTGCCCAACGCCACCGTGATGATCGTGCTGGACGCGGACCGGTTCGGCGTCTCCCAGCTGCACCAGTTGCGCGGCCGGGTGGGCCGGGGCAGCGCGCCGGGGCTCTGCCTGCTGGTGAGTGAGGCGGCCGAGGGCTCGTCGGCCCGGGAGCGGCTCGACGCGGTCGCCTCCACCACGGACGGTTTCAAGCTGGCCGAGCTGGACCTGGAACAGCGCCGGGAGGGCGACGTGCTGGGCGCCACCCAGTCGGGCCGCCGCTCGCACCTGCGGCTGCTGTCGCTCAGACGCGACACCGACCTGATCCGGGACGCCCGGGCCGAGGCGATCACCCTGGTCGAGGAGGACCCGGAGCTGGCGCGGCACCCCGCTTTGGCCGCCTCGGTCGCGGCACTGGTCGACGAGGAACGGGCGGAGTACCTGGAGAAGGGCTGACCCGTCGGAGGATCCCCGCACAGCGCGAAGGGCGCGTCGACCGGTCGGTCGACGCGCCCTTCGGCGTCAGGCGGTTGACGCTCAGGCGGTGAAGCGGACCCGGCGGCGGCGGGCCACCACGAACAGGATCGCGCCCGCGGCGAGCAGCACGACGGCCCCGGCGGCGATGCCACCGGTGGCGACACCGGTGACCGGGAGGCCGCCGCCCTCACCCTTGTCGCACTTCTCCGGCTGGGTGTACTCGATGGTCTCCGAGCCCTCGACGATGTCGTAGGAGACGGTGACCTTCAGGCCCTGGTACGCGTCGAAGCTGACCGAGGTGGTCTTGCCCGGGGTGGACTCGAGCTTCTTGGTGACGCCCTTCTCGGTCTTCAGCGTGGCGGTGAAGGGGACGCCCTTCGCCGGGTTCTCCACGATGAAGGTCATCTCGTCGCAGGTCTCCTCGAGCCGGAACACCGGCTCCTCCGGCTCGGCCGGCGTGGTGGCCGCCGGGCTGGACGGGGTCGCCGCAGGGCTGGTCGGCGTGGCCGGGCTCGACTGGGTCGGGGTGGGCTCCGGGGAGCTGGTCGGCTCCGGGCTCGCGGTCGGCGAGGTCGGCGCGGTCGGCGAGGGCGACTCGGCCGGGGCGCAGTCGCCGGCCGGCTGGGCGCTGACGGTGCGCTCCTCGGTGATGATGCGGTCGTCGCGCGTCCACTTCGCCTCGACGGTCAGCTTCAGCTCCGGCAGCTCGCCGGTGAAGGTGTGCGTCTGGGTGGCGGTGGCCGGGCCGTCGCCCTTCTTCGGCAGCTCGCCGCCGAGCTTCAGGGTGCCGGTGAAGTCACCGGGCACGGTCGACTCGAGCTTGGTGACGGTGCCGGTGATGTCGCTCTCGCTGTTGCCGACGGTCCAGGTGACGGTGACCTCGCCGTCCTTGGCGGCGCAGTAGGTGCCCGAGGGCTCGGGGTGGTGGGCCAGGGCGGGGCTGGCGACGGTCGCGACGCCGGCGAGGCCGATCAGTGCGCCGGCGGCGACCGCCGCGACGCGCCGGAACTTCAGGCGGTTCACGTGTACTCCTGACGAGGGATGCGGGGTGTCCGGCCGGGAGGTGGGAGCCGACGCGACCGATCGGTCGCGGGCTCAGCACGGCCTCCCCGGCAGGCAGGCGCGTCCGCGTGGAGCGCGGGCGTGCCGGGTGACTGTACCGAGGGGCGGCGGGGCGTCCCGAACCGATCCCGGGTTGTTGCCGTTTCGAGATCATCAATCCACGGTGAGTCATCGAACGGTCGCGCGGATCCACTTCGGACGATCCGGAGACGAGGGCGCGCCGGCCGGAGTCGGCGCGCCCTCGCGGGTCGGGTGGATCAGGCGGTGAAGCGGATCCGGCGACGTCGGGCGACGACGAAGAGCACCGCGCCGGCCGTCAGCAGGGCGAGCGCGCCCGCGGCGATGCCGCCCCCGGCGACGCCGGTGACCGGCAGGCCGTCCTTGGGCTGGTCGCCGCCGCCGGTCCCGCCGGTCGGGCAGTCCTCCGGCTGCTCCCAGGCCAGCGGGCCGCCGGAGTCGAGGTCGCCGGTGACGGTGACGGTCAGGCCCTTGCTGGCGGCGAAGCGGACCGTCCCGGTGCGGCCCGGTTCGACGGTCAGCGTCTTCGGCTGCCCCTTGCTCGGGGTGAAGGTGGAGGTCAGCCGGGCACCGTTCTCGGGGTTGCTGATCCGGAAGGTCAGCGCGTCGCAGGTGGACTCGTACCCGGCGTCGGGCGCGCCGATCTCGGGCTGCTGGCAGTCCGCGGGCTTCTCCCAGCCACCGGTGAAGTCCTTCATGCCGGCGGCGGCCACGGTGATCTCCTGCGCCTCGCCGGAGCTGAGCTTCCGGGTCTCGATCTTGCGCATGGGGACGGTGACGGTCTCGGTGAAGCCGGCGCTGCCCGTGACGGTGAAGGTCGCCGGGGCGTTGCCGCTGCGGTTGACCAGGGTCAGCTCGACGTTGCCGTCGCAGTCGGACTCGGCGATCACCTCGGGCGCGGCGCTGCACGTGCCCGAACCGCCGTTGTACCAGGCCCGGGGGCCGGTGGAGCGGGCACCGGGGCCCGCGGCGCTGCCGACCTTGCGGTCGCCGTACCGGTCGCTGGTGTCGGTCAGCGGGTCGATGACCCTGCTGCCGAAGACGAAGTCCACCTGGGTGTGGCAGTTCGGCACCTCGACCGTGAAGTCCAGGGTGGCCACGCCCAGCTCGCCGGTGGTGACGCCGCTGAACTTCTTGACCGACGTGTCGAGCACGTACTGCGGCACGGCGAAGGTCGCCGACGGCGTCACGTAGGACACCAGCGCCAGTTCCTGCTCCTCGCCCGCGCAGAGCGGTCCGTTGGTCAGGGTGATGGAGGCCTTGCCCGCGGGCCCGTCGAACGTGTGGGTGTAGCGGGCGTCGGCCGCCTTGACGCAGGTGGGCGTCGGCTCGGCCGGGGTGCTGGGCGAGCCGGTCGCGGTCGGCGGGGCGGTCGGTGACGGCGAGCTGTCGGTCGCCGTCGCCGGCGCCGTGAAGACGAGCGCCGTGGCGAGGCCGGCCAGCGCGGCGGCGACCACGGCGAGCGGTCGCCGTGGCGGCAGGGTGCGGATCACGCGTACTCCCGGGGTGATGATGCGTCAGGGTGCGGCGTGGGGGGTGCTTTTCGTCCCGGTCGCGTTGCGGCACGTCCGTGACAGCGCCTTCCCCGGCACCGCACGGCCGGCGGGAAGCGCCGCCGGCACCGGGCAGACCCTAGCGGGCGGGCCACCGCCGTCACAGCGCTCGAAAACGGCCCACGACGATGTTACGCATCTGAGATCTTTGATATACGAGAAGTGATCATCTGCCCGGTCCGCCGGGACCCACCGTGTCCGCCGGTCCGGCTCGCGCGTCGCGTAGCGTCAGGGCCATGGACAGGGGGCAGCCGTGACCCGGATCGTCGCCGGCACGCTCGGCGGCCGGCGGATCGCCGCGCCGCCCGGCGCCGGCACCCGACCCACCTCCGACCGCGTGCGCGAGGCGTTGTTCAGCGCGGTGCAGGCCGAGGTGGACCTGGCCGGCGCCCGCTTCGCCGACCTGTACGCCGGCTCCGGCGCGGTCGGCCTGGAGGCGCTGTCCCGGGGTGCCCAGCACGTGCTGCTGGTCGAGTCCGATCCCCGGGCCGCCCGGGTGATCAGGGAGAACGTGGCGGCGCTGCGGGCCGCGCCGGCCGCCCGACTGGTCACCGGCAAGGTGGCCACCGTGCTCGCCGCCGGCCCGGACGGCGCCCCGTACGACGTGATCTTCGCCGACCCGCCGTACGCGGTGCCCGACGCCGAGATCGCCGCGCTGCTGACCGCGCTGGTCGACGGCGCCTGGCTGGCCCCGGACGCCCTGGTCGTGGTGGAGCGGTCCAGCCGCACCGGTCCGGTGCCGTGGGTGGAGGGCGTCACGGGGGAGCGCAGTCGCCGTTACGGCGAGACGACCCTTTGGTACGGTCGCCGATCATGAGACGTGCGGTCTGTCCCGGCTCGTTCGATCCGGTCACCAACGGACACCTCGACATCATCGGACGAGCCAGCCGGCTCTTCGACGAGGTGATCGTCGGCGTACTGGTGAACCAGTCGAAGAGCGGCCTGTTCACCGTCGCGGAGCGGATCGAGATGCTCCGCGAGGTGACCTCCTCGTACGACAACGTGCGGGTCGAGTCGTTCCGCGGCCTGCTGGTCGACTTCTGCCGCGCGCAGGAGGCGAGCGTCCTGATCAAGGGACTGCGGGCGGTCAGCGACTTCGACTACGAGTTGCAGATGGCGCAGATGAACATCGGCCTCGCCGGGGTCGAGACGCTCTTCATGCCCACCAACCCGCTCTACTCCTTCCTCTCCTCCAGCCTGGTCAAGGACGTGGCGAAGTGGGGTGGCGACATCTCCTCCCACGTCCCGGACGTGGTGCGCCACCAGCTGGTGGCCCGGCTGGGCCCGGAGCACCGGGCCTGACCCCCGCGGCCACCCCCGCCCGGCGCGCCGCGACGCGCCGGGCCGGGATGGATGGGGCGAGGCTCGCCCGCGCACGACATCATGTGTGGAGCGGGAACCCGGCCGTAACCCGCATCATGTAGGTCGGCCGACGAACGACAGGGAGTGAGGTACCGGTGGACCCGCTCGATCGCATCGACGAACTGATCGCCATGGTGGAGCAGGCCCGCTCCGTCCCGATGTCGCGCAACAACTGCATGGTCGACCGGGGCGAGATGATCGAGGCCCTGGACGAGCTGCGCGGTGAACTCCCGGCCGACCTGCGCCGCGCCGCCGCGCTCCTGGAGGAGCGGGACAAGATCATGGAGGCCGGCAAGCGGGAAGCCGACCGGATCATCAGCGAGGGTGAGGCAGAACACGCCCGCCTGGTGTCGGTGAACGAGATCACGGTCTCCGCGGAGCACGAGGGCGCCCGGATCATCGCGGAGGCCCGGGCGGAGGCGCAGCGGCTGCGGGACGAGGTGGACGACTACGTCGACACCGCCCTGGCCAACTTCGAGCAGTTCCTCACCAGGGCGTTGGCCTCGATAGAGCGTGGCCGGGACAAGATGCACGCGCTGCGGGAGATCGGCACCTTCGCTGGGGACGAGGCGGAACGCCCGCTACCCTTCTGAGCGGCACACCGGAAAGCCGACAGCCCGGTGGTGCGTGGCCCCCGGTTCGACTCGCGGGCCGCCGTCCAGGTAACCTTTTTTGTCGGCCTATCACCGGCCGGAGTCTGACTATGCCCAAGCACTCGCCTTCATCACTCAACCCCAGGGCGCCGCTGGTTCTCGACACGAGAGACCTGCCGCGTCGCCCTGGTGCGTTGCGTACGGTCAAGCGGGTCGTGCCGGCGCCGGCGGACCTCGGCGTGGAGATGATCGGCGTGCCGGAGGGCGCGGACCTCGACCTCGACCTGAGGATGGAGTCGGTGTCCGAGGGCGTACTCGTCTCCGGGACCGTCAGCGGTCCCGTCAAGGGCGAGTGCGGGCGCTGCCTGCGCGAGATCAACGACTCGATGGTCGTGAACGTCCAGGAGCTGTACGCGTACGAGAACAGCACCACGGACGAGACGACCGACGAGGACGAGGTGGGCCGGATGCAGGACGATCTGATCGACCTGGAACCGGCGCTGCGGGACGCGGTGGTGCTCACGCTGCCGACGAACCCGCTCTGCCGGGAGGACTGCCCAGGCTTGTGCCCCGAATGCGGGGTGCACTGGGACGATCTGCCGGCCGACCACAGCCACCAGCAGATCGACCCGCGTTGGGCGGGCCTGTCGCAACTGAACCGTACAGAGGAGTAGGAACCGTGGCCGTCCCGAAGCGCAAGATGTCGCGCAGCAACACCCGGTCCCGCCGGGCGAACTGGAAGGCGACCGTGGTCGCGACCGTGGCCTGCCCGCAGTGCAAGTCCCCCAAGCTGCCGCACGCGGCGTGCTCCGTCTGCGGCACGTACAACGGCCGCCAGGTTCTCGAGGTCTGACCTGGACGCCGAGTGACGCCCCCGACCACGGGTCGGGCGGCGCGCGCACCCAGGCGATCGCCCGGTGCCCCGGCTCCCTCCGACGCCGGCCGGCCTGTTCCGGCCGGCGTTCCGATGGAGCCGGGCACCGCGCGGATCGCCGTTGACCTCCTCGGCGGGGACGATGCTCCCGCCGTCGTGGTTGACGGCGCTCTGCGTGCCGTGCGTGCCGACCCCGACCTGCATCTGCTGCTCGTGGGCCCGACCGAGGTCGCGGCCTCGGTGACCGACGCCCTGACGCCGGTGCAGCGCGCCCGGATCACGGTCCGCCCGGTGCGGGCCGCCGCCGGCGCGACCCACCACGCGCCCCGCGCCGACAGCACCGTCCGTGCGGCCGTCGCGGCCATCCGCGACGGCGCCGCCGACGCCCTCGTCTCCGCCGGTTCCACCGGCGCCACCGTCTCCGCCGCCGCGCTCGGCTTCGGCCGGTGGACCGACGTCCGCCGCCCCGCCCTGGTGGCCACCCTGCCGGCCGTCGCCGGCCCGGTGGTGCTGCTCGACGTCGGCGGCTCCCTGGAACCCCGACCGGCCACCCTGGCCCGGCACGCCCTGCTCGGCGCGGCCTACGCCGCGGTCGCGCACGCCGTCGCCGCCCCCCGGGTCGGCCTGCTCTCCGTCGGCACCGAGGCGGGCAAGGGGGACCGCTGCCGGCGGGCCGCCGATCCGCTGCTGGCCGCCCTCGACCTGCCCTGCGCGGCCCGCTACGTCGGCCTGGTCGAGGGGTACGACGTCGCCCTCGGCGCGCGCGCCGACGTGGTGGTCACCGACGGGTTCACCGGTAACGTGCTGCTCAAGGCGATCGAGGGCGCGTACGCGATGGCCGGCGGACCGCCCGACCGCGGCGGCGCCCCCCGCGCGGCCGCCCTGCTCGGCGTGGCCGGCACCGTGGTGGTGTGCCACGGCGCGGCGTCGGCCGAGGACGTCGCCTCCGGAATCGCGCTCGCCGCCCACCTGTGGCGCCGGGACGCCGCCGACCGGGTCCGCGCGCTGCTCGACGGCACTGCCGACCAAATCCTGAACAGTGACAGCCCCGACACCGAGGTGTGCAAGTGAGCCCGAGGAGTGCGCTTGCCCGCCCTGAGGTCGCGAACGAAGAGGTAACAGCATGACGAACGACAGACGGCGGCGGGTCCACCTCGGTCACCTGGAGGCGGCGTTCGGCGTGACGCTCGATCCGGAGCTGCTGGAGCGCGCCCTCACCCACCGCTCGTTCGCGTACGAGAACGGCGGCCTGCCCACCAACGAGCGGCTGGAATTCCTCGGCGACTCGGTGCTGGGCGTGGTGATCACCACCGCGCTCTTCCGCAACCACCCGGACCTGCCCGAGGGGCAGCTGGCCAAGCTGCGGGCCAGCGTGGTCAACATGCGCGCGCTGGCCGACGTGGCCCGCGGTCTCGGGCCGGACGGCCTCGGCGCCTACCTGCTGCTCGGCAAGGGCGAGGAGAGCACCGGTGGCCGGGACAAGGCGAGCATCCTCGCCGACACCCTGGAGGCGCTGCTTGGCGCGATCTACCTCCAGTACGGCCTGGACACCGCCGCGCTGGTCATCCACCGGCTCTTCGACCCGTTGATGGCGGAGT
Organism: Micromonospora lacuserhaii; assembly: GCF_036902735.1. Lineage (NCBI taxonomy): Bacteria > Bacillati > Actinomycetota > Actinomycetes > Micromonosporales > Micromonosporaceae > Micromonospora > Micromonospora lacuserhaii. The sequence continues at coordinate 189,003 of NZ_JBAKHO010000001.1, read as the reverse complement.
CGGCGGGCCGGGGCGCCGCCCTGGACTGGAAGACCAGCCTCCAGGAGCTCACCGCCGCGCTGGGGCTGGGCGTCCCGGAGTACCGGATCGAGGGCACCGGCCCGGACCACCTGAAGACCTTCACCGCCTGGGTGGTGGTGGCCGGCAACCGCTACGGCGGGGCCGAGGGGCGCAGCAAGAAGGAGGCCGAGCAGCGGGCCGCCGAGTCGGCCTGGCGGGAGCTCACCGCCCAGGCCGAGCGGGACGCGCAGCCCGAGCCGGACGCGGCCGTCGCCCCGGAGGACACGGCCGCCGAGGCGGGCCTGGGTCGTGCCTGAGCTGCCCGAGGTGGAGACGGTCCGGCAGGGGCTGGCCCAGTGGGTCATCGGCCGCCGGATCTCCTCGGCGGAGGTGCGCCACCCGCGCGCCGTCCGCCGGCACGTCCCCGGCCCGGAGCACTTCGCCGACGTGCTGGCCGACCGGACGGTGACCGACGTCCGCCGCCGCGGCAAGTACCTCTGGCTGCCGCTGGACAGCGGCGACGCCCTGATCGGCCACCTGGGCATGTCCGGTCAGCTGCTGCTCCAGCCGGCCGAGGCCGCCGACGAGCTCCACCTGCGGGTCCGGTTCCGGTTCGCCGACGACGGTCCGCAACTGCGCTTCGTCGACCAGCGCACGTTCGGCGGCCTCTCGGTGAGCGAGGGCGGCGCCGAACTGCCGGCCGAGATCGCGCACATCGCCCGGGACCCGATGGACCCGGAGTTCTCCGATGCCGGCTTCGTCGCCGCGCTGCGCCGGCGGCGTACCGAGGTGAAGCGCGCGCTGCTCGACCAGACCCTGATCTCCGGGGTGGGCAACATCTACGCCGACGAGGCGCTCTGGCGGGCGAAGCTGCACGGCGCCCGGCCCACCGACGCGCTGACCGCGCCGGCCGCGACCCGGCTGCTCGGCCACGTCCGGGACGTGCTCGCCGAGGCGATCAAGCAGGGCGGCACCAGCTTCGACGACCTCTACGTCAACGTCAACGGCGAGAGCGGCTACTTCGACCGGTCGCTGAACGTGTACGGCCGGGAGGGCGAGCCGTGCCGGCGGTGCGGTGCGCCGATCCGGCGGGAGGCGTTCATGAACCGGTCGTCGTACAGTTGCCCGCGCTGTCAGCCGCGGCCCCGGGGTGCCCTGAGGGGATGACCCCGAGCCGGTTCGGGGTTGCGCCGGTGTGCCGACCCCGCGCCGCGCTGGGCAGGCCCCGGACATGCGCCTGATATTCCGCTGATTGTCCGGTTGGCCCACCCCGGCCGGCCCGCCCGGACGGGATCCGCCACGTCCGGGACGAGCCGGGGCCGTTCCCCGATGTCTCCGCCCGCCGTCCTCCCTAGCGTCAGATCGTCGGCAGGGAGCCGGCGTACGGAGGGGGGCCGAGGAGATGGGCAGGAGACCGGTGACGGTGCGGCTGGCGCGGTGGAGCGCCGAGCACCCGTGGCGGGCGATCGCGCTCTGGGTGGTGTTCGTGGCGGTGTGCTTCGTCGGTGGCAACGCCGCCGGGTTGAAGGAGGCCACCGACGCCGACATGGCGATCGGGGAGTCCGGGCGGGCCGACATCATCGTCACCGAGGGCGCCTTCGCCGATCCCGCAGTGGAGAACGTGCTGATCACGCCGCGGGGCGGGACGCTGGACCAGGCGGCGGCGCGGGCCGCCGCGACGGACGCGGCCGACCGGCTCCGGAAGGTGACCGGGGTGGCGTCGGTGGGGACGCCGGTGCCGTCGCGCGACGGCGGGGCGCTGCTGCTGCCGGTCACCATGTCGGGTGACGCGAAGACCGCGTCGGAGCGGGTGCAGCCGCTGCGCGACGCCACCGCCGAGGTGCAGCGGGCCCACCCGGGGCTGCGGGTCGAGGAGGTCGGCGGGCCGTCGATCAACAAGGCGCTCGACGACACCCTGGGCAAGGACTTCAAGCGGGCCGAGCTGCTGAGCCTGCCGGTCACCCTGGCCATCCTGATCGTCGCGTTCGGCGCGCTGATCGCCGCGGGCGTGCCGGTGCTGCTGGCGCTCTCCTCGGTGGCCGCCGCGATGGGCCTGTCCACCCTGGCCTCGCACCTGGTGCCGGCCACCGACACCACCGCCAGCGTGATCCTGCTGATCGGCATGGCGGTCGGGGTGGACTACTCGCTGTTCTACGTGCGCCGCGAACGGGAGGAACGGGCGAAGGGCCGGGCCGGGCTGGACGCCGTGGAGATCGCCGCGGAAACCTCCGGACACGCTGTGGTGGTCTCCGGCTTCGCGGTGATCATCTCGATGGCCGGTCTGCTGCTCGCCAACGACGCGGTCTTCTCCTCGCTCGCCGTCGGCTCGATCCTGGTGGTCGCGGTCGCGGTGACCGGCTCGCTGACCGTGCTGCCGGCGCTGCTGGCCAAGCTGGGCCGCTGGGTCGACCGGCCCCGGGTGCCGCTGCTCTGGCGGCTCACCGCGGCGCGTACCGGACGGCACGGCGAGCCGGCGAAGCCGCGGTTCTGGCCGGCGGTGCTGCGGCCCGCCCTGAAGGCGCCGCTGGCCACCCTAGTCGTCTCGGTCGGGCTGCTGCTCGCCCTGGCCGCCCCGGCGCTCGGCATGAAGCTGAAGTTCCCCGGCATGGAGGACCTGCCGCGCACCACGGCGGCGATGCAGGCGTACGACCGGCTCACCGCCGCCTTCCCGAGCACCGGCACCAGCCACACGGTGGCCGTCCGGGCGCCGGCCGAGCAGGCCGACCGGGTGCGCGGGGCGCTGACCGGGCTGGCCGGGCGGGCCGGCGCCGACCCGCTCTTCGCCCCCGTCGAGGCGGACGGCCCGAAGATCGAGGTGTCGGCGGACCGCCGGGTGTCGGTGCTGGAGATCGCCACCCCGTACGCCAGCCGGGACGACCGGGCGGTGCGCTCGCTGGACGAGCTCCGCGACGACCTGCTGCCGGCGGCGATGCGCGGCATCCCCGGCGTCGAGTACGCGGTCGGCGGCGGGGTGGCCGCCAGCGAGGACTACGCGCAGCACGTCGAGGAGAAGCTGCCGGTCGTGATGGCGTTCGTGCTGGCGCTGACGTTCCTGGTGATGACCTGGACGTTCCGGTCGGTGGTGGTCGCGTTCACCTCGATCCTGCTCAACCTGCTCTCCGCCGGCGCCGCGTACGGGCTGCTGGTGCTGGTCTTCCAGAACAGCTGGGCGGAGGGGCTGCTCGGCTTCACCTCGATGGGAGCGATCGTCTCCTGGCTGCCGCTCTTCCTCTTCGTGGTGCTCTTCGGGCTCTCCATGGACTACCACGTCTTCGTGGTCAGCCGGATCCGCGAGGGCATCCGCAACGGCATGTCGAACCGGGACGCGGTGGCGTACGGCATCACCTCCTCGGCCGGCGTGGTGACCAGCGCGGCCATCGTGATGGTCGGGGTGTTCGGCATCTTCGCCTCGCTGAGCACGATCGACATGAAGCAGCTCGGCGTCGGCCTGGCCGCGGCGATCCTGCTGGACGCCACGATCATCCGGGCGGTGGTGCTGCCGTCGCTGATGACGCTGCTCGGCGATGCCAACTGGTGGGCGCCGCGCTTCCTGCGGGCCCGGGCCGCCGACCCGGCCGACCCGCCGGCGCCGGCTCCGGAGCTGGTCGGCGCCCGCTGACCGGACCGACGGCGAGGGCCCGGACCGGCGACCGGTCCGGGCCCTCCGCGTCGATGCGACCTCGGTTCTCCGGGTCGCCCCGCCATCCGCCTGCCGGCGCGCTCATCCCCGGCTGGCTGACCGACCGGTTCCGCGTCCGCCGGGGCTCACGTCAGGCGGCAGGTCTCCCGCCAGGCGGCCAGGTCGCGGGTCTTGCGGATGGAGGAGAAGCCGTACCCGAGGGTGGTCACGCAGAAGCGCGCGGTCGCACCCGCGTACTCGACGTGGAAGACCGGCTTGTCGGCGTCGGCGAAGGGCAGCAGCTTGGCGCACTGCCGCAGCCGGATGCACTCCTCGTTGACCGCGAAGTCGAAGTCGGGCGCCAGCGCCGCTACCTGCCCCACGTCGTTCATCAGGCCGGGGGAGAGGTCGAGCGAGCGGGCCAGGGTGGCCACCCGCCGGTTGAACAGCAGCTGGTCGTCGTAGCCGAGCGGGAAGCCGGAGCGGTGGGCGTACCCGTCGGCGTCGGCCAGGGCCACCGCGCCGAACCCCTTGCCCCGGCAGAGCCGGAACCGGTCGGCCAGCACCGGTTCGAGGGCGTCCCAGCGGCGTACGTCCAGCCAGCGGCTCTGCGGCCGCCGGGCCGGGGCGCCACGGACCGCCGCCGGGAAGCGGCTGGCGTCCGGATCGCCGGCGGCGTACGAGCCGACGTGCACCTGGCAGACCAGCCGGCGGTCCCGGGAGCGCAGCGCGCCGGTCTCGGCGGCGGTCACCCGTACCGGGTCGAGGAGGAAGACGTCGGCGTCGACCGTGGTGTCGATCGGCCCACTGAGCTGCCACTGCCACTGCCACCGCTGCGCGTACGCGGCCGGCCACGGGGTCGGTGCGCCCGGCGGGACCAGCGGGGCGTGGCAGCCGTACACCGGGCTGAGCAGGGTGAGCGCGACGGCCGCCGGCAGCGCCCGACGGACCGCGCGTCGCCGGCGCCCCATCGGCCGCACGCGCGCCGCCGCCCGCCGCGGCCCGCTCCGTGGCGCGGATGCTGGCAGCCGGATCCGCATCGGCAGCTCCCGGGTCCCGGCCGGCGCCCCACCGCCGGCCTCACCCGGTCAAACGAGCGCCCCCCGACGACGACGCGGTCACGTCGGCGCCGGGGGGCGGCGGGTCCGTTCGGCTCAGCGCGGGGCGGCGAAGTCCTGGGTCCAGTACGGCCCGTTGCTGGTCGCCACGCCCACGCCGATCTCGGTGAAGGCGCAGTTCAGGATGTTGGCCCGGTGCCCGGAGCTGTTCATCCAGGCCTCCATGACCGCGGCCGGGGTCTGCTGGTTCCAGGCGACGTTCTCGCCGTAGGTGCGCCAGGAGTAGCCCACCCGGTCCAGCCGCTCACCGGCGTCGCTGCCGTCGCTGCCGGTGTGCGTCATGTCCTGGTGGTCGGCCTGGTCCTGGCTGTGCCGCTGGGCGGCGAGCATCAGCTTGTCGTCGACCTGCACCGCCCCGCAGCCGGCCCTGGCCCGCTCGGCGTTGACCAGGTCGACGACCTGCTGCACCTGGCTGCTCGCCCCGGCGCTCAGCGTGTTCCTCGTCGGGCTTGCGGTGGGGGCGGTGGTCCGCACGGTGCTCTGCCGGGAGGGCGCCTGGGTCCGCTTCGGCGCGGGTGCCGGCGCGACGCTCCGGCTGGGCGACGGGGTCGGCCGCGCGGTGGTCGGCGACGCGGTGGGCGCGGCGGTGGTCGGCGACCCGGTGGCGGCCAGGGCGTCGGCGGGAGCGCCGCCGAGCCCGGGCGCCACCGGGGCGGCGGCGACGGTGTCGTCGAAGGAGGCCTGGTCGGCGTCCTCGTCACCGCTGGGCAGCACCAACGCGCCCACCCCGAGGCTGACCACCAGGGTGGCCGCCGCGGCGGCGCCGCCGATCAGCAGGGGGCGGGGGAGGCGCCCCTTCTGCCGATGCCGACCCTGCCCGTCGGCCGCCGGCTCGGAGGCGGGCCGCAAGGCACCGGCGCGCGCGGCGAGGTCGACCACCGGGATCGAGCCGGTGGTCTCCGGGCGGGCGGTCAGGTCGACCGGCGGGGTGACCGAGGTGCGGTCCCGGTACGGGGTGGTCTCGGCGGGCGGGCGTCCGAAGCGGCCGGTCGGGGCGTCGGCCCACCGGTCGTCGCCCGGCTGCCCCGGCTCGTCGCCGAAGAGGTACGCCGACCGCGGCTCGGGACGGTCGGTGAGCCAGCTCGGGGGCTCGTCGGCCGGCGGTCGCGCACGCCGATAGGCGCCGTCCGGGTCATCTGCGTCGGTCCAGCCGTTCACGCCTGTCGCCTCCACGGGGTCGGTTGCGGGCCGGGCTGACGCTACGGCTGCGCTCTGAACTGCGGCAACGTGGCTAAGGAAGAGTTAAGGCGAGTGGGCCTCACGAGGTGACCCTACGCACATTCCGAGGCGTAGAGTTGAGGAGTCCGGACAGAGCGTGTCCGAGCCTTGCGGCCCCCGGCAAGTGGACAGGGCAGACGTGGAGATGATCTACGGCCTGCGGGAACTTGACGAAGGAGGGGGTATCGGCTCAATATATAGGTGTCGCCAGTCGCGCCCGGTCATGCCCACATATCGGTGGGAGGACAGCCGCGTACACGAATGGGCGCGCGTTGGCCGGCTCTTCCGGCAGCGCATATCAAGGAGTCAGCATGGCTAAGGCCCTGTACGGCCACGTAGGTGCAGCGCCCGACCGGCGTCTGCTCGACGAGGTCACCCGACTGCGTTCCAGGGTTCAGGCACTGGAGTTCGAGATCACGCGTTTGCGCGCCGACAATGATCGGCTCGCGGCGGCGGCGGCGGAGGCGGACGACCTCCTGCGGCTGGCCGAGCCCGCGCTGACCTGATCTTCCAGGGTCGGAAAACTGAATCGCACCATCACGAAATCGCGCGCCGACACTTTAGTGCCGGCGCGCAGCTCTGTCTCCGCACCATTCGGCGCCGCAATTTCGCGATCTTGTGGAAGTCGTCGTGGAACCGCTCCGTTCGGCCGCCCGTCCCCAATTCCGCCGTTGATCCGTTCCCGCTGGGGCGGCCCCGGGGCGGGTCGCGTGCCCTGCGGTCGCCGGCAACGCGTTAGTCTGCGGGTTCACCAGGTCCGCGCAGCCCGCGACGGTACGGCGGCCACCGGACGAGGATCGAGAAGGTGTATCTCAAGAGCCTGACGGTGAAGGGGTTCAAGTCCTTCGCCTCCGCGACGACGCTGAAGCTGGAGCCCGGGATCACCTGCGTGGTGGGCCCGAACGGCTCCGGCAAGTCCAACGTCGTCGACGCCATCGCCTGGGTCCTCGGCGAGCAGGGCGCCAAGGCGCTGCGCGGCGGCAAGATGGAGGACGTCATCTTCGCCGGCACCGCCGGGCGGGCGCCGCTGGGCCGGGCCGAGGTCACCCTCACCATCGACAACACCGACGGCGCGCTGCCGATCGAGTACACCGAGGTCTCCATCACCCGCCGGATGTTCCGCTCTGGCGAGAGCGAGTACGAGATCAACGGCGACACCTGCCGGCTGCTCGACATCCAGGAGCTGCTGTCGGACTCCGGCATCGGTCGGGAGATGCACATCATCGTCGGCCAGGGGCGGCTCGACGGCATGCTGCACGCCAAGCCGGAGGACCGGCGGGCGTTCATCGAGGAGGCGGCCGGCGTCCTCAAGCACCGCAAGCGCAAGGAAAAGGCGCTGCGCAAGCTCGACGCGATGCAGGTGAATCTCAACCGGCTCACCGACCTCACCGCCGAGCTGCGCCGCCAGCTCAAGCCGCTGGGCCGGCAGGCGGAGGTGGCCCGACGGGCCGCCGCGATCCAGGCGAACCTGCGCGACGCCCGGCTGCGGCTGCTCGCCGACGACCTGGCCACCCTGCGCGCCACCCTGGACAGGGAGATCGCCGACGAGACGGCGCTGCGGGAGCGACGCGAGCAGCTCGACGCCGAGCACACCGAGGTGCAGGGCCGCCTCGGCGAACTGGAGACGGCGCTGGCCGAGGACGCCCCGCTGCTCGCCGCCGCGCAGGACACCTGGTACAAGCTCTCCGCCCTCCAGGAGCGGTTCCGCTCCATCGAGCAGCTCGCCCGCGAGCGGCTGCGCCACCTCAGCGCCGCCGGGGACGACGAGCGCCCCGGCCGCGATCCCGACCAGCTGGAGGCCGAGTCGCAGCGGGTCCGCGAGCAGGAGGAGGAGCTGCGCGAGGCGCTGACCGACGACCAGATCCGGCTCGCCGAGGCGGTGGAGCACCGGCAGGAGCTGGAACGGCAGCTCGCCGCCGCCGAGCGGGAGCTGGTCGCCGCGGCCAAGGCGATCGCCGACCGGCGGGAGGGGTTGGCCCGGCTGACCGGCCAGGTGAACTCTGCCCGCGCCCGGACCACCAGCGCCGGCGAGGAGATCGACCGGCTCGCCGCCGCGCACGCCGACGCGCTGGCCCGGGCCGAGAAGGCCCAGGCCGAGGTGGACGCGGTGGCCGAACAGTCCACCGAGGCCGACCGGGACAACGCCGACCTCGACGAGCGGCACGCCGAGGCGGTCGCCGTGCAGGAGAAGGCGCAGGCGGCCGTCCGCTCGCTGGCCGACGCCGAGCGAACCGCCGAGAAGGACGCGGCGACCTGGAAGGCCCGCGAGGAGGCGCTCGCCATCGGCCTGCGCCGCAAGGACGGCGCCGGTGCGCTGCTCGCCCGCGCCGGCGAGGTGCCCGGGCTGCTGGGCAGCCTGGCCGGCCTGCTCACCGTGGCTCCCGGCCACGAGGCGGCGCTGGCCGCCGCGCTCGGCGGGCTCGCCGACGCGGTCGCGGTCAGCGGGGTGGACGAGGCCGTCGAGGCGATGCGGCTGCTGAAGATCTCCGACGCCGGCCGGGCCGGCCTGCTCGTCGGCAGCCCCGCCGGGCCGGGGATGACCGGGCCGGCCGACGCGCTGCGCCCCCAGCTGCCCGAGGGCGCGCGTTGGGCGCCCGACCTGGTCGAGTGCGCGGCCGAGATCCGTCCGGCCGTGCACCGGGCGCTGCGCGACGTGGTGCTGGTCGACGACCTCGCCGCCGCGGCCGAGCTGGTCGCCGAGAGCCCGGAGTTGCGCGCGGTCACCCCGGACGGGGACGTGGTCGGGGCGTACGCGGCGGCCGGTGGGTCGGCCAAGGCGCCCAGCTTCATCGAGGTCCAGGCGGCCGTGGAGGAGGCCCGCGCCAACCGGCTGACCGCCGAGCGGACGGGCGCCGAGCTTCGCGAACAGCTGGTCGACGCGCGCGCCGAGGTGGCCGCCGCCAAGGAGGCCGTGCAGCACGCCGCCGCCGCCAAGCGGGAGGCGGAGAGCCACCGCAACGCGGCCGCGCGGCGGCTGGCCGAGCTGGGCGCGGCGGCCCGTTCGGCGAAGGCGGAGACCGACCGGCTCGGCGAGTCCCGGTCCCGCGCCGAGGCGGCCCGGGAACGCGACCTGACCGCCCTGTCCGAGCTGGAGGAGCGGCTCCGGCTGGCCGAGGCCACCCCGATCGACGCGGAACCCTCCACCGAGGAACGCGACCAGCTCGCCGCGATGGTGCCCCGGGCCCGGCAGAACGAGATGGAGGTCCGGCTCGCGGTGCGTACCGCCGAGGAGCGGGTCTCCTCGATCGCCGGTCGGGCCGACTCGCTCGCCCGGCAGGCGGCCGCGGAGCGGTCGGCGCGGGAACGGGCCGCGGCCCGCCGGGCGGCGCGGACCCGAGGCGCGGCGATCGCCCGCGCCGTGGTCGGCGGCGCCCGCGAGGCGCTCACCCGGCTCACCGGGTCGATCGCCGCGGCCGAGGAGCACCGCGACGCCGTGGCGCGCGAACGCGCCGCCCGGGAGGCCGAGCTCCAGGAGGTACGCGGCGCGGCCAAGCGGCTCGGCGCGGAGCTGGAACGGCTGACCGGCCAGGTGCACCGGGACGAGGTGGCCCGGGCCGAGCAGCGGCTGCGCATCGAGCAGCTGGAGGCGAAGGCGGCCGAGGACTTCGGCCTGGACGTGGAGACCCTGGTCGCCGAGTACGGCCCGGCGCAGCCCGTCCCGCCCACCCAGGTGGACGTGGCGACGGCCGAACGCGACGGGCTGCCGGTGCCCGAGCCGGTCCGGTACGAGCGGCCGGTGCAGGAGAAGCGGGCGGCCAAGGCGGAGCGGGAACTGGCCCTGCTCGGCAAGGTCAACCCGCTGGCGCTGGAGGAGTTCGCCGCGCTGGAGGAGCGCTTCAAGTTCCTCTCCGAGCAGCTGGAGGACCTGAAGGCGACCCGCCGGGACCTGCTCACCGTGGTCAAGGACGTCGACGAGCGGATCCTGGAGGTCTTCGCCAGCGCGTTCGCCGACACCGCCCGGGAGTTCGAGCAGGTCTTCACGGTGCTCTTCCCCGGCGGTGAGGGACGGCTGATCCTCACCGACCCGGAGGACCTGCTGACCACCGGCGTGGAGGTGGAGGCCCGGCCGCCGGGCAAGAAGATCAAGCGGTTGTCGCTGCTCTCCGGCGGCGAGCGGTCGCTGACCGCGGTGGCGATGCTGGTGGCGATCTTCCGCGCCCGGCCCAGCCCGTTCTACATCATGGACGAGGTGGAGGCGGCCCTCGACGACGTGAACCTGGGGCGCCTGATCACGCTCCTGGCGCAGTTGCGGGAGAAGAGCCAGCTGATCGTCATCACGCACCAGAAGCGGACGATGGAGATCGCCGACGCCCTCTACGGGGTGACCATGCGCAGCGGGGTCACCCAGGTGATCAGCCAGCGGCTCAACCGGGCCGCGGACGACGAGCGGCCCGGCCGCGGCGAGGAGAATCAGTAGTGGCACGGGAACGGCCGACGGCACTCCTGCTGGACTTCGACGGCGTACTGCGCCGCTGGGACCCGGCGGTGGCCGCCGGCGTGGAGCGGGAGTACGGGCTCTCCGAGGGGATCCTCGGTGAGATCGCCATGTCCTGGGGGCTGCTCCGGCCGGTGCTCACCGGCAAGGTCAGCCACGCCGAGTGGATGACCAGCGTGGCCGACGCGCTGGCGCCGTCGCTGGGCAGCCCCGAGCGGGCCCGCGCCGCCGTGGACGAGTGGCAGCGCTACCGGGGCGAGGTCGACAGGGACGTGCTGGACTTCGTCCGGGAGGCCCGGGCGGCTGGCGTCCGGGTCGGGCTGGGCACCAACGCCACCGATGTGCTCGACGCGGACATCGCCGCGCTGGGCCTGGTGGACGAGTTGGACGTGATCGTCAACTCCTCGGTGATCGGCGTGCACAAGCCGGCCAAGGAGTATTTCGAGGCGGCCTGCGAGGCGCTGGAGACTCCGCCGTCGCGGGTGCTCTTCGTGGACGACGAGGCCCGGGCCGTCGCCGGTGCCCGCGTGGCCGGGCTGTCGGCGCACCGCTGGGACGGCCCGGGCGACCTGCGTTACCTCCGGGCGGCGCTGCGGACGAGTCCGGTCTAGTCGCCCTGCCGAGTCTCCGGACGCAGGTCGTCGGCGGCGTCCCGATCCCCGAGGCCTCACCCTGGTGCCGTCCCGCTTCGTGCCGCAGCCGTGCGTCCTGGAGGGTCCGGACGCCTCGCCGCTCGGCGACCCCCTCGCCGGCGTCCACCGGTCCGACCCCGCAACCGGGGGTCTGCTCGGCACGCTACGAACTTGATGACGTGGATGCATCGCCGGCCCGGCGGAGACCGATTCGTTGACGACATCAAGTTCGTAGCGCGGCAGGAAGGGACCCGGCACCCAGCGCCGGCGGGTGGGCGAGGCACTCCGACCGACCCGCACCCACGGCACTGAAGGGCCTCGGTCTCAGTCGCCGGTCACGCCGTCGATGCGTTCGCGGATCAGGTCGGCGTGGCCGTTGTGCCGCGCGTACTCCTCGATCATGTGGACGTAGACCCAGCGCAGGTTGAAGGTCCGCTTCTTCGGCCCGACCTCGGTGAACGTCTCGTCCAGGGAGTGCCCGGCCGCGGCGGCCCGGGCCAGCTCGACCTCCCGGTGGAAGGTGGCGAAGTCGGCCTCGGCGTCGGCGGTGCTGACGTCGTGGTCCGCGTCGGGGTTCTCCGGGGTGAAGTACGGGTAGTCGACCTTCTCCCCGGCGAAGTTCTCCCGGAACCACCAGGCCTCCACCTCGGCCAGGTGCCGGACCAGGCCGAGCAGGGTCAGCCCGGACGGTTCGACGCTCGGGGTACGCAGCTGCTCGGCGGTCAGCCCGGCGCACTTGAGCAGCAGGGTCTGCCGGTGGTAGTCGAGCCAGCCCTCCAGCATGGTGCGCTCGTCGCCGACGGTGGGCTCGGGGGTCCGGGTGATCTCCGGTGCTCTCCAGGTCATGCCGGGCATCCTGCCCGGCATGACTGACAACCCGCGACGGGTTATCAGGGCACCACGACGACGGGCCAGCGGCCGGTGCGGACCAGCCGGGCGGCGACCGAGCCGACCAGACGGTGCCCGGCCTGCTCGGACGACCCGACCACCACCAGGTCCGCGCGGGTCTCGTCGGCCGCCGCGCGTAACTCGGTGTACGCGTCCCCGCGCCGGCACAGGAAGGTCACCGGCACGCCGAGTTCCTCCGCCCCGCGCTGGAACTGCTGCCGCAGCTCGGCGGTGAGCTCGTCGTAGGTCTGCTGCACCGCCCCGGCCACCACGCCGGACATCAGCGCGGCGTACGAGGCGGGCGAGCTGACGAAGACCACCACGAGCACGGCGCCCTGCCGCCGGGCCAGGCCGGCGGCGTACGCAGCGGCGCGTAGCGACGTGCGGGTGCCGTCGACGCCGACCAGCACCACCCGCGGCCCGTCGGTGCCCCGCTCGAAGGGGAGCGGGCGGGCCTGCGGGCCGTACTCCTCACGGTCGTCCACCGGCGTGCTCATCGGTCAGTCCCGGATGCCGGTCCGGACCACGGCCGACCCGCCGCCGGCCGCGACGGTCGACTCGCGCTCCACCTCGGTGGCGATCGGGTCGTTGTTGTGCAGGCGCAGCGGGATCTCCTTGATGAAGCAGACCGCGATCAGGGCGACCAGCCCGAACGGCGCGGCCGCCAGGAAGATGTCGCCGGCGCCGTGGCCGTACGCGCTCTCCACGACCGCGCGGATCGGCGCGGGGAGGGTGTGCACGTTCGGCAGGGTGCCGCCGCTGCCCGAGCCGGCGGTCGGGACGCCGAGGGCGGTCAGCCCGTCGGCGATGTAGCCCTTCACCTTGTGCGAGAGGATCGCGCCGAGCGCGGAGACGCCGATCGCGCCGCCGAGGCTGCGGAAGAAGGCGACCACCGAGCTGGCCGCGCCGAGCTCGTGCGGGCCGACGGTGTTCTGCACGGCGAGCACGAGGTTCTGCATGGTCATGCCCAGCCCGGTGCCGATCAGCGCCATGTAGATGCTCATCTGCCAGTACGGGGTGTCCGCGCGCAGCGTGCCCATCAGCGCGAAGCCGACGGTGAGCAGGGCCGAGCCGGCGACGAGGTAACGCTTCCAGCGGCCGGTGTTGGTGATGATCCGGCCGACGACCGTGGAGGCGACCAGCAGGCCGCCGATCATCGGCAGCGTCATCAGACCGGACATGGTCGGGCTCTCGCCGCGGCTGATCTGGAAGTACTGGCCGAGGAAGACCGAGGCGCCGAACATGCCGACGCCGACCGCGATGCTGGCGATCACGGCGAGGGTGATGGTGCGGTTGCGGAACAGCCGCGGCGGGATCATCGGCTCGCTGGCCCGGTTCTCCACCCGGATGGCGAGCGCGCCGAGCAGCAGCGCGCCGACCACCATGACGCCGCTCTGCCAGGAGATCCAGTCGTACTTGTCGCCGGCCAGGGTGACCCAGATCAGCAGCAGCGAGACGGCCGCGGTGATCAGGGTGGCGCCCCACCAGTCGATCTTGACCGCGCGCCTGACCACGGGCAGGTGCAGGGTCTTCTGGAGCACGATCAGCGCCGCGATGGCGAACGGCACGCCGACGTAGAAGCACCAGCGCCAGCCGAGCTGGTCGGTGTCGACGATCACGCCGCCGATCAGCGGGCCGCCGATGGTGCCGACCGCCATCACCGCGCCGAGGTAGCCGCTGTAGCGGCCGCGTTCGCGCGGCGCGATCATCGTCGCCATGATCACCTGGGCGAGCGCGGTGAGGCCACCGGCGCCGACGCCCTGGAGCACCCGGCAGGCGATCAGCTGCCCGGTGGACTGGGAGAGGCCGGCCAGCACGGAGCCCAGCACGAAGATGGTCAGGGCCAGCTGGACCAGGAGCTTCTTGCTGGCCAGGTCGGAGAGCTTGCCCCAGATCGGAGTGGTCGCGGTGGTGGCCAGCAGCGTCGAGGTGACCACCCAGGTGTACGCGGACTGGCCGCCGTGCAGCTCGGTGATGATCCGCGGCAGCGCGTTGGAGACGACCGTGGAGGAGAGGATCGCGACGAACATGCCCAGCAGCAGGCCGGAGAGGGCCTCCAGGATCTGCCGGTGGGTCATGTCGACGGCGGTCGCCCGGGTGGGCGCTGTCGCCTGGGTCATCGTGGAGTGCCTCCGGTGCCTGTCGGTGAAAGGGTTGCCTCAGGCAACCGTAGGGGTTGGTTGCCTGAAGCAACAACCGGACGTGACGCGGCTCTATTCCGCCCCGACGGGTCAGAACGTGTCGTTGAACCGGTGCAGCAGCCGGGCGAAGTCCGCGACGTCCCGTTTCGGCCAGCTCTCCATCGTCCGCCGGATCTGCCCGAGGCGGGCGGCCCGGGCGGCGTCGAACCGCCGGGTGCCCTCCTCGGTGAGCCGCAGCTGGGACGCCCGCCGGTCGTCCGGGTCCGGATCCCGGCGGACCAGACCGAGCCCCTCCAGGCCGTGGATCTGCCGACTGAGCGTGCCCTTGCCGATGCCCAGCCGGGTGGCCAGGTCGGTCAGCCGGATCGACCCGGACCGGCGCAGCCAGAGCAGCAGCCCGTACGCGTTCGGCTCCAGGTTGGGGTGCACCTCCCGGGCGATCTCCCAGGACAGCGCCCGCCCCCGACGCAGCAGCGCCGCCAGCTCGTCCTCGACCGCGCGCAGCGTCTCCGGCAGGTGCTCGTCGGTGTCCACGCGAAGAGCGTACGGCGCGGGGGTCAGTCCACCGAGGCGAGTCGCTGCCGGGCCACCTCGCGCAGGTGACCGTCGCTGGTGGTGCCCTCGATCACCACCTCGGCGCCCCGGCCGCGGTGCTCCAGCGTGGCCACCGCGTTGCCGAAGTAGGGCCCGGCCAGCTTCTTCCACCGCACCGTCGGTCGGCGTACCCCGGCGGAGCGGGCCAGCGCACGGGTGGTCGAGGCCGGCCCCGGATTCCAGCCCAGCTTCATCAGCGGGCGCATCGCGGCCGGCACCTGGTTGTGGATCGGCGAACAGGTCAGCTGATGCACCGGGGTGCGCACCCCCGGGTCGTCGAACCGGGCCCGGGCCACGTACGAGTGGTGCACGTCCCCGGAGAGCACGCTGATCGAGGCCGGCGGCGCGTACGCCGGCCCGGCGCCCACCCGGTCGCCGGTGCCGCCCGGCTGGCCGCTGCCGAGCCGGGCGAAGAGCGCGCCGAGGGCGTCGAAGGAGCGCCGGAACGCGGCCCAGTGCTCCAGGTCCCAGGCGCGACGCATCTGCTCGGCCAGCCGGGCCACCCAGGCCCGGCGCGACTCGGCGAGCTTCTCGTTCCACGACTCGACGTGGTGGATGCCCGGCGGGAGCAGCCAGGGCAGCGAGGTGCCCACCACCAGATGGTCGTAGACGCCGTGCGCCCGGTCCAGGAACCAGGACCACTCGCCCGGCGGCAGCATCGCCCGGGCGCCCGGTTCGAGCACCCGGCTGCACCGGTTGTCGAGCATGACGAGGCGGGTCCGGCCCAGGTCGAGCGAGTAGCTCCACTGGTACTGCACGGCCCGCCAGCGCTCGGTGTCGTGCGCCTCGTCGGCCTCCCGGTCCACCCGCTCGCCGAACTCGCGCAGCACCTCGGTGGCGTCCCCGGCGGTGACCACCTTGGCGTAGAGCGGGTCCTCGGCGATCTCGTCCGGGGAGAGGTTGCCCAGGTGCTGGTAGACCCAGTAGGAGGCGAGCCCGCTGCGGATCCGCTCGGCCCACCACGCCTGGCCGCGCATGTCGGCCCGCCAGGAGGCCGAGGTGTTCCAGTCGTCGATCACCTCGTGGTCGTCGAAGATCATCGCGCTCGGCACGGTGGAGAGCAGCCAGCGGATCTCCGGGTCGCGCCACGACTCCAGGTAGAGCTTGGTGTACTCGTCGAAGCTGACCACCTGGTCGGTCGGGGCGTCCTTCGGCCGGCGCCGGCGCCGCTTGAGCAGCCGCTTCACCGTCGGCGAGGTGACGTCGGCGTAGACCTGGTCGCCGAGGAGCACCAGCAGGTCGGGCAGGGCCGCCGGGTCCGGGGCGGCGATCAACCGCCGGGCGTACGCGTCGAGCGCGTCGGGCGGCAGCCGCCGGGTGGTGGCGTGCTGGGTGGTCTCCCGGCAGGAGCCGAAGACCAGCCGCACCGGCTGATCGCGGTCGTCGACGGCCCGGGTCCGGATCACGCTGGGCGGGAAGCCGCTCTCCGGCACCGGCCAGGCCACCTCGTCGTCGACCAGCACCTCGTAGCTCGCCGCGCTGTCCGGGGTGAGCCCCTCCACCACCACGAGGGCGTAGTGGTGGTCGTACGCGGAGAAGGTCGGGGCCGTGCCCGTGGCGCCGTCGGTCGTGCGGACGGTGACCACCGCGGGCGCGCTGGTCTCCACCCAGACGGTGGCCCGGGTGCCGACCACCCTTCGCAGCAGGGGACCGATGAGCAGGCGTGCCGCGGGCATGGTGGACCTCCGAGTTGAGCGATCTTCATGTCTACTACCCGGCCGGCGGTCGCACCACTGCTGGCTGTGACCGAGGGTACCGCCGGATGCTGAGCGCCCCGGGGTCCCGTGGTGAAGACGCCGTCGCGGGCATCTGACAGGATTTCGGCATGAAGGAATACCTCCTCGTCGCACTCGCCCTGCTCGGTGTGCTGATCCTCGGCGGCCTCAGCCTGGTGGTGCCCCGGTTGCGCCGGCGCCCCGAGCCGCCGCTGCCGGAGACAGAGGTCGACACCCGGGCCGAGGAGGACCTGGCCGGTCCACCGGTGGAGGCCCGCGAGTCCGATCTGTCCACCGGCGTCCTGGTCGAACCGCCGGTGATCGAGGCGCCGCCGCTGGAGGTCCCGGAGCCCACCGCCGGCCGGCTCGTCCGCCTGCGCTCCCGGCTGTCCCGCTCGCAGAACGTCTTCGGCCAGAGCCTGCTCGGCCTGCTCAGCCGCGACCACCTCGACGAGGACGCCTGGGAGGAGATCGAGGACGCCCTGATCACCGCCGACGTCGGCATCGACGCCACCCGCGACATCGTCGACCGGCTCCGCGAGCGGACCCGGGTGCTCGGCACCCGCTCCGCCGGCGAGCTGCGCGCCCTGCTCGCCGCCGAGCTGGTCAACGCACTCGACCCGAGCCTGGACCGGTCCCTGAGGACCGAGCCCAAGGACGGCCGGCCCGCCGTCCTGCTGGTGGTCGGCGTGAACGGCGCCGGCAAGACCACCACCTGCGGCAAGATCGCCCGGGTGCTGATCGCCGACGGCCGCACGGTCACCCTCGGCGCCGCCGACACCTTCCGCGCCGCCGCCGCCGACCAGCTCGAGACCTGGGGCAGCCGGGTGGGCGCGATCACCGTCCGCGGCCCGGAGGGCGCCGACCCGGCGAGTGTCGCCTTCGACGCCGTCCGCGAGGGCATCCAGGCCGGCACCGACACCGTGCTCATCGACACCGCCGGCCGGTTGCAGAACAAGATCGGCCTGATGGACGAGCTGGGCAAGGTCAAGCGGGTGGTGGAGAAGCACGGCCCGATCGACGAGACCCTGCTGATCCTCGACGCCACCACCGGCCAGAACGGCCTGGAGCAGGCCCGGGTCTTCACCGAGGTGGTCAACGTGACCGGCGTGGTGCTGAGCAAGCTCGACGGCACCGCCAAGGGCGGCATCGTGATCGCCGTGCAGCGCAAGCTCGGCATCCCGGTCAAGCTGGTCGGCCTCGGCGAGGGCGCCGACGACCTGGCCCCGTTCGACCCGGCACAGTTCGTCGACGCGCTGCTCGGCACCGAGCCGCTCGCCCGGGACGCGTAATCTCGCAGTGACGACTGACGATCGCGCGTACGCCGGGTGGCGGGACCCTCGCGACGCGGCGCCGGGCCTCGGGAGGCCGTACGTGACTTCGCAGGAGATCCCGCTGCACGGCGGGAACGTGAGCACGGTGGTGCGGGTCGGCGACACCGTCCGGCGCAACGCCGGCCCGTGGACGCCGTCCGTGCACGCCCTGCTGCGGCACCTGGAGTACGTCGGGTTCTCCGGCGCCCCCCGCGCCCTCGGGATGGACGAGCGCAACCGTGAGGTGCTGTCGTACCTGGAGGGGGAGTGCGGGGAGTACCCGCTGGCCCGGCACTGGGTCACCGACGAGGCGCTGGTGACCGTGGCGACCATGCTGCGGATGTTCCACGACGCCCAGTACGGCTTCGCGCCGCCGCCGGGTGCGGTCTGGCGCTCGTTCGGCCCGCCCCCGCCGGACACCGAGGTGATCTGCCACCACGACGCCGCCCCGCACAACGTGATCTGGCGTCCCGACGGCACCCTCGGGCTGATCGACTTCGACCTCGCCTCGCCCGGCGCCCGGATCTACGACGTGGCGTACGCGGCCTGGACCTGGGTGCCGATCTTCTCCGACCGGGACTCGATCACCCTCGGTTGGAAGCGCCCCGACCGGCCGCGCCGGCTGCGTCTCTTCGCCGATGCGTACGGGCTGATCCCGCGGGACCGGCACCGGCTGATCCGGACCATCCGCAAGCGGATCGTCGACCACGTCGAGGGCATCCGCCGGATGGCCGCGGCCGGGGAGCCGGCCTTCGTGCGGATCGTGCACAAGGGCCACCTGCGCCGCCCGATGCGCGACCTGCGGCTGCTCGACTACGAGCGGCACCACCTGGAGTACGCCCTGCGCTGAGGCGCCCGCACCGCGAAAGAGTGGCCGTTGCGACACCGGACGGCCACTCTTTCCGTTTCCCCGGTCCATGATCGCGGTTCTTCACACGCCGGAAACAACCCGTCACGCGTCGGAAATCGAGCGGTGTCGGTGAAGGAAACAGCGGGCGGCCAGAGTTCCCGCCAACCGGCTGACGGGCGATGCTGCCAGTTCCAGTCGGATGAGGAGGACTTCCACACCGAGAGGAGGCAGCGTGGAGATCAACACCGGCAACACCGCCTGGTTGCTCCTGTCGTCTGCGCTCGTGCTGCTCATGACGCCGGGTCTGGCCCTGTTCTACGGGGGGCTCAACCGGTCCAAGGGCGTACTGAACATGATGATGATGAGCTTCTCAGCGATCGGGCTCATCTCCGTACTCTGGGTCATCTACGGCTTCAGCCTCGCGTTCGGCACCAACGACAGCGCGGGCGTCAACAACGTGATCGGCAGCTTCACCCAGTACTTCGGCACCGAGACGAGCTTCATCGGCGAGGAGTGGCTCTTCCTCGGGGCGGGGACCGGAATCCCCACGTACGTCTTCATGGTCTTCCAGATGATGTTCGCGATCATCACGGTGGCCCTGATCTCCGGCGCGGTCTCCGACCGGCTCAAGTTCTCCGGCTGGCTGCTCTTCGCCTTCGCCTGGTTCACCCTGGTCTACATCCCGGTCGCGCACTGGGTCTGGGGCGGTGGCTTCATCGGCTCCAAGATCAAGGCGCTGGACTTCGCCGGTGGCACCGCGGTCCACATCAACGCCGGCGCCGCCGCGCTCGGCCTGGTGCTCGTCCTCGGCAAGCGGATCGGCTGGCCCCGGGAGAGCTTCAAGCCGCACAACATCCCGTTCGTGGCGCTCGGCGCCGGCCTGCTCTGGTTCGGCTGGTTCGGCTTCAACGCCGGCTCCGAGCTGACCGTCGACGGCACCACCGCGGTGGCCTTCGTCAACACCCAGGTGGCTACGGCCGCCGGTGTGCTCGGCTGGGTCGTCGTCGAATGGGTACGCAGCAGGAAGCCCACCCTGGTGGGCGCCTCCTCCGGCGCCATCGCCGGCCTGGTCGCCATCACCCCGGCCTGTGGCTTCATCGCCCCGCTGCCGTCGGTGCTGCTCGGCCTGATCGCCGGCGCGGTCTGCGCGGTGGCGGTCAGCCTGAAGTACAAGCTCGGCTTCGACGACTCGCTCGACGTGGTCGGCGTGCACTTCGTCGCCGGCTGGATCGGCTCGCTGTTCATCGGCTTCTTCGCCACCCTCCAGGTCAACTCCGCCATCGAGGGCCTCGGCGCCAGCGAGGGCCTGTTCTACGGCGGCGGCCTGACCCAGCTCGGCCGGCAGGCCCTGGCCAGCGGCATCGTCTCGGTCTACTCCTTCGGGGTGGCCGTGCTGATCGCCCTCGCCGTCAAGGCCCTGATCGGCCTCCGGTCCGACCCCGACGACGAGGTCGCCGGCATCGACGTGGCCGAGCACGCGGAGAGCGCGTACGACCTGTCGCCGACCACCGGCAGCTTCGCCGGTGGGGCCTTCGCGATGGCCGGGCTCAGCCCGGGCGCCGCGAAGCCGGCCTCGGAGGAGGCCGCCCCGCCGGCCACCGCGCCGGTGGACGAGAAGGTCGCCGGTTAACGTTCCTGGAATGGAGGGCTTGGACATGAAGCTGGTGACCGCGGTCATCAAGCCGTACCAGCTGGACGCGGTGAAGGAGGCCCTGCACGCCCTCGGCGTGGCCGGCCTGACCGTCAGCGAGGTTCAGGGGTACGGGCGGCAGAAGGGGCACACCGAGGTCTACCGGGGTGCCGAGTACACGGTCGAGTTCCTGCCCAAGATCCGGGTCGAGGTGCTCACCGACGAGATGGACGTCGACAAGATCGTGGACGCGATCGTGGCGGCGGCCCGGACCGGCAAGATCGGCGACGGGAAGGTCTGGGTGACCGGCGTCGAGGAGGTCGTCCGGGTCCGGACCGGCGAACGCGGCCTCGACGCCCTGTAGGAGGCACCACCAGATGACCTCGTCGACCAGGAACGACGCGCCGGAGACCCCCATTTCCGCCGGCGCTGGCCTCCTGGTCGATGGGGTCGTCCGCGTACCGGCCGGGATCGGCGCGGCGGCCCGCCGGGAGCGGGCCGCGGCGTTCGACGACTGGCTCGCCGCGCTGCTGCCGCCCCGGCCCGGCATCGCCCTGATCGCCGTCGGTGGCCTCGGGCGGCGGCAGTGCGCCCCGCAGGGCGACCTGGACCTGGTCCTGCTGCACGCCGGGGTGCCCGGCGTGGACCAGCTGGCCGCGTCGCTGTGGTACCCGATCTGGGACGCCGGCGTGCGGCTGGACCACTCGGTGCGCACCCTCGCCGAGGCGCTCTCCGTGGCCCAGGACGACGTCAAGGTCGCCCTCGCCCTGCTCGACGCCCGCTTCGTCGCCGGGGACCGGGCGCTCGCCGACACCCTGCACCGGACCGCCACCGACCACTGGCGGCGTACCGCCGTGCGCCAGCTGCCCGGGCTGCGGGAGATCACCGCCGCCCGCTGGCGTACCCACGGGGAACTGGCCTTCCTGCTGGAGGGCGACCTCAAGGAGGCCGCCGGCGGGCTGCGCGACGTGGGAATCCTGCGGGGCATCGCCACCGCCGGCGTCACCGACGCGCTGCGCCCCGCCGTCCGCGCCGCCCACCTGCGCCTGCTGGACACCCGCGACGCCCTGCACGAGCAGGTCGGCCGCCGGGTCGACCGGCTGGTCGCCCAGGAACGCGACGGGGTCGCGGCCCTGCTCGGGATGGAGGACGGCGACGCGCTGCTGCGCCGGGTCGCCGGGGACGCCCGCACCGTCAGCCACGCCCTCGACGACGCCTGGCGGGCCGCCGACCGGCTCCGCTCCGGCCGCCGCCGGGGCGCCGACGGGCGCCCGCTGCGCCGCCCGGTGGCCCGGGACGTGGTGGAGCACGACGGCGAGCTGGTGCTGGCCCGCACCGCGATCGGCGCCCACCCCGACCCGAGCCTGTCGCTGCGGATCGCCGCCGCGGCGGCCACCACCCGGCTGCCGATCGCCCGGGCCACCTGCGAGTGGCTGGCCGCGTACTGCCCGCCGCTGCCCGCGCCGTGGCCGCCGGCCGCCCGGGCCGCGCTGACCACCCTGCTCGGCGCCGGCCCCGGTCTGGTGCCCGCCTGGGAGACCTGCGACCGGTACGGGCTGATCGACGGTTGGCTGCCCGAGTGGACCCGGCTGCGCAGCCTGCCCCAGCACAACCCCGTGCACCGGTACACCCTCGACCGGCACCTGGTGCAGACCGCGTACGAGGCGAGCCGGCACACCCGCGAGGTGGACCGGCCCGACCTGCTGCTGCTCGGCGCGTTCCTGCACGACATCGGCAAGGGGCTCCCCGGCGACCACAGCACCGTCGGGGCGCCGCTGGCCGAGGCGGTGGCCACCCGGATCGGCCTGCCCGAGCCGGAGGTGGCGCTGATCGGCACGCTGGTCCGGCTGCACCTGCTCCTGCCCGACGTGGCCACCCGCCGTGACCTGTCCGACCCGGTCACCATCGCCGGGGTGGCCGAGCGGGTCGGCGACACCACCACCCTCGACCTGCTGCACGGCCTGGTCCGCGCCGACGCGGCGGCCACCGGCCCGGCCGCCTGGTCGGACTGGAAGGGGCGGCTGGTCGGCGAGCTGGTCGCCCGGGTGCGCACCGCGCTGGACACCGGCGTGCTGCCCGCCCCGCCCGCCCCGGACCCGGCGCTGGTGGCCGGGCCGCTGCCGGTCGTACACCTGACGGAGGACCGGGTGGCGGTGGCCGCGGCGGACCGGCGGGGGCTGCTCGCGACGGTCGCCGGCTGCCTGGCCCTGCACCGGCTGGAGGTGCTCTCCGCGGACGCCGCCACGGTCGACGGCCGGGCCCTGGTGCAGTGCCGCGTGCAGCCGCGCTACGGCCTCACCCCCGACCCGATCGCGCTCAGCGCGGACCTGCGCCGGGCGGTCAACGGCGACGTCTCGGTCACCCAGCGGCTGCGCGGCCGGGCCCTGGCCGCTCGCGGGGAGGGCGCCGCGCCGCGGGTGGTCTGGCACCGGGAGGCCGCCACCGACGCGGTGCTGCTGGAGCTGCGCGCCGCCGACGCGGCCGGGCTGCTCTACCGGGTCACCTGCGCCCTCGACGAGGCCGGGGCGCAGGTTCGGGCCGCCCGGATCTCCACCCTCGGCGCCGACGTGGTGGACGCCTTCTACCTGGTCGGCGGCTGGCCCGACGACGCCGAGCGGGCCCGGCTGGAGGCCGCGGTGCTGGCCGCCGTCTGAGCGCGGTACGTCCGGCGACGTAGCCGCGGAGCCGCCCGTGGGGGCACGTCGAGGGGCCGGCCGACGGGCAGAATGACCGACGTGCCAGCGGTCGAGGATCCGGACGGGCGTCGCCAGCAGTCGGCGGGCGACCTCGCGCTGGCCCTGCTCCTGCTGCTGCTCGGGGTCTTCGCCACGGCCGCGGCCGGGCGCAACCAGCCCGGCGCCGTCGCCGTCGACGCCGGGGCCCTGGTTCTGGCCGGTGGCGCCGCCCTCGCGCTGGTCGGGCGGCGCCGCGCACCCCGGGTGACCCTCGCCCTGGTCAGCGTCGCGGTCTCCGCCTACCTGGTGCTCGGCTACCCGTACGGCCCGGTGCTGCTCAGCTTCATGGTGGCCGTCTACACGGTGGCGGTGCGGCTGCCGATCCGGGCGGCCGCCGTCGCGGCGGCGGGCGGGCTCGTGCTGATCCTGGTGCACGTCTTCTGGTCCCGGGGCGCCGAACCCGGTGCGGCCGCGGTGCTGCCCGGGTCGGCCTGGGTCGTGGTGCCGTTCGCGCTGGGCGTCGCGGTGCGGACCAACCGGGAGACGACCGCCCGGGCCCGCGCCGAGCAGGCCCGGGTGCTGGCCGACGGGGAGCGGCTGCGGGTGGCCCGGGAGGTGCACGACGTGGTGGGGCACGGCCTGGCGGCGATCCACATGCAGGCGGAGATCGCGCTGCACCTGCTGGCGAAGCGGCCGGAGCAGGCCGAGACGGCGCTGCGGGCGATCAGCCGGACCAGCAAGGAGGCGCTGGACGAGCTGCGGGTGACGCTGACCGTGGTCCGCCGGGACGAGGCGGACGCCCAGCGGGCCCCGGCGCCCGGGCTGGACCAGGTACCCCAGCTGCGGGACCGGCTGGCCGGGGCCGGGGTGCCGGTCACCGTGACGGTGGACGGGGAGCCGCGGCCGCTGCCCGTGGCGGTGGACCTGGCCGCCTACCGGGTGGTGCAGGAGTCGTTGACCAACGTGCTGCGGCACGCCGGGCCGGCCACTGCCGCCGTCCGGCTCCGGTACGCGCCCGCCGAGGTGGCCGTCGAGGTGACCGACACCGGCCGGGGCGCGCCGACGGGGGTCGGGCCGGGCGGCGGGTTCGGGCTGGCCGGAATGCGGGAGCGGGTCACCGCGCTGGGCGGGTCGTTCGCCGCCGGCCCGCACTCCGGCGGCGGTTTCCGGGTGTACGCGGCACTGCCGGTGGAGGAGGCTCAGTGATCACGGTGTTGCTCGCCGACGACCAGGACCTGGTGCGGATCGGGCTGCGGGCCCTGGTGGAGAGCGAGGACGACCTGAGCGTGGTCGGCGAGGCCGCCGACGGGCTGCGCGCGGTGGAGCTGGCCCGTGCGCAGCGCCCCGACGTGGTGCTGATGGACGTCCGGATGCCGGGCGTGGACGGCATCGAGGCGACCCGGCGGATCGTGGCCGACCCCGCGCTGGCCGGTACCCGGGTGGTCGTGCTGACCACCTTCGAGCTCGACGAGTACGTCTTCGACGCGCTGCGGTACGGGGCGAGCGGCTTCCTCACCAAGGACACCCCGCCGGCGGAGCTGCTGCGGGCCATCCGGGTGGTGGCCGAGGGGGAGGCGCTGCTGTCGCCCTCGGTGACCCGGCGGGTGGTCCGGGAGTACGCCGCCCGGCCGGCCCGGGTGCCCCGCCCGCACCCGCGCCTGGACGCCCTCACCGACCGGGAGCGGGAGGTGGTCGGGCTGGTCGGCGAGGGGTTGAGCAACGCCGAGATCGCCGGTCGGCTGGTGGTCAGCCCGGCCACCGCGCGTACCCACGTCAGCCGGGCGATGGTGAAGCTGGGCGCCCGGGACCGGGCCCAGCTGGTGGTCTTCGCGTACCAGTCGGGGCTGGTCGACTCGTGATCGTCGGGGGGTCGGCTGGAGCGGCCGGCGGGACGGCCGGCGGAGGCTACGGAGCTCGATCACGCCGGGCACGGCGGCTGCCGGCGGTGGCGGGGCCGGGCCGGAGCGCGGGTGCGGGCGGCGGGCTACCCTAGCGGTGGCTGGACTCCTGCCCAGCCGCGTTGTGCCCGCCGGAAAAACGACAAACGGGATGTTCGCGTGTTTGACACCTTGAGTGACCGCCTGTCCGGGATCTTCACCAAGCTCCGTGGCAAGGGTCGGCTCACCGACGCCGACATCGACGCCACCGCGCGCGAGATCCGCATGGCGCTGCTGGAGGCCGACGTCGCCCTGCCGGTGGTCAAGGGCTTCATCGCGAACGTCAAGGAGCGGGCCCGGAGCGCCGAGGTCTCCCAGGCGCTCAACCCGGCCCAGCAGATCATCAAGATCGTCAACGACGAGCTGGTCAACGTGCTCGGCGGCGAGGGGCGGCGGCTCCAGTTCGCCAAGCAGCCGCCGACCGTGATCATGCTGGCCGGCCTCCAGGGTTCCGGCAAGACCACCCTCGCCGGCAAACTGGCGCGCTGGCTCAAGGCCCAGGGGCACCAGCCGCTGCTGGTCGCTGCCGACCTCCAGCGCCCCAACGCCGTCGGGCAGCTCCAGGTGCTCGGTGGCCGCGCCGGCGTCGAGGTGTACGCCCCGGAGCCCGGCAACGGCACCGGCGACCCGGTGCAGGTGGCGCGCGCCTCGATCGAGCACGCCAAGCGGGCCGCCCGGGACATCGTCATCGTCGACACCGCCGGCCGCCTCGGCATCGACGCCGAGATGATGCAGCAGGCCGCCGACATCCGCGACGCGGTCGACCCCGACGAGGTCATCTTCGTCATCGACGCGATGGTCGGTCAGGACGCGGTCCGGACCGCCGAGGCGTTCCGCGACGGCGTCGGCATCACCGGCGTGGTCCTCTCCAAGCTCGACGGCGACGCCCGCGGTGGCGCCGCGCTGTCGGTCCGCGAGGTCACCGGGCAGCCGATCCTCTTCGCCTCCACCGGCGAGAAGCTGGAGGACTTCGACGTCTTCCACCCCGACCGGATGGCCAGCCGGATCCTCGGCATGGGCGACGTCCTCACTCTGATCGAGCAGGCCGAGCAGGCCTTCGACTCCGATCAGAAGGAGAAGATGACCGCCAAGCTGATGGGCGGCGAGCAGTTCACCCTGGAGGACTTCCTCGACCAGCTCATCGCGGTCCGCCGGATGGGCCCGATCGCCAACGTGCTGGCCATGATGCCCGGCATGGGGCAGATGAAGGACCAGCTCTCCGAGCTGGACGACAAGCACTTCGACCGGGTCACCGCGATCATCCGGTCGATGACCCCGGGCGAGCGGACCAACCCGAAGATCATCAACGGTTCCCGGCGGGCCCGGATCGCCAGCGGTTCCGGCGTCACCGTGATGGACGTCAACCAGCTGCTCAACCGCTTCGCCGACGCGCAGAAGATGATGAAGCAGATGGGCGGCATGATGGGCCTGCCCGGCGGTGGCCGGCGCAAGGCGACCAAGTCGCCGAAGAACAAGCGCAAGGGCACCAAGGGCGGCAACCGGCCGCGCACCGGGGCGGGCGCCGGGCTGCCGGGCGGCTTCCCGGGCGGCATGCCGCAGCTCCCGCCGGGCATGGACGCGGGCGACCTGGCCGGCGGTCAGGGCCTGCCGCCGGGCTTCAAGCTCCCGAACATCGACTTCAACAAGCTCGGCAAGGGCGACGGCAAGCGCTGACCACGGGTGGCCGGCGCGCGTCGCCGGCACCCCGGTCAGGTCGGGCCGCCCGGGTCGGCCGGGCGGCGGCCGTACCGGTTACCCGGCGCCGGGTCACCGTTCCCGCGACCGCTTCGGTGGGCGCTGACCCAGGAGGCTCTCCCGCCGCGCCTCCTTGTGCGCGGCGCGGCGCCGCTGCCGCGGCGTCAGCTCCGGCCGGCCACTCTGCCGCAGGTAGGTGGGCACCCGTCGGTCGTTCGGAATCGGCATGCTCATGGTGCGACCTCCTCGTCGGGGTGGACGGCCAGGGGGATGTCCCGCAGCGCCGGCACCTCCTGCCGTTGCGGCTCCCGGGTCAGGGGGACGTACCTTCGTCCGGACAGTCATCTTTCCGCCCTGACCTTCCGGGGTCCGACCACCGTCCACCGGCATCGGGTGAGGCCGCCCCACCCGATCCGGGTGAGCGTGCCGGTGACCGCCGCGCGGGGCAGCTCCGGCCCGGCGCGGCACGGCGGGCGGTGATCCGGTAGGACTGTGCACATGGCTCTGCATGTGCGCGGTGTGCTCCTACCGGACGACGAGGTCCGGGATCTCTGGCTGGTCGGCGACCGGGTCACCTTCGAACCGGTGCCCGGCGCCGAGACCGTGGTGGACGGCGGGTACGTGCTGCCCGGACTGGTCGACGCGCACTGCCACATCGGCATCGCCCGGGGCGGTTCCCCGATCACCTCGCTCGACCAGGCCCGCGAGCTGGCCCGGACCGACCGGGACGCCGGGGTACTCGCCATCCGGGACGCCGGCTCACCCTTCCCGTACCCGGAACTCGACGACGAGCCGGACCTGCCGCGCCTGGCCCGCGCCGGGCGGCACGTCGCCCCGCCGAAGCGCTACCTGCGCGACATCGGCGTGGAGGTCGGCGCGGCGGAGGTGGCCGCGACGGTCGCCGCGCAGGCCACCGCCGGCAACGGCTGGGTCAAACTCGTCGGCGACTGGATCGACCGGGGCGTCGGCGACCTGGCGCCGGCCTGGGACGCCGACACCATGACCGCGGCCGTCGCGGCCGCGCACGCCGCCGGGGTACGCGCCGCCGTGCACACCTTCTCCGAGTCGGCCGTGGAGATCATGGTGCGGGCCGGCGTGGACTCGGTGGAGCACGGCACCGGCCTGAGCCTCGACCTGATCGACCTGATGGCCCGGCAGGGCACCGCGCTGATCCCCACGATGATCAACATTCGGACCTTCGGCGGCATCGCCGACCAGGCCCGGGCCCGGTTCCCCGGGTACGCCGACCACATGCTCACCCTGCGCGACCGCTTCCCGGAGGTGGTCCGCGCCGCGTACGAGGCGGGGGTGCCGATCTACGTCGGGACCGACGCGGGCGGCGGCATCGACCACGGGCTGGCTGCCGAGGAGATGCTGCTCCTGCACGAGCAGGCCGGCATGTCCGCCGTGGACGTCCTCGCCGCCGCCTCCTGGGGCGCCCGCGCCTGGCTGGGCTTCCCCGGCCTGGTCGAGGGCGGCCTGGCGGACCTCACCGTCTACCCCGAGGACCCCCGCAAGGACCTCCGCGTGGTCCGCACCCCCTCCCGCACCATCCTCCGCGGCCGCCCCCTCCCCTAACCCCACCCCCACCCCACCCCGCGCCCCCCGCCGCGTTGATCAAGAAGTTTGGGGACGGGAAAGGGCCCGTGGAGGACCGAAACTTCTTGATCAACCCGTCGTCGGTGGGGTGGTGGCCGTGAGGAAGAGGTGGAGGGCCAGGTCGGCGAGGGCGGTGGCGGTGTCGTCGACCGGGGCCTGGGGGAGCACGATGTGGCTGACCACCAGGCGGACGATGGTGTCGGCGGCGAAGGCCAGCGCCGTCGGGTCGGCGTCGGGCAGGTGGTCGCCGGCCCACTCCAGCAGGGCGCCGGAGGCCTCGGTCAGCACCAGCTCGGCCCGGGTGGTCAGGAAGGGCAGCAGCTCGTCGGAGCCGCCCCGGGCGCTGGTCAGGATCGCCTTGATCAGCGGGTTGTCGGCCGCCCCGGCGAGGGTGTGCCGGATGGCCGCGTACGCGCCGGCCCGCACGTCGGCGCCGTGCGCGCGCAGCGCGGCGCGTACCTCGGCGACGAACCGGTCCACCTCGCGTCGGGCGAGGGCCTCGGCCAGCCCGGCCTTGCTGCCGAACTCGTTGTAGACGGTCTGCCGGCTCACCCCGGCGGCGGTGGCCACCCCGCCCATCCGTACCCCGTCCCAGCCGGACGCGACGGTCTGCGCGCGGGCGGCGTCGACGATCATGTCGCGCAGCCGCTGCCGGGCGGAATCCCTCAACTCACCCATCGTGGTCGAAGTCTACGGTCGGCGCGTCGGGCCGCCCACGCCGTCGGAGGGGGCGCGGCGCGACACGACGGACGCCTCCCGGACGCAGCGGCGAGCCGGACGCCGCCTAGGATGTGCGGTCATGGCACGCGTGCTCACTCCCCGTGCGGAGGATTTCCCCCGCTGGTACCAGGACCTGATCGCCAAGGCGAAGCTGGCCGACAACGGCCCGGTCCGCGGCACCATGGTCATCCGCCCCGCCGGCTACGCCATCTGGGAGCGGATGCAGGCCGAGATGGACGCCCGGATCAAGGCGGCCGGCGCGGAGAACGCGTACTTCCCGCTCTTCATCCCGGAGAGCTACCTCAAGCGCGAGGCCCAGCACGTCGAGGGCTTCTCGCCGGAGCTGGCGGTGGTCACCCACGGTGGCGGCAAGCAGCTCGCCGAGCCGGTGGTGGTGCGCCCCACCAGCGAGACGGTCATCGGCGAGTTCATGGCCAAGTGGATCGACTCGTACCGGGACCTGCCGCTGCTGCTCAACCAGTGGGCCAACGTGGTCCGCTGGGAGCTGCGCCCGCGGATCTTCCTGCGCACCAGCGAGTTCCTCTGGCAGGAGGGGCACACCGCGCACGCCACCCGGGAGGACGCCCGCGCCTACGCGCGGCGGATCCTGCACGAGGCGTACGAGGACCTGATGGTCAACGTGCTGGGCATTCCGGTGGTGGTCGGCCTGAAGACCGCCCGGGAGCGCTTCGCCGGGGCGACCGCCACCTACACCTGCGAAGGCATGATGGGTGACGGCAAGGCCCTTCAGCTCGGCACCAGCCACGAGCTGGGGCAGAACTTCGCCAAGGCGTTCGACATCAGCTACTCCTCGGCCGAGGGTGGCCGGGAGCACGCCTGGACGACCTCCTGGGGCACCTCCACCCGGATGCTCGGCGGCCTGATCATGGCCCACGGCGACGACAACGGCCTGCGCGTGCCGCCGAGGCTGGCGCCGATCCAGGCGTACGTGATGATCGTCAAGGACGGCGAGGGCGTCGCCGAGGCGGCGGCCAAGCTCCGTGACGGCCTGCGGGACGCCGGTGTCCGGGTCGCGCTCGACGACCGCACCGACACCGCGTTCGGCCGCCGGGCCGTCGACGCCGAGCTGCGCGGCTATCCGGTACGCGTCGAGGTCGGCCCCCGCGACCTGGCCGCCGGCAACGCGGTCGTGGTCCGGCGTACGGACGGCTCGAAGTCCCCGACCCCGGTCGCCGACGTGGTCGGCGCGGTGCTGGCCGCCCTGGAGGCCGACCAGCAGACGCTGCACGACCAGGCCCTGGCGCACCGGCAGTCCCGCACCGTCGAGGTGTCGACCCTCGCCGAGGCGATCGAGGCGGCGGCCACCGGCTGGGCCAAGGTGCCGTGGGCGGCGGTCGGCGTGCAGGGCGAGGCCGAGGCGAACGGCCAGGGCGTCACCGTGCGCTGCCTGCTCCGCGCCGACGGCTCCGTGCCCGACTCCGAGGACGAGCCCGACCTGGTGGCCATCCTGGCCCGCGCCTACTGAGCAGTCGTACCTCCGGAAGCCGGTCCCGCCCCGCGGGCCCGGCTTCCGTGCTTCCCCCGCACCCTGGCGAGTCGATCTCGGTGGGCGACAGCTGTCCCGGACCTGTGGAGCCCGGAGTGCTCGGTAGGGTCGGGGCATGAGGTTCGAGGCGGGGCGGCTGGTCATGCACCGCAACGTGCGGCGGGGTCGGATCGGGTGGGTGCGGCCGGCACGGGTGGTGGCCGACGACGAGCGTGGGCTGCTGCTCTGGATCGCCCGGGACACCCCGATCGCCAACGAGGTCACCGAGGCCGGGCTGGGCATGCGGGCCATGCCGTTCGTCGAGTGGATCTCCTCGTCGTACCGGCTGGCGCACGGCCGGTGGAACGGGCCGCCGCTGCTGAAGTTCCTGCCCAGCGGGGCCGCCCACTCCGTCTGGTGGTTCCGCGACGCCGCCGGCCGCTTCGCCAACTGGTACGTCAACCTTGAGGAGCCCGCCGTCCGCTGGGACGACGGCCCGGTCGCCGGGGTCGACGTGGTGGACCAGGACCTGGACGTGGTGGTCCACCCCGATCGCAGTTGGCGCTGGAAGGACGAGGAGGAGTTCGTCGAGCGGCTCGCCTTCCCCGACGACTACTGGGTGCCGGACGAGAAGGCGGTGCGAGCCGAGGGGGAGCGGGTGATCGCCCTGGCCGAGGCGGGGGAGTTCCCGTTCGACGGGACCTGGTGCGACTTCGAGCCGCCGGCGGACTGGGCCGTCCCGGACGCGCTCCCGCCGGGCTGGGACCGTCCGCCGGTGCGCTGACCGCGTGATCCCGGTCACGGCGCGCCCGTCCTGAGCGTGGTCTCCGGGTCCGGTGTGAGAGATCGGCGCCGGATCTGGCAGAATGGGTCGCTGGTATCCGGCACGCGTTCGGCGCCCTCTAACCCGGGCGCGTCGCCAGTCCACCGAGCAGTCTCCGGCCCAAACCCCACTGTGCCGGGTGGCTCTCACCCGTGCACCGCCCGTACCGGGTCGGTGAGATCGCAACAGGAGCGAAACAACTGTGGCCGTAAAGATCCGGCTCCTGCGGATGGGCAAGATCCGCAACCCGCAGTACCGCATCGTCATCGCCGACTCGCGCACCAAGCGTGACGGTCGCGCGATCGAGTTCGTCGGCGTGTACCAGCCGAAGGAAGACCCTTCGGTGATCGAGGTCAAGTCGGACCGGGTCCAGTACTGGCTCTCCGTCGGCGCGCAGCCGAGCGAGGCCGTGCAGCGTCTGCTGGAGCTGACCGGTGACTGGCAGAAGTACAAGGGCCTGCCGGCCCCGCCGCCGCTGAAGGTCGCCCCCGAGCGGGCCGACCGCAAGGCGGCGTACGAGGCCGAGGCGAAGGCCGCCGCCGGGCTGGCCCCGGAGGCCCCGGCCCGGCCGGCAAAGAAGGCCGCCAAGGCTGAGGCTCCGGCCAAGGCTGAGGCTCCGGCCAAGGCTGAGGCTCCGGCCGAGGCGGAGGCTCCGAAGACCGAGGCGCCGAAGACCGAGGCTCCGGCCGAGGCCCCGGCCGCTGCTGCCGACGCCGGTGAGCAGGCCTGACGTGGCACTGCGTCCCGCGCTGGAGCACCTGGTCAAGGGCATCGTGGACCACCCGGACGACGTGCGCGTCCGGTTGGTCGACTCCCGTCGGGGCAAGCGGCTTGAAGTCCGCGTGCACCCCGAGGACCTCGGTACGGTGATCGGGCGGTCCGGCCGGACCGCCAAGGCGCTGCGCCAGGTGATCGGCTCCATCGGTGGACGCGGCGTACGCGTCGACATCGTCGACTCGTACTGATGCTGCTCATCGTCGGCAGGATCGGCAAACCGCACGGGATCCGCGGTGAGGTCACCGTGGAGGTGCGGACCGACGAGCCCGAAGCGCGATTCGCCCCTGGTTCGGTGCTCCGCACCGAGCCGGGGGCGGCCGCTCCGGCCAACCCCGCCCCCGGCCCCGGCGTGCTCTTCCGGGTCCCGGCGGAGTTGAAGATCGAGGCGGCCCGCTGGCACCAGGGCCGGATGCTGGTCGCCTTCGAGGGCATCGAAGGCCGCGAGGTCGCCGAGGCGCTGCGCGGCACCCTGCTCGGCGTGGACAGCGCCGACGTCGCCTCGCCGGAGGACCCGGAGGAGTTCCACGACCACCAGCTGGTCGGGCTCGCCGTGGTCACCCCGTCCGGCGAGCGGCTGGGCGAGGTGGCCCGGATCGACCACGCCCCCGCCTCGGACCTGCTCGTCCTGCGCCGCCCCGAGGGGCGGACCGCGCTCATCCCGTTTGTCAAGGCGATCGTGCCCGAGGTCGACCTCGCCGGCGGTCGCGTCGTCGTCGACCCGCCGGCCGGTCTGCTCGACCTCTAGACCGAAAGCCGCCCCCATGCGCGTCGACATCGTGTCGATCTTTCCGGAGTACTTCGCCCCGCTGGACCTGTCGCTGATCGGCCGGGCCCGGGAGAACGGCACGCTCCGGCTGGCCGTACACGATCTGCGCGGCTGGACCCACGACGTGCACCGCACGGTCGACGACACCCCCTACGGCGGCGGACCCGGCATGGTGATGCGGCCCGAGCCGTGGGGCGACGCGCTCGACACCCTGGCCCCCGACGAGCTCAGCCCGGACGGCCTCACCCTGCCCCGGCTGCTGGTGCCCTCGCCGGCCGGGGTCCCGTTCACCCAGGCGATGGCCCACGAGCTGGCCGCCGAGTCGCACCTGCTCTTCGCCTGCGGCCGGTACGAGGGCATCGACCAGCGGGTGCTCGACCACGCCGCCACCCGGATGCGGGTCACCGAGGTCTCGCTCGGCGACTACGTGCTCTTCGGCGGCGAGGTCGCCGTGCTGGTGATCCTGGAGGCGGTCACCCGGCTGCTGCCCGGGGTGCTCGGTAACGCCGGCTCCCTGGACGAGGAGTCGCACGCGCACGGGCTGCTCGAGGCCCCGATGTACACCAAGCCGGCGAGCTGGCGCGGGCACGAGGTGCCGGAGGTGCTCCGCTCCGGCGACCACGGCCGGATCGCCCGCTGGCGGCGCGACGAGGCGCTGACCCGCACCGCCGCCCGGCGACCCGACATGATCGCCGCGCTGCCCCCGGAGAGCCTGGACAAACGGGACGTCGCCGCGTTGGACCGGGCCGGATTTCAGCTGCCGGCGGAGGATGTGGCAAAGTAGAGGGGTTGCCGCATCCGTCCGCGCCCGCGGGCGGCTGCGAGGATCCCCGACCGGGGTCGGCCCGCCGATCACCACCCGGGAATCAGAATCACCCATCCGCGCATCGAGTGACGGTGCGCCGTGAGCCTTACGAGGACGCAGCGATGAACATCCTGGACGCCCTTGACGCCCAGTCGAAGCGGACCGACCTTCCCGACTTCCGTGCCGGTGACACCGTCAAGGTGCACGCGCGGGTCGTCGAGGGCAACCGGTCCCGTGTCCAGATCTTCCAGGGCGTCGTCATCCGCCGCCAGGGTGACGGTCTGCGCGAGACCTTCTCGGTCCGCAAGGTGAGCTTCGGTGTCGGCGTCGAGCGGACCTACCCGCTCAACGGCCCGGGCATCGACCGGATCGAGATCGTGACCCGCGGTGACGTCCGGCGCGCGAAGCTCTACTACCTGCGCGAGCTGCGCGGCAAGAAGGCCAAGATCAAGGAGAAGCGGGAGAAGCTCCCCAGCTGACCTTCCGCTCGCCACGCCGGCTGAGCTGCCCGGGTGTCATATCGACCAGAGCGCATTACCCTGGTCGATACGGGCGCAGGAGGGCGGCGACGACGGTCGCGGCACAGCGAATGTCCACTACCGCCCGTGGGGCCTCGCCGAGGCTCCCGGGCGGTAGTGTCGTTTCTGCGGACCGGGGAGTGACGTGGTACGGGTGTTGGACGAGGGCGACACAGTCGATCCATGGCGCCGACGGGTCCGGCGCGGGCGCCGGCAGATGCCCCTCTGGCAGGAGTTGCCACTGCTCCTGGTGGTGGCGTTCTGCCTCGCGGTGCTGATCCGCACCTTCCTGCTCCAGGCGTTCTTCATCCCCTCCGGCTCGATGGAGGACACCCTCCTCATCGGCGACCGGGTGCTGGTCAACAAGGTCGTCTACGACGTCCGCGACCCGCTGCGCGGCGAGGTGGTGGTGTTCCGGGGCACCGACCGCTGGGTGGCCCAGGAGAGCCAGGAACCGGAGCCGGGCCTCGCCGGCAAGGTGGGCCGCACCTTCGGCGACCTGGTCGGGGTGAGCCGCCCCGGTGAGAAGGACTTCATCAAGCGCGTCATCGGCCTGCCCGGCGACCGGGTCAAGTGCTGCGACGACCAGGGGCGCGTGCTGGTCAACGGCATCCCGCTGGACGAGCCGTACGTGATCCGGAACTCCCCGCTGGACGTCCCGCCGAACCCGCGCGAGTGCCGGTCCCGCCGCTTCGACGAGGTGGCCGTCCCGCCCGGCCAGATCTTCGTGATGGGCGACCACCGGTTGGTCTCCCAGGATGCTCGCTGCCAGGGCCCGGTGCCGATCGAGAACGTGGTCGGGCGGGCCTTCGCCGTGGTCTGGCCCTCCTCGCGGTGGGCGTCGCTGCCGGTGCCGTCGACCTTCGACCCGGTGGCCGGGGCCGCCGCCGCTCCACCCGCCCCGGTGGCGCCGACCCCGGTGGGCGGAGTGGTCCTCGTCCTCCCGCTCACGGCCCTGACTACCGTTGTCGCGCGTTCCGGACGATCGTCGCGCGCCCGGCAACGTAGGCTCCTCCCGTGATTGACGAGCAGACCGAAAAGCCCCGCAGCTCCTTCTGGAAAGAGCTGCCCATCCTCCTGGGTGTCGCGATCCTGGTGGCGGTGCTGGTCCGCGCATTCGTGCTGCAGACCTTCTTCATTCCGTCCCCCTCGATGGAGAACACCCTCAAGATCGATGATCGGGTGCTGGTCAACAAGTTGGTCTACGACTTCCGCTCGCCGCACCGCGGCGAGGTGGTCGTGTTCAAGGCGCCGACCGAGTGGAGCGGCAACCCGGACGGCGAGGACTTCATCAAGCGGGTGATCGGCGTCGGCGGCGACCACGTGGTCTGCTGCGACGCCCAGGACCGGCTGACGATCAACGGCAGGGCCCTCGACGAGCCGTACATCTACTCGGCGAACGGCCAGCAGGACAAGCCGGCCGACCAGGAGTTCGACATCACCGTGCCGCAGGGGCGGCTCTGGGTGATGGGCGACCACCGCTCCGCCTCCGGCGACTCGCTGGAGCACTGGCAGCAGTCCGGTCGGAACATCGACAGCGCCACCATCCCGGAGGGCGAGGTGGTGGGGCGGGCGTTCACCGTCTTCTGGCCGTTCGACCGGGCCACCTGGCTGACCGTGCCGAAGCAGTTCGACGGGATCCCCAACCCGTAGGCCGGCCGCCGTCGCCCCCGGGGCGTGGTCGATCGTCACCCGCGTCTGGCAGGCTGGGGCGGTGACCGTCTACACCCCTCGCCGCGCGGCCCGGGTACTGCTCGTCGACGCGGGTGGCCGGGTGCTGCTGTTCCGGGGCAGCGATCCGGCCCGCCCGGAGCACCACTACTGGTTCACCCCCGGCGGCGGCCTCGACCCCGGGGAGACCCCGGCCCAGGGCGCGGCCCGCGAGCTGGCCGAGGAGACCGGGCTCCGGCTCGACCCGGCCGAGCTGGGCGACGCGGTCTTCGCGCAGACGATCGAGTTCCCCTTCGACGGGGTCTGGTACCGCCAGCAGCAGGAGTTCTTCCTGCTGCGGGTGCCCGACTGGGAGGTGGACACCGCGGGCTTCGACGAGATCGAGCGGGCCAGCGTCTCCGGGTACCGCTGGTGGCCGGTCGACGAGCTGGCGGGCTCCGGCGAGCGGTACTACCCGGAGGACCTGCCCGCCGTGCTGGACCGGGTCCTCGCAGCGTCCGCCGTCTTCGCCGCCGGCCCGGTGCCGCCCCGGGGCGGGGGTGGGTCGTGCTGACGCCGCCGCGCACCGTGGTGCGCCGCGAGGCTGGGCTCTACGCGCTGGAGCGGGCCCTGCAACGGCGGGGCTTCCGGCACGTCGCCGGCGCGGACGAGGCCGGCCGGGGGGCCTGCGCCGGCCCCCTGGTGGCCGCCGCCGCGGTGCTGCCCGAGGGGCGACGCGGTGAGATCGAGGGGCTGGCCGACTCGAAACTGCTCACCCCGGCCAGCCGGGAGCGGGTGTACGCCGAGGTGGTGGCCCAGGCCCTGGCCTACACGGTGGTGATCATCCCGGCCGAGGAGGTCGACGCCCGCGGTCTGCACGTGTGCAACGTGGCCGCGATGCGCCGGGCGCTCGCCTCGCTGACCACCCGGCCCGAGTACGTGCTGACCGACGGCTTCGGGGTGGACGGTCTGGACGTGCCCGGCCTGGCGGTGTGGAAGGGGGACCGGGTGGCGGCCTGCGTGGCGGCGGCCAGCGTGCTGGCCAAGGTCACCCGGGACCGGATCATGGTGGAGCTGGACGGGCGGTACCCGGGCTACGGCTTCGCCGAGCACAAGGGGTACATCACCGCCGAACACACCGAGGCGTTGCGCGAGCGTGGGCCGTGCGTGGAGCACCGCTTCTCGTACGTCAACGTGGCCACCGTCTCCGGCCGGGAGGGGGCCCCGCCCCGGTCCCGACGGCCGGCCGTCGGGCCCGCGCCCGAGCCGATGGAGCGCTCCGGCGCGTCAGGGGGTACCGTCGGCGTGGCGTTGGGCGAGCAGCCTCGGCCCCTGGCGCCGGTGGGGGAAGATGTGGTCATGGAAGGCGGAGTGCGATGAGCGCGGAAGATCTCGAAAAGTACGAGACCGAGATGGAGCTGCAGCTCTACCGGGAGTACCGCGACATTGTCCGCCAGTTCTCCTACGTGGTGGAGACGGAACGCCGCTTCTACCTCGCGAACCAGGTCGACCTGCACGTGCGTAACTCCGACGGCGAGGTCTACTTCGAGGTCGAGATGCACGACGCCTGGGTGTGGGACATGTACCGTCCGGCCCGCTTCGTGAAGAACGTCCGGGTGATGACGTTCAAGGACGTCAACGTCGAGGAGCTCGAGAAGCCGGACATCTCCCTGCCCGCCGACTCCGGCTTCGGCGGCTGAGCCGGCGCGTTCCCGCCCCGCCGGCGTCCCTCCGCCCGCCGGCGACGGCCCGTCCTGTCCGGGTCGCGGCGTCCGATGCTGCCGCCCGGGCCCGCCGCTCACTCGGCGAGCACCACGACCTCGACCCGCTGGACCAGGTTGTTGGCGAAGCCACCCCGGTTCCACGGCTGCTCCACCGGCTGGGTCCGCCCCGACGCGTCGGTCGCCCGGGCGCCGAGCGTGTGGCGGCCCGGCTCCGGTGACCACTCGAAGCGCCAACGCCGCCAGGACCACTCGCCGCCGGCCGGTTCGTCCAGGGTGGCCGGCGCCCAGCTCGCCCCGCCGTCGGTCGTCACCTCCACCGAGGTCACCGGCGCGTGCCCGGACCAGGCCCGACCGTCCACCGTGCACGCCCCCGGGCGCAGCACCCGGGTACGCGACATGAAGTCCGGGAAGCCCGGGGGCCGGACCAGGGCGCGCGGCTCGATCCGGCTGACCGGCACACCCGGGTCGTCGGCGTCCCGGCGCAGCCGGTAGGCCACCGCGTTCTGGTAGCCGTCGAACTCCTCGGTCAGCACGCTGATGCTCCGCAGCCACTTCACGTGCGCCATGCCGTACCAGCCGGGCACGATCAGCCGCAGTGGGGCGCCGTGCTGCGGCAGCAGCGGCGCGCCGTTCATCTCGTACGCCAGCAGGACCTCCTCGCGGAGCGCGTCGGCGGCCGGCAGGGCCCGCTGGTAGTCCTGCTCGACCCCGCGCTCCACCCCGTGGTCGGCGCCGGTGAAGACGATGTCGACCGCCTCCGGGTCGATCCCCGCCTCGCGCAGCAGCGGCGCCAGCGGCGTGCCGGTCCACTCGGCGTTACCCACCGCCTCGACCAGCCACGGCTGGCTCACCGGACGGGGGTGCAGCAGCGCCCGACCGTTGCCCGCGCACTCCAGCGTCACCCGCCGGGTCACCCGGGGACGCCCCCGCAGGTCGTCCATCCCCAGCACCATCGGCAGGCGGACCGCCCCGTCGAGGGTCAGCGTGTGGGTCACCGGGTCGGTGTCCGGGATGTCGTAGTGGATCAGCAGGTAGTGCAGGCCGGCGGGGGTGACGTCGTAGCGCAGCGCTTCCAGGGGGATGCCGTGGTTGCGGGCGGCGAGCTGGAGCTCCTCGGCGCTGATCGCCTCGTCCGGTCCGGCGAGCCGGGACGGTCCGCTCGCGTCGTCCACAGTGGTCATGGTGGTCTCCCTCTCGCCGACGCCGGCCCGGGCAAGTCTAGACGGCGGGGCGCCCCCGGTCGTCGAGCTCGCCACGGTGATCGCCCGGGCGCGCCTCGGTTGGCCGGGCCCGGGTGGTCGTCGGCGCGCCGCTCCTGAATCACCGGCTCGGCCGGATGACCGCGCATAGCAGATCGACCCGTCCGGCGGGCGTTTTCCACAGCCCGCCCGGCCGTCCACAGGGCCGGCGGACGGGGCGGTGCGCGGGCGGTGTTCGGCGGCAGGCTCCGGCCATGCGAGCAGAGTTGTGGCGGGTCATCGCCGGGTGCGCCGTCGTCCTCATCCTCGGCCCGTCGAGCGGTCCGCCGGCCGGGCGCGCGGCGCCGGCCACCGGGGCCGGCCCGTCGGCCCAGGCGTTCCGACGGCCGCCGACGGCCTCAGCGTTACGGTGGCCGCCGACGGCCCCGGCGTTCCGGTGGCCGCTGGACGGCGTACCCCGCCCGGTGCGGCGCTTCGACCCGCCGCCCCGACCATGGCTGCCCGGCCACCGGGGCGTCGACCTGGCCGCCCCCGCGGGGGCCACGGTCCGGGCGGCCGGCCGCGGCACGGTGCTCTTCGCCGGCATGGTCGCCGGCCGCCCGGTGGTCACCGTCGGCCACGCGGCCGGCCTGCGCACCACCTACGAGCCGGTCCTCCCCGGGGTACGCCCCGGCGACCCGGTCGCCGCCGGCACCCCGCTCGGCGAGCTGCTCGCCGGTCATCCGGGCTGCCCCGCGCCGGCGTGCCTGCACTGGGGGCTGCGGCGCAAAGCCGAGTACCTTCACCCGCTGGCGCTGGTCGGCCTCGGCCCGGTCCGGTTGCTGCCGGTCGACGGGTTCGCCGACGGTGCGTCCGGGCCGGTTGGTGCGACGGTCCACGGGTCGGGCCGGCGCTCCGGGCCGGCCTGCCGGTGCGGGCGCCGCGCTCCGGTGCCCGTCATGGACGAGCCGACCGGGGAGCTGGACGGATGGCCCCGGTCAGCCGCGGTCGAGCAGCGGCGGCAACCGGACGGCCAGCCGCTCGTACTCCTCGGGCGCGTTGTAGACCTGGCCGCAGACCCGCAGCCAGCCGCGCCCGTTCCACGCCATCACCGCCACCTCGGCGGCGAGCCGTTCGGCGATCCGGGTACGCAGCGCGCGGGCGGCGTCGATGGTGGTGGCGACCCCCGGCGGCAGCGGCACGATCCGCATCGCGACCGCCGGTCCACCCGGGTCGGGCAGCTCGGCCGGCGCCACCCCGAGCGCGTCCCCCAGCACCCGCTGCCCGTACGCGGCGAGCGCGGCGTTGTGCGCCCGGACCCGGTCCACGCCGAGGCTGCGCAGCGTGTAGAGCCCGGCCGGGGCGCTCAGCCAGCCGGTGTAGTCGAGGGTGGCCTGCCATTCCACGTTGCCGGGGAAGCCGGCCTCCTGCTCCCACGAGACCACCAGCGGCTCGATCCGCGCCCGCCAGGCGGGGGCGACGGCGAGGACGGCGGTGCCCCGCGGGGCGTAGCCCCACTTGTGCAGGTTCCCCACCCAGAAGTCGGCGCCGACGGTGTCCACGGCGACCGGCAGCATGCCCGGCGCGTGGGCGGCGTCCACCAGGACCGGCACGCCCTGCTCACGAGCGACCTGGACGATCGCTGCGGCCGGGAAGAGCCGTGCGGTGGCCGAGGTGAGCTGGTCGACCACGAGCAGCCGGGTACGACCGGGGCGCAACCCGACCCGGACGGCCTCGACGACCTCCTCGTCGGTGGCGGTCAACGGCACCGGCAGGACCCGGGAGACCGCCCCGGTGCGCCGGCACTCGCGGGCGATGGCGAGGCTGACCGCGCCGTACCCGTGGTCGGTGCTGAGCACCTCGTCGCCGGGGCGCAGGCCGAGTGACTGCAGGACCACGGCGACACCGGTGGTGGTGTTGCCGACCAGGGCGGTGCCCTCCGGGTCGGCGCCGAGGAAGGTGGCCAGGTGCCGTCGGGTGTGGGTGATCCGGTCGACCAGCCCCTGGGTGAAGAAGCGCAGCGGGTTGGCCTCCATCTCGTCGCGCAGCCGCTGCTGCGCCCGCTGCACGCCGATCGGCACCGCGCCGAACGACCCGTGGTTGAGGTGGCTGACGGACGGGTCGAGCGAGAAGAGCAGTCGGGCCCCGGGGATCGGCTCGGGCGGCCGGGCGACGGTCACCGGATGATCGTATCGGTTGCCGGATCACCGGCCCGGGCTTCGCGCCGCAGCGCCGGCGTCTGCGACGCGCTCGCTCGATGGGCGGCGGACCGGCGGGTTCAGGCGCGGGGATGTGCCTGCCGGTAGGCGGCGCGCAGCCGCTCGACCGAGACGTGGGTGTAGATCTGCGTGCTGCCCAGCGAGGAGTGGCCGAGCAACTCCTGCACCGCCCGCAGGTCCGCGCCGCCCTCCAGCAGGTGGGTCGCCGCCGAATGCCGTAGCGCGTGCGGCCCCACCCGGGGCAGGTGCAGCGACTCCGCGTAGTCGGCGACGATCCGCCGCGCGGTGGTCGGGTTCAACCGGCCGCCACGGGCACCGAGCAGCAGTGCGTCCCCCGATCCCGGCCCGGCCAGCGCCGGGCGGCCGGACCGCAGCCAGTCGTCGAGGGCGCGCTGCGCCGGCACCCCGTACGGCACCGACCGTTCCCGGCCGCCCTTGCCGAGGACCCGGACCACCCGCCGGCCCTGGTCCACGTCGGCGGTGTCCATCCCGCACGCCTCGCTGATCCGCACGCCGGTGCCGTAGAGCAGCTCGAGCAGCACCCGGTCCCGCAGCCGTACCGGGTCGGCGGCCGGGACTTCCTCGTCGTGCTGCCGGTCCGATGGGACCTCTCCCGCCGCCCCTCCGGTGGGCGGCGCCGGCTCCGACGGCGTCCCGGTGGCTGCTGCCGGCTCGGAGCGGGACGCCGTTCCGGTGGCTGGGGGGCCAGCTCGGGACGGCGTTCCGGTGGCCGCGGGCCCGGCTCGGGACGGCGTTCCGGTGGCGGGGAGCCCGGCTCGGGACGGCGCCTCGACCAGCGCGGCGGCCTGGTCGGCGCGGAGCACGGTGGGCAGTTCGCGGTGCGCCCGTGGGCTCGCCAGGGGTGCGGCCACGTCGCTGGCCAGCAGCCCGGCGCGGTGCGCCCAGGCGCTGAAGGTCCGTGCCGTCGCGGCCCGCCGGGCCAGCGACGTCCGCGCCGCGCCCAGGGTCCGCTGCTTCGCCAACCAGCTGCGCAGCACCGTCAGGTCCAGCTCCGCCGGGGTGGCACAGCCCATCCGTACGGCGTGGTCGAGCAGCGACACCAGGTCGGCCACGTACGCCCGGACGGTGTGCGCGGAGCGGTTGCGCACGGCCGCCAGGTGGTCGGCGAAGTCGTCCACCGCTTCGCGCATCGCGGGTGGCAGCGCCTGGTGGGCCGCGCGGGTCCCCGGGCGCCCCGCCGGCTCCTCACTACCCCTGCCTCGCACGTGCCCAGCGTAGGCGGGTCGGCCCGGCCCGGCACGACACCGCCGCGATTCGGCCGATGGCACGCCGTCGGACGCTGGTACAGACCCCTGTGGACAGGGAGACTGATCAGGGACGAGGTGCGCGCCGCCGCTGACGTCGCGGTGGACGTCGCCGATGGGAGGGGGACCGCTGATGGGCCTGGATGTCGTCCTCTACCGGCGGGTCCGCGGGGGCCCCGGTCATCGGCTCTCCTCCGTCGCCTCCCAGGTGGTGCCCGACCCCGACGACCAGCTCGTCGGGCTGCTGGCCCGGGTACGGGGCGGTGGTCGGACCCCCACCCTGGACCGGATCGACCCGCTGGGCGAGCTGGTGGTCGGTCCGGAGACGGCTTCCCGGCTGCTGAGCGAGCTGGGTTGCCTGGCCGAGGCCGCCCGCACCCCGGCCGAGACCGCGCAGGTGCGCCGGGTGGCGCTGCTCGTTCAGCGGTGTGTGCGGGAGCGGGACGTCGAGATCCGCTTCGAGGGGGACTGAACCGCCGCGTGTCACCGCCGCGGGGCCGGCGTCGGCGTCCCGGCGTCGGGGTCGGGGTCGCTCGGCCGCGTCGGGACCGCCGGTGGGCGCGCCGGTCGGGGCGGTCGGCCCAGCGCGTACCCGCCGTCGCGGCGGACCACCATGGACAGCTCCTCCAGCAGGGCGAGCTTGCGCATCGCGGTGCGCACGTCCACGCCCGCGCGGGCGGCCAGCGCGTCGATGCCCACCACGCCGCGCCGGGGCAGCGACTCCAGCACCACCGTCGCCTCGTCGTCGAGCAGGTCGACCGGACGGTCCGGCCCGCGCGCCGGCGGGGCCAGGTCGGCCCCGATCCGCCCCACCTCCTCCAGGACGTGCGGCACCCCGGTCACCAGCCGGGCGTCCGACTCCTCCCGCAGCACCTCGTGCGCGCCGACCGACATCGCCGAGGTGACCGGGCCCGGCACCACCATGGCCCGCTTGCCCATCGCGATCGCCCGGTTCAGCGTCTGGGTCGCCCCGCTGCGGGCCGAGGCCTCCACCAGCACCGTCCCCCGGGTCGCGGCGGCGATCACCCGGTTGCGGATGAGGAACCGGGGCCGCAGCGGGTCGGAGCCGGGCAACCATTCGCTCACCAGCAGCCCGGTCTCGGCGATCCGGTCGAACAGCGCGGCGTTGCCCATCGGGTAGGGGCGGTCCACCCCGCAGGCGACCACCGCCACCGTCAGCCCGCCGGCGGTCAACGCGCCCCGGTGCGCGGCGGCGTCGATGCCGAACGCGCCGCCGGAGACCACCGTCCAGTCCCGCTCGGCCATCCCGTACCCGAGTTCGGTGGCGACGTGGACGCCGTACGGGGTGGCCGCCCGCGCCCCGACCACGGCGACCGACCGATCCAGCGCCTCGCCGAGCGGCCAGCCGCCGCGTACCCAGAAGCAGAGCGGCGGCGCGGTCTCCAGGTCGACCCGGCGGCTCGCCCCGGGCAGCACCAGGCGGTGCAGGTCGTCGAGGCGGGCCGGCCACTCCCCGTCCTCCGGGGTGAGGATCCGGGCACCCACCCGTTCGGTGCGGTCCAGCGCTTCGGCGGCCGCGGCGCGCGCGTCCCCGGCGGTCGAGCGGGCCGTCACGGCGGCGCGCAGCCGCGAGTCCTGCGCCCCGCCGTCGAGCAGCAGGTCCAGGGTCGCCACCGGGCCGAGCTGCTCGACCAGCCGGTACACGGCCCAGGTCCCCGGCTCGGTCAGCCAGGTCAGCGCCACCCGGGCCAGCAGTCGTTCCTCGCTGGTGGTCATGTCCCTTCCCCCGTCCTCAGTTGGGTGGCTTCGCGGACGTCGTCGCGGTGCGGCCGGTCCCGGCCGTCCAGGTCGGCGACGGTCCAGGCCAGTCGGATGATCCGGTCGAAGCCCCG
This sequence comes from Micromonospora lacuserhaii, assembly GCF_036902735.1. Classification (NCBI taxonomy): domain Bacteria; kingdom Bacillati; phylum Actinomycetota; class Actinomycetes; order Micromonosporales; family Micromonosporaceae; genus Micromonospora; species Micromonospora lacuserhaii. The sequence goes on along the minus strand of NZ_JBAKHO010000001.1, from coordinate 145,160 downwards.
GGCCGAGATCGCGCCGGAGTCGAGCCGGCCGCGTAGCTCGGCGGTGTCCCGCGCGGGCAGCCGCCACGGCGGCCGGCGCAGGTGCGGGCCGGGGATCTCGGCGTTGAGCTTCCGCCCGACCGGGCCCCAGCGGGCGGCGGCCGCCTGCCGGGCCGCCGCCACCCGGGCCGCCACGGTCGCCGAGGATTCGCTGACCACGGCCGTCTCCATCAGCTCGGCCGCCCGGACCGGCAGCAGCTTCACCTGCACATCGATCCGGTCCAGCAACGGGCCGGAGAGACGGCCCAGGTAGCGGCGGCGGGCCAGCGGGCTGCACTCGCAGTACGCGTCGCCGGCCGGTTTGGCGCAGGGGCAGGGGTTGGCGGCCAGCACCAGTTGGCTGCGGGCCGGGTACTCGGTGGCGCCGCCGCTGCGGGTCAGCTGGACCTGGCCGTTTTCCAGCGGTTGCCGCAGCGCCTCCAGCGCGCCCTTGCTGAACTCGGGCGCCTCGTCGAGGAAGAGCACGCCCCGGTGGGCCAGCGACACCGCGCCCGGGCGGGCCAGCCCCGACCCGCCGCCGACCAGGGACGGCACGGTCGCGGTGTGGTGCGGCGCCTGGAAGGGCGGCCGGCGCAGCAGGCGCCCGCCGGGCGGGAGCAGCCCGGCGATGGAGTGCAGCGCGGTGACCTCCAGCGCCGCGTCGTCGTCCAGCTCCGGCAGGATCGAGGGGAGTCGCTCGGCGAGCATCGTCTTGCCCGCGCCGGGCGGCCCGACCAGGGCGAGGTGGTGCCCGCCGGCGGCGGAGACCTCCAGTGCCCGGCGGCCGAGCCCCTGCCCGGCCACGTCGGCGAGATCCGGGCCGTCCCGGGCCGGTGGTGGCGGGTCGGTGGGCGGTTCGAGCAGCGGGCTGCCGTCGCGGACGAACGAGACCAGCCGGTGCAGGGTGTCCACCGCCCGGACCCGGATCCCCGGGATGACCGCCGCCTCGGCGGCGTTGTCGAGCGGCACGATCACCCGGTCCCGGCCGGCCCGCGCGGCGGCGGCCACCATCGGGAGCACCCCGCGCACCGGGCGGACGGCGCCGTCCAGGCCCAGTTCGCCGAGGACCACCACATTCTCCAGCGGCGCCAGCGGCAGCTCACCGGAGCCGCCCAGCACCGCCACCGCGATGGCCAGGTCGAACGCCGAGCCGTACTTGGGCATCGTCGCGGGCAGCAGGTTGAGGGTGATCCGGCGGTTGGGCCAGCGCTGCCCGGAGTTGACGATGGCGGCGCGCACCCGGTCCCGGGCCTCGTGCAGCGCGGTGTCGGGCAGCCCGGAGATGACCACCGCGGGCAACCCCATCGCCAGGTCGGCCTCCACCTCGACCAGGTGCCCGGTCACCCCGACCAGGCCGACGCAGCACACCTTCGCGTAGCTCACGTCGCCGCCCCGGCGCTCGGCGCGCCCATCAGAAGGCGCCCTTGAGGTGCTCGACCCGGGCCGCGCCGACCACCGGCAGCCGGACCGACAGCACGTCGAAGCGCACCTCGTCGGCGGTCGTCCCGGTCTCGGCCAGCCAGCGGGCGGCCAGCCCGCGCAGCCGGCGCGCCTTGGCCGGTACGACCGCCTCGGCCGGGCTGCCGTAGTCCTCGCTGCGGCGGGTCTTCACCTCGCAGAAGGCGAGCACCGGGCCGTCCCAGGCGATGATGTCGATCTCGCCGTCCCGGCAGCGCCAGTTGCGGGCCACCGGGCGCAGCCCCGCCCCGATCAGGTGCCGGACGGCGCACCGCTCGCCGTACGCGCCGACCGCCTGGTTCCGCTTCGTCATGGCCGTCACGGTGGGGCACCGGCCGGCCGTCCCGCCGCTGCCGCCGGCGCGGCTGTGGACGACGGGCGGCCCTGTGGACGACCGGACGATCAAGGGTCCGGTGTGCTACCGCACCCACGGTCGCGGACTTCTCCCGCCGGCCTCAACGACGGGCGGCCGGACCGGGCGGGAGCCGCGACGCCGATCACTATCCGTATGTGCGTGATGACCCTTTTCGGTGTGGGCGGGTGCGAATGGCGCGGGTGGGGCCGGTCGCATACCGTGCCGGAGGTGGACGCACGACGCAGCTATCCCGAAGATCAGGAGCCGCGCTGGTACCCCGCCGGACGCGAGCGCGACTACGGCGAGTCCGACTGGCGCGGGGCGGGTGACCGCCCGCGCGACGACGAGTTCCGCGCGCCGGAGCCGCGAGTCGCCGAGGAGGGCCGGTACGCCGAGTCGACCGGTCGGTACGGCGATCCGGCACGGTTCGGTGGCGCCGACCCGCTGGCTGAGCCCCGCGGCGATGCCGAGGGATACCGCCGGACCCGTTCCCGCCGGTCGGAAACGGACGACCCGGACGTCTCCGGCGAGCTGCCCGGCGAGCGCGGTGGCCGCCGCGCGGCCCGCGAGCCGGGTGGCGCGGATGCGCTGGCCGTCCCCGCCGGCCCGCGGGGTGCCGGCGGCGTCGACCCGCTGGTGACCTCCGCCGCCGGTCCGCTGGGGGGTGGCCCGGCGGACCGCCCCGAGCCGGCCCGATCGGCCCCGCTGGGCGGGTACCCGATCGTGGAGCCGAGCCGGCCGGCCGAGCCGGCCCACCCGCTGGAGATGCCGACCGGCCCGATGCCCCCGGTGGTGCCCCGCCTGGACGGCGCGGCCGGCCCGGACGGGGCGTACCGTCCCGGCGGCGCGCCCTCCGACGGCGTCTACCGGACCCGGCGCCCGGCGCTCGCGGTGATCCTCGGCGTGCTGGTCGTCGTCTTCGAACTGCCCGCGCTGCGGGTGCTGCTGCACGGGCTCACCGGCGACCCGGTCTCCACCTCCCACGTCGTGGTGGGCACCTTCCTGGTCGCCGGGCTGCCGATCTTCGCGGCCGGGCTGTACGGGTTGCGCACCGGTGGGCTGGCGATGGCCGACGGTGGCCGGGGCTGGCTGCGCCCGCCGACGGCGTACCTGACCGTGGGTCTGGTCCTTTTCGTCGCCGCCGCGCTCGCCGCCGGCTGACGGCCCCTGCGCCGCCGGCCCGGCGGAGACTGCCGGGCCGGCGGTGACAGCGCCGGACGGTCCGGTGGGCGGGGTGACCAGGTCCGCCGGGCCGGGTCCGCGCACCCCTGGGCCAGGTGGCGGGACGAGGGCGTACACTGAGCGACTGGCGACCGCCTCGCGCGGTCGACCTCGCGCGCCCTCTCCACGTTTCCTCGTGGGGCGACGGCCTCCCTGGTCCCGATCTTGGTCGGGCCCACCCTGGCCGGCGACCAGGCGCCAGGACGCCCGGCCACCGGCCGGGCGTGACAACCAGGGATCTTGAGGAGTACCCCACCATGGCCGTCGTGACCATGCGTCAGCTGCTGGAGAGCGGTGTCCACTTCGGGCACCAGACCCGGCGCTGGAACCCGAAGATGAAGCGCTTCATCATGACGGAGCGCAACGGGATCTACATCATCGACCTGCGCCAGACCCTCGACTACATCGAGAAGGCGTACGACTACGTGCGGAACACCGTCGCCGAGGGTGGCAGCATCCTCTTCGTCGGCACGAAGAAGCAGGCCCAGGAGGCCATCGCCGAGCAGGCGACCCGGGTGGGCCAGCCGTACGTCAACCACCGCTGGCTCGGCGGCATGCTGACCAACTTCCAGACCGTGTACAAGCGCCTTCAGCGGATGAAGGAGCTGGAGGCCCTGGGTGACCTGAGCGGCACCGCCGCCGGTTACACCAAGAAGGAGACCCTGCAGCTCTCCCGCGAGAAGATCAAGCTCACCAAGACCCTCGGTGGTCTGCGGGACATGCAGAAGCTCCCGGCCGCGGTCTGGATCGTCGACACCAAGAAGGAGCACATCGCCGTCGACGAGGCCCGCAAGCTGGGCATCCCGGTGATCGCGGTGCTCGACACCAACTGCGACCCGGACGAGGTCGACTTCCCGATCCCGGGCAACGACGACGCGATCCGCTCGGCCGAGCTGCTGACCAGGGTCGTGGCCGCCGCCGTCGCCGACGGTCTGATCGCCCGCTCCGGCCGTCGCCGCGGTGGCGACGAGAAGCCCGAGCCGGGCCAGGTCGGCGCCGACGAGCCGCTGACCGAGTGGGAGCGCGAGCTGCTCGAGGAGCCGGCGAGGAAGGCCGGCGAGCAGAAGCCCGCCGCTGCCGCTGCCGCTGCCGAGCAGCCGGCCGTGACCGAGCAGCCGGCCGCCGCCGAGCAGCCGGCCGCCGCCGCCGCGGAGTGACCGCACGCCGTCTCCCCGCCGCCCGGATGACCCGGGCGGCGGGGAGCGGCGGGTACGCCGGGCACATTCGGCCGCGTTCCGGGTAACCGGCACCTCAGACCATCCACCGCAGTTCCGACATCGAAGAGAGAGTCATGTCCAACTTCACCGCCGCGGACGTCAAGAAGCTCCGCGACCTCACCGGCGCCGGCATGATGGACTGCAAGAAGGCGCTGACCGAGGCCGAGGGCGACTTCGACAAGGCCGTCGAGATCCTGCGTGTCAAGGGCGCCAAGGACGTCGGCAAGCGGGCCGGCCGCACCGCCGCCAACGGCCTCGTCGCCCACTCCGGCAAGGCCCTGCTGGAGCTCAACTGCGAGACCGACTTCGTCGCCAAGACCGAGGCGTTCGTCGCCCTGGCCCAGCAGCTGGTCGAGCACGGCGAGCGCAGCGGCGTCACCAACGCCGAGGAGCTGCTCGCCTCCGAGCTGGACGGCAAGACCATCGCCGACCTGGTCCAGGAGCAGTCCGCCAAGATCGGCGAGAAGCTGGTGCTCAACCGCTTCGCCAAGCTCGACGGCAACGTCGCGGTCTACCTGCACCGCAAGAGCCAGGACCTGCCGCCGGCCGTCGGCGTGCTGGTGGAGTACGCCGGCAAGACCGACGAGGCCGGTGACGCCGACGCTCGCGCCGCCGCCATGCAGATCGCCGCCATGCGGCCGAAGTACCTCACCCGCGACGAGGTGCCGGGCGAGGTCGTCGAGTCCGAGCGGCGCATCGCCGAGCAGACCGCCCGCGAGGAGAACAAGCCCGAGGCGGCGCTGCCGAAGATCGTCGAGGGCCGGGTCAACGCCTTCTTCAAGGACTACGTCCTGCTCGAGCAGTCGTCGGTGGCCGACAACAAGAAGACCGTGAAGCAGATGCTGGCCGAGGCCGGTATCGAGGTGACCCGCTTCCTGCGGTTCGAGGTCGGCCAGGCCTGAGCCGCCGGGCCGGGCGCCTGAGGCGCCCGGTGGGCACGCAACGGAGGACGAGGAGGTCGCTGGTGTACGTGACAGGCACCGCGGCCTCCTCGTCACATAGGGTCGGCAGCGGCAGGTACGCGGTACGCGGCACGCTGGACGTGCGCGGAGAGGGCGGGGCGGATGACGCAGGTTGTGAGTGACCGGAGCCTGGAATCGGACGACCCGACGGCGCCGCCCCCCGGGCGGGCCCGCCGGGTGGTGCTGAAGCTCTCCGGTGAGGTCTTCGGTGGCGGCGCGATCGGCGTCGACCCGGACGTCGTGCAGGCCATCGCCCGGCAGATCGCCACCGTGGTCCGCCGCGGCGTGCAGGTCTCCGTGGTGGTCGGCGGCGGCAACTTCTTCCGGGGCGCCGAGCTGCAGAAGCGTGGCATGGACCGGGCCCGGGCCGACTACATGGGCATGCTGGGCACGGTGATGAACTGCCTGGCGCTCCAGGACTTCCTGGAGAAGGAGGGCATCGAGACCCGCGTGCAGAGCGCGATCACGATGGCCCAGGTCGCCGAGCCGTACATCCCGCTGCGGGCGATCCGGCACCTGGAGAAGGGCCGCGTGGTGATCTTCGGCGCGGGCGCCGGGATGCCGTACTTCTCCACCGACACCGTGGCCGCCCAGCGGGCTCTGGAGATCCGTGCCGACGTGGTGCTGATGAGCAAGAACGGCGTGGACGGCGTCTACAGCGCCGACCCGCGGATCGACCCGACGGCGAGCAAGTTCGACTCGATCACCTTCTCCGAGGTGCTGCGCCGCAACCTGCGGGTGGCCGACGCCGCGGCGTTCAGCCTCTGCATGGAGAACGGCCTGCCGATGCTGGTCTTCGGCGCCCAGGGCGACGACACGATCATCCGGGCGGTCGGCGGCGAAAAGATCGGCACCCTGATCACCGCCTGACCGCCCCGCCGACCGCCGCAGCGGTCCTCCGACGACACCAGCAGAGCCCACGACGAGCACAGAAGGAGGCGAGGAGACCGGTGATCGACGACACCCTCCTCGAGGCCGAGGAGAAGATGGAGCGTGCCATCGAGCACGCCAAGGAAGAGTTCGGCGCCATCCGCACCGGTCGCGCCAACGCCGCCATGTTCTCCAAGGTCATCATCGACTACTACGGCACCCCCACCCCGCTGCCCCAGATGGCGTCCATCGGCGTACCCGAGCCCCGCATGGTGATCATCAAGCCGTACGACAACTCGCAGATCAACGCCATGGAAAAGGCGATCCGCGACTCGGACCTCGGGGTGAACCCGAACAACGAGGGCAACCAGCTCCGCATCCTGCTCCCGCAGATGACGGAGGAGCGGCGCCGCGAGATGATCAAGGTGGCCCGGCACAAGGGCGAGGAAGCCAAGGTCGCCGTCCGCAACATCCGGCGCAAGGGCAAGGAAGAGCTGGACCGCCTCGTCAAGGACGGGGAGGTCGGCGAGGACGACGGCCGCCGCGCGGAGAAGGAACTGGACGACGTGACCCAGCGCTACGTCGCCACCGTCGACGAGCTGGTCAAGCACAAGGAAGCCGAGCTGCTCGAGGTGTAGTCGACCGGACGGAGCGCTCCGTCGGGACGTCACGAGGCCCGCCCCCCCGGTCCGGGGAGCGGGCCTCGCGTCGTCGCGACCACCGATCTGGCCGGCGCCGGGCGCCGGTGCGCCATCGTCCGCCCTGCCGGGACGGCGGGTGCAGTAGGCTCGGCACGATTCCCGGCCACCGTGCGGTGAACGGCGGGGATCGGTCGGCCGACGGGCCGGTCAACCGGACGGAACAGTCACGCCTGTAGGGGATGGTCTTGGTCTTGCGTCATGTGGTGGAACTCGTACCGCTGCCGTTCGGTGCGTGATGTCCCACCTCGACCCCTACGGCGGCACCGAGCCTCGCGGCTGGGACCGGCCGGACCGTCCGGACCGGCCGCTGGCGCTGCCCTGGCCGGAGCATGACGCCGAGCCGTGGACCCGGCAGTCCGGCTCGGACCTCTACGCCGGGCCGCAGGCCCGCCCCCGCCCGCACGCGCACCGGCCCGACGTCGACCCGTACGACGGCCCGCGGTACGACGGCCCTCGGTACGACGGCCCTTCGGGACCGCACGACCGGTACGACCGGGCGCGGCCCCGCGACGACGACCGGTACGCCCGGGCTCGCGACGACGACCGGTACGACCGCGCTCCCGCGCGCCCCTTGCGGGACGACGAGGTAGCCACCTCGCAGTTCGCCCCGGCCCGCGACGACGACCTGCCGACCAGCCAGTTCCCCCCGGTCCGCGCGGAGCGTGAGCCGGAGCCGGAGCCGGAGCCGCCGACCGGCCGCCGGCAGCGCGGGCGACGCCGGGCCGGCGTCGACCGGCCCGCCACCCAGCAGGCCGCCACCGGCCGGGCCGGCCGGAACCTGCCCGCCGCGATCGGGGTGGGGGTCGGCCTCGGCGCCGCGATCCTGGTGCCGCTCTTCTTCTACCTGCCGGGCTTCCTCGCGGTGCTGACCGTCGCGGTCGCGGTGGGCATCTGGGAGATGGCCCGCGCGGTCCGCCGCAGCGGCGCTCACCCGCCGCTGGTCCCGCTGATCGCCGGTGGGGTGCTCACCGTCGGCCTGGCCTGGTTCGCCGGGCCGGACGCGCTCAGCCTCGGCCTGCTGGTCACCGTGCTCGGCACGATGATCTGGCGGTTGGGGGACGGGCCCGCCGGGTTCCAGCGGGACATGACCGCCGTCGCCCTGATCGCCGTCTACGTGCCGTTCCTCGCCGGGTTCGCGGCGCTGCTCGCGGCGGCCCCCGGCGACGGCCGGCTGCGGCTGCTGGTCACCCTGGTCGCGGTGGTGCTCTCGGACACCGGCGGGTACGCCGCCGGGGTGTCCTTCGGCAAGCACCCGATGGCCCCGTCGATCAGCCCGAAGAAGTCCTGGGAGGGCTTCGCCGGCTCGGTCACCGCGGCGGCCGTCGGCAGCGCCGTGCTGATCTGGCTGCTCTTCGACGTGGCGCCGTGGTGGGGCGCGCTGTTCGGGCTGGCGGTCTCGGTCGCGGCGGTCCTCGGCGACCTCGCCGAATCGATGATCAAGCGCGATCTCGGCGTGAAGGACATGAGCAACCTGCTTCCCGGGCACGGCGGCCTGATGGACCGGCTGGACTCGATCCTCTTCGCCGTCCCGACCGCCTATCTGCTGCTGGCGGTCTTCGTGCCGGTGGTGGGATGAGGCATGAATCACCGCCGGTCACCCGCCCGGTCCGCCCGGTGGCGGCCGATTCGGCACCTCCGGACAGCGGCGTCCGCCATTCGGCGTGACAGACTGGACCCGCCATGACGAGCCTGCCTGTGATCCCCGTAGACCCTGACGCCCCGGGGCGTCGGCCCGCGATGCCGCCGCGCCACCTCGCCGACCTGGACCTGACGGGCCGGCAGGCGCTCGTGACCGAGCTGGGCGAGCCCGCCTTCCGCGCGAAGCAGGTCTCCAACCACTACTTCGGGCGCCTGGTGCGGGATCCGGAGCAGATGACGGACCTGCCCGCGGCCACCCGCGAGCGGCTCGCCGGGGCGCTGCTGCCCACCCTGCTCAACCCGGTACGCGAGCTGGCCTGCGACGACGGCGCCACCCGCAAGGCGCTCTGGCGGCTGCACGACGGCGCGCTGGTGGAGAGCGTGCTGATGGGCTACCCGGATCGGGTCACCGTCTGCATCTCCAGCCAGGCCGGCTGCGGCATGGCCTGCCCGTTCTGCGCCACCGGCCAGGCCGGGCTGACCCGCAACCTGTCCACCGCCGAGATCGTCGACCAGGCGGTCTACCTCGCCGGCGTCGCCGCCTCCGGGGCGGTGGCCGGTTCCCCGCCGCGGTTGTCACACGTGGTCTTCATGGGCATGGGCGAGCCGCTGGCGAACTACGCGCGGGTCGTCGCGGCGATCCGTCGGCTGGTCACGCCGGCCCCCGAGGGGCTCGGCCTGTCGCAGCGGCACATCACCGTTTCCACGGTCGGCCTGGTTCCGGCCATCCGCCGACTGGCCAGCGAAGACCTCTCAGTGACCCTTGCGCTGTCGCTGCACGCGCCCGATGATGATCTGCGCGACGAACTCGTGCCGGTCAACCAGCGCTGGAAGGTAGCCGAGGTGCTGGACGCAGCGTGGGACTACGCAGCCCGGACGGGGCGCCGCGTGTCTATCGAGTACGCGATGATCAAGGACGTGAACGACCAGCCGTGGCGAGCCGACCTGCTCGGGCGGCTGCTGGCCGGGAGGTTGGCCCACGTGAACCTCATCCCGCTCAACCCGACACCCGGCAGCCGCTGGGACGCGAGCGCCAAGCCGGTCGAGCGGGAGTTCGTCCGGCGGCTGCGCGAGGCCGGGGTGTCCACCACGGTGCGTGACACCCGCGGGCGTGAGATCGATGGTGCGTGCGGGCAGTTGGCCGCCGCCACGGACAGGGACACCGAAGCGCCGCGCGGGCGTGACCGGGCGTAGCGAACGAGACCAGGAGACATAGTGGCGAGTCAGGGTCAGCGTTTCCGGCGTAAGGCGCTCCGCCGGGGATACAAGGTCGACGAGGTGGACGCCTTCCTGGACCGGGTCGAGGCGACACTCGCCGGCCAGCCGGTCGGCGCGCCCGTGGCCTCCCAGGAGGTCCACGATGTCGTCTTCCGGGTTCGCTTCAACGGTTACGACGAGTGGCAGGTCGACCTGCACCTGGACCGGGTCGAGCGGCAGCTCGCCGAGCTTGAGGAGCGCGGTGGCCTCGGTGGCCGCGGGGGCGACCCGCGCGGCGCCGACCGGCTCGGCCCGCCGATGCGCGACGACCACCGGGGGCTGTCTCCTGTGCCGCAGCCGCTCCCGCCGCGCGGGATGCCGGCCCAGGCCGGCCCGCCGGACCGCTACGGCAACCGCTACGACGAGCCCACCGGCGCGTTCGCCGGCGGGTACGACGCCCCCCGGGGTGGCTACGACGCGCCGCGCGGCCCGGCCGGGCCCGGCGGGCCTGGGCCGATGGGTCCGGGCGGGATGGGTCACGGTGGGCCGCAGCGCGGGCTGCCCGCCGGTCCGGGCGGCTACGGGCAGGAGCCCGGGGGCTACGGCCAGGAGCAGGGCGGCTACGGCCAGGAGGAGCCGCGGTTCGACGGCTTCGAGGCCGGCCGGCACGGTCGGACCGACATGACCGCCGAGATCCGGATGCCGGAGCGGGAGCGCGACATGCGTGGCCGTGGCCCGGCCGGTCCGCCGCCGCAGGCGCTGGGCGGTCCGGCGATGGGTGGTCCGCCGCCGATGGCCGGCCCGCCGGTCGGTGGCCCGCCGATGGTCGGCCCGCCGATGGCCGGTCCGCCCGGCAGTGAGCTCTACCGGGTCGACCAGATCCGCCGCAGCTTCCAGGTGCGCCGCTTCGGCAGCGGGTACGACCCGGACCAGGTCGACCGGTTCTTCGAGAGCCTGCTCGGCGGCATGCAGGGGCGCAACCCGATGCCGGTGAACCCGAAGGACCTGGACACCCTGCGCTTCGGCCTGGTGCCCGGCGGTTACTTCGAGGCCGAGGTCGACGCCGCGCTCAAGGACGTGCAGGACATCCTCTTCGGTCGCTGACCCCGTACGCACGAGGGCCCGCCCCCTGATCGGGGGCGGGCCCTCGTGCATGTCCCGCGCGGTGCGCCGGTCGGATCAGGAGCGCAGGCCGTTTCGGCGCAGCACCGCGTCGGCCCCGACGATGGTCAGCAGCACCACGGCGAACCCGATCAGCCAGATGTCCTCGACCCTGCCCTCGTGGTTGCCGCAGAGCGCCATGACCACCAACACCACCGCCGACAGCACCGCGCCGATGCGCCCCGACTTGCGGTGCCCGGGCTTGTGCTGATCTGGCGCGGTTACCGGCTCGCTTCCTGCCACTGTCGGTCCTTCCCTCGCGATCGGATCTCCGGTTAGTCTGGCACGCCCCGTGCCAGGCCCGGCGCAGGGTCCGACCGGATGGGGGAGCGCATGAGCCGCGCCGACGACCGTGAGCTGCTCAAGACGGCGTACGAGGCGTGGGAGGCGGAGGACTGGCCGGTCGCCGCCGAGCTGTTGGAACGGCTGGTGCGCCGGCACCCGGACCTGCCGCCATCCGGCGTGTGGTGGTATGACGCCGCGTTGGCCCACAAGTTCCTCCGCAACTGGCCGAAGGCGTACGAGCTGGGGCGGGAGGCGGCGGCCCGGGCGAAGGGGGACAGCCAGGATCCGGCGTTCTGGAACCTCGGCATCGCGGCGACGATCCTGGAGGACTGGGCCACCGCCCGGGACGCCTGGCGGAACTTCGGTCTCACCGTGCCCGACGGCGAGGGCGAGATCATGGCCGACTTCGGGGTCACCCCGGTCCGGCTGACCAACGGCGAGGTGGTCTGGGCGCGGCGGCTCTGCCCCACCCGGGCCCGGGTACTGAACGTGCCCACCCCGGATTCGGGCCGCCGGTTCGGTGAGGTCGTGGTGCACGACGGCGCACCCAACGGCGAGCGGACGGTGGACGGGCAGACCTTCCCGGTCTTCGACGAGCTGCTGCTGTTCCGCTCGTCGGACCTGCCGACCACGACCGTGGAGGTGGTGGCCGGAACGCGGGAGGACGTCCGGGCGCTGACGGAGCTCTTCGAGGCGCGGGGGTACGCGGCGGAGCCAGCCAGCGGGGTCCGCCTGCTCTGCGCCTGCTGCAGCGAGGGCACCGTGCACCAGGACCGGGAGCACCAGGTGGCCGGGGGGCAGCCGGTGCACCTCGCCGCCCCGGTAGCCGAGGTGGCCGCGCTGATGACCGAGTGGTGTGCCAGCGCGCCGCAGCGGCGGAGCTGGTCGGAGCTCAGCCGGGCCTGAGCGCCCGGGCCGTTGGACCTGTCTTCGGGTGGGCCGGAACGCTCTACCGGCGTCGCGGGGCGGTGGTCAGACTGCCTCCGGTAGCGTTCTGGCGTACACCTTGATTGTCGTTTTGAGGGGGACTGCGGTGCGAGTGACCGGTACGGGACATGCCAGCATGCGGATCGACACGGCCGCGGGCAGCATCCTGTGCGACCCGTGGGTCAATCCGGCCTACTTCGCCTCCTGGTTCCCGTTTCCCGACAACTCCCTGCTCGACTGGGAGGCGCTGGGCCAGGTCGACTACCTGTACGTGTCGCACCTGCACCGGGACCACTTCGACGCGAAGCAGCTGCGCGAGTTCGTCTCCAAGGACGCCACCGTCCTGCTCCCCGAGTTCCCCACCTCGGAGATGGAGGACGAGCTGCGGGAGCTGGGCTTCACGAAGTTCCTCAGGGCGCCGAACGAGCAGGTCGTGGAGCTGCCCGGCGGCCTGAAGATCATGATTCAGGCGCTGACCAGCCCGACCGACGGCCCGATCGGCGACTCCTCGCTCTGGGTGGAGTACGACGGGGTCCGGCTGCTCAACCAGAATGACGCCCGTCCGACCGACCTGAGCGTCTTCGCCGAGCTGGGCCACGTGCACGCGCACCTGCTCCAGTTCTCCGGCGCGATCTGGTACCCGATGGTCTACGAGCTGCCGCAGTCGGCGAAGACCGCGTTCGGCAAGCAGAAGCGGGAACGGCAGTTCGACCGCACCTGGCGCTACATCGACGACCTGAAGGCCGACCACGTCTTCCCGATCGCCGGCCCGCCCTGCTTCCTCGACGACGACCTGTGGCAGTTCAACGACATCCACGGCGACGAGGGGAACATCTTCCCCGACCAGTCGGTCTTCCTCGCCGAGTACGCGAAGGTCGGCGGCACCAACGGCATCGTGCTGCTGCCGGGCAGCGTCGCCGAGGTGACCACGGAGGGCGCGACCACCACCCACCCGGTGCCGGTGCAGGAGTTCTTCGCCAACAAGGTCGCGCACCTGGAGGAGATGCGGGAGCGCAAGCGCCCGATCATCGAGGCGGAGAAGGCGTCCTGGCGGCACCCCGAGGTGGACGTCCTCGGCGAGATGAAGCGCCGGATCGAGCCGCTGCTCGACGAGTCCATCTACCTGGCCAAGGGCGTCGGCGGCCCGGTCCGCTTCGACCTGGTCGGCTACGACGGCGAGAGCGTCGAGTCGATCGTGGTGGACTTCCCCGGCAAGGAGGTCCGGCCATACGCGGACGAGAAGGTCCGCTACCGGTTCCGGACCGAGCGGGCGCTGATCGAGCACCTGCTGCACATCGGCGAGGTGGACTGGGTCAACTCGCTCTTCCTGTCCTGCCGCTTCTCGGCGGCCCGGATCGGCCAGTACAACGAGTTCGTCTACGCCTTCTTCAAGTGCCTGTCCGAGGAGCGTCTCCAGTACGCCGAGGGCTGGTACGACGAGCACGAGCGGAGCAGCGACGCCGAGGACATCACCCTGGGCGACTGGGTGGTGCAGCGCCGCTGCCCGCACCTGAAGGCGGACCTGACCCGGTTCGGCATCGTCGACGGCGACCAGCTCACCTGCCAGCTGCACGGCTGGAAGTTCGACCTGCCCAGCGGCCGCTGCCTGACCAGCGTGGGCCACAAGGTCCGCGCCCACCGGGTGGACGCGGACACTCCGGCCCCCGCCGGGGAGGCGCTCAGCTGAGTTTCCTCACGCACGCCGTTCCCGCCGGGTGACCATGAGGTCGGAAGGGGGGTGGCGTGACGGGGGCGGGCGCGGGGGAGAAGGAGTACCGCTACGGGCGGGACCGGGAGATGACCCGGGGCGCCTCCCGGGTGGAGACGTTCAGCGACGGGGTCTTCGCGGTCGTGCTGACGGTGATGGCCGTCGAGCTGCTCCAAAACGGCCCGGCCCGGGAGAGCGGGAGGGAGCTCCCCGACGCCCTCGCCCACGCCTGGCCGTCCTACCTGGCGTACGTGATCACCTTCGGAATCGCCGGCCAGATCTGGCTCGGCCACCACAACATGTGGCGGTACGTGGTCCGGGTGGATCAGGTGCTGTTGGTGTTCAACCTGCTCGTGCTGCTCTTCGTGGCCGCGATCCCGTTCACCGCCGACCTGCTCTCGGACAACGTGCGCGGTAGCGCGACCGAGCAGCGGCTGACCGCCGCCCTCTACCTCGGCACCGTGCTCGGTGAGTCGCTCTTCTTCAACCTGAGCTGGTGGTGGGCTCGGCGGCGGCGTCTGCTCCACCCCGACCTGGATCCCCAGCTGGCCCGGGCGGTCTCGCGGCGACTGCTGGTGCGCCCGCTGCTCTACCTGATCGCCTTCGCCTTCGTCTTCGTCGACCCGATCCTCAGCCTGCTCCTCTACCTGCTGCTCGTCGGCCTCTCCCTCGTCCGCCGCCCCGGCGACCTGCCCCCCGCCGAGGCCGGCGGCGAGGTCAGCGACCGAGGTCGGTGAGGATGCGCCGGGCGGCGTTGTGGCCGGCGGCGCCGATGACGCTGCCGGCGGGGTGGCAGCCGGCGCTGCCCGCGTAGACGCCGTCGACGCCGGTGGCGTACGGCATCCGGTCGGTGAACGAGACCGTGTTGTCGACGTGGTGGATGTGCCCGCCGCTGATGCCGAAGTGCGCCTCGATGCCGGGCGGCGGCAGCGGTACCGCGTCGGCGATCAGGTCACCGGTGCCGGGGGCGTACCGCTCGCAGATCTCGATCAGGCGCGACACGTAGCCGGGGAGCGCCTCGTCCCAGGTGGTGCCCGCCAGCTCGTACGGGACCGACTGGACGAAGAGCGCCGACGAGTGGTGCCCGGCCGGGTCGGAGAGCGACGGGTCGACGGTGGTGTGCAGGTACCACTCGATGGTCGGCTCGTCGGGCAGCCGCCCGGCCTGCACGTCCGCCCACATGGCCCGCAGCGCGGCCATCGGCGACTCACCGCCGCCCGCCCCGACCAGCGAGGCCGAGCCGGGGAGCAGGTGGATGGTGGAGCCGAACGGGCTCGGCGCCCCCTCGGGCAGGCAGGAGAAGCGGGGCAGCCCGGTCAGCGCCAGGTTGAGCTTGAGCGTCGTGCCGGGGCGGCGGACCGCCGCCATCCGCTCGCCGAGCGGTGCCGGCAGCGCGCCATCGGGCAGCAGGTCCATCAGCCGGTACGGGTCGCACGCGCCCAGCACCACCCGGGCGGCCACCTCTCGCCCGTCCGCCAGCACCACGCCGCTCGCCGCACCGCCGTCCAGGGTGATCGCGCTGACCGGCGTACCCGTGAGGATTTTCGCCCCGGCGGACCGGGCGGCATCGGCGAAGGTCCGCGAGACGGTGCCCATGCCGCCCTCGGCGATCATCCAGGTGCCGTCCGCGCCCGGCAGCCGGCACATGTTGTGCACCAGGAAGTTGTGCCCGGTGCCGGGGTCGTCCGGGCCGGCGTTCAGCCCGGAGAGCCCGTCGGTGACCGCGTACATGCTGACCAGCAGCTCGGAGCGGAACTCGAAGCGGGCCAGGTAGTCGGCGACCGAACCGCGGACCAGGTCGACGAAGGCCTGCCGCAACTCCGGGCGGACGTACCGTTCGGCGGTCTGGTCCACCGGCAGCGGCTCGGCCAGCCAGGCCGGCGCCAGGTCCGCGCGGAGCTGCGCCAGCTCGGCCTGGAGCGCGTCGTCGGCGGCCGCGTCGGCGGGGGAGAAGAACTCCGCGAGCTGCCGCCGGGTGGCCGCGGTGTCGCTGCCGAAGAGGAGGTACGGCGAGCCGAGGCCGCCCGGGGTGGGCAGGAAGTAGTGCGGGTCGCGGCGCAGCACCGGGATGCGCACGTCGAGGGTGGCGAGCAGCTCCGGCGGCATCAGCCCGAGCAGGTACGACCCGGTGGAGTGGCGCAGCTCGGGCACCTTCGGGAACGGGTTCTCGGTGCGGGTCGCGCCGCCGATCACCTCCGCGGCCTCCAGCATCAGGACGTCCAGCCCCGCCCGGGCCAGCAGGATCGCGGACACCAGCCCGTTGTGCCCGGACCCGACGATCACCACGTCGGCGCGGGAGGGCAGCTCACTCGCTTCGCTCATGCCCGGGCAGCCTAGTGCCGCGGACCGTCCGGCGGGAGGGAGTCAGGCGCCGGCCGCCCGGATGGCCCGCCAGCGGGACAGGGCGAGGGTGGCGGAGTAGCCGGCGAGCACGATCACGTGGAACAGGTAGAGCCAGAGCAGCACCGCCACACCGCCGCCGATCGGGTCGAACCCGCCGAACGGGGCGCCGAGGTCCAGCGGCAGCGAGCAGAACAGCACGAACCCGTGCAGGAAGCCGGAGAGGTTCGCCGCGGTGAACGACCCCACCGCCAGCGTCGACAACCAGTCCGGCGAGGCGGGCCCGACCACCCGGAACACCCACATCAGCACCGGGGTGAGCACCAGCCACACCCCCAGGAACGACAGGACCACGCCGAGCGCGCCGATCCAGCCTCCCTGGCGGACCAGCCGGGTGGTGGTGGGCAGCGCGATCAGGATCGACAGCAGCAGCGCGGGCGCCGGGGCGAGGATCGGCAGCAGCAGCAACCGGCCCCGCCAGCCGATCATCGACTCGTCCGGGTTGGGCGGGGTGGCGACGGAGACGAACGCGCGACGCAGCCCCTCGCCGTAGAGCGACGCGGGCAGCAGCGAGGCGAGCGCCAACAGCGGGGTCAACTGCACCCCGGCGGCGACCAGCGCGTCCACCGCGCGGGGGGCGCCGATCGCGCTCGGCAGCGTGTCGACGGCGTACGAGGTGAGCCGGCGGACCCGCTCGCCGCCGGCCAACAGCGAGGTCAGCCAGATCGCCAGCAGTGCGACGGGCACCACGGCGATCGCCCCGTAGAAGGTGATCGCGGCGGCGTGCAGCGAGAGGTCCCGACCGCGTACCGGCCGGAGCGCGGCGCTGGTGATCCGCTTCGTGCGCTGCCATGCGTCGCCCATCGCGGTCTCCTTCCCCCTCCCGGGGCGGGGCACGCATTACGATCCCGCGACATGACCGTGCTCACCACCGAGCGGCTGCGGCTGCGGGACTGGACCGACTCGCCCGCCGACCTGGGCCGGATCTTCGACATCTACTCCCGTACCGAGATCACCCGCTGGCTGGCCGCGTCCGGCCTGCCGCTGACCGACCCGGCCCAGGCCCTGGACCGGCTGGCCATCTGGCGGAAACGGCACGCCGGCCAGGGCGGCCGGTACGGCACCTGGGCGATGGAGGTCCGGGAGACCGGCCAGGTCGCCGGAACCCTGATCCTCAAGCCGCTGCCCGGCGCGGACGGGGTGACCGAGACCGCCGACATCGAGGTGGGATGGCACCTGCACCCCGACTCCTGGGGCCACGGGTACGCCACCGAGGCGGCCCGGGCGGTGCTGGAGCGCGAGTTCGCCGCCGGCACCCCGCAGGTGTACGCGGTCGTCTCGCCCGGCAACGAACCGTCGATGGCGGTGGCCCGGCGGCTCGGCATGACCCACCTCGGCCGGCGCACCGAGTGGTACGGCGGAGAGGTGCTGGAGACCTTCGTCCGCCGGGCCGACGCCTGACGCCCGCCGCACTGCTGGTCCCGCTGATCCTGCGGGCGCGGGTCCGGCCAGCGTCCTGCCGGATGGTCACGGAGGGTAGTGCCCACCCCCCAGACATACGTCGTCGGCCATGCGGCACGCCGCGGCGTGGGCGAGAGCACGCGGCCGGGCGTATGTGTGCTGGACCTGAGCGTTCCGAGGGACGCACCGGGTGTGCGACGGCTGGCGGGGAGGGGCAGCGCGGCTAGGTGGTTGCCAGCAGGATGTTCCGCTGAGGGGGTGAGCCTGATGGCCCAAGCCGCTTTCGCGCCCGAGCCGCCGCCGCAGCCGGCCGAACCGTCGTTCGACGTGCTGCGCTGGCACGACGAGCCCTGGACCGCCCAGCTCGCCCTCGACTTGTTGCCGGAGACCAACGGTCCCAAGGTCGAGGTCCTGAGCGGAAGCGTGATCGTTACACCACATGCCGGTATCGACCACCAATCGGTTGAGCGGGAACTGCCGTATCTCTTGCACCGCGCTGCCAGACGGGCCGGTCTGTGGGTGTACCCGGAGATCAACCTGATCTCAGGAAAGGATCTCTTCATCCCGGACATCGCCGTGCTCCGGTCGTCGGGCGGCGGGCGGGCCGCGATCGACATCGGGCAGGCGGTGCTGCTCGGCGAGATCGTGTCGCCGGGCAACCGCCGCAAGGACGTGATCGACCGCCCTCGCGAGTACGCCGCGGCCGGCGTCCCGTTCTTCCTCCGGGTCGACCTGCGCAACCGGGTCCCCGCCATGGCCCTCTACGAGCTGGCCGAGGGGGAGTACCGCCCGGTTTCCGCGGCCGCAGCCGGCGCGACCTTCCTGATGAAGGAACCGTTCGAGTTCTCCGTCGACCCGGCCGATCTCCTCGACGAGGAGGCCCCCGCCGAGCAGGCGGGAGGCGAGGTGTGAGGCTCCCAGCGGGCGTACAGCGGGCGCGGGGCAGAATGGGCGCGTGACAGCTCCCCGCGACCTGGTTCTGCTCGGTTCCACTGGTTCGATCGGCACCCAGGCGATCGACATCGTGAAGCGCAACCCGGACCGGTTCCGGGTGGTGGCGCTCGGCGCCGGTGGCGGCAACGTCGAGCTGCTCGCCGCGCAGGCCCTCGAACTGGGCGTGGAGGCGGTCGGGGTGGCGAAGGCCACCGCCGCGCAGGACCTCCAGCTCGCCTTCTACGCCGAGGCGAGCCGGCGCGGCTGGGCCACCGGCGACTTCAAGCTGCCGAAGATCGTCGCCGGGCCGGACGCGATGACCGAGCTGGCGCAGTGGCCCTGTGACGTGGTGCTCAACGGGGTGGTGGGGTCGCTGGGGCTCGCGCCGACCCTCGCGGCGCTGCGCGCCGGTCGTACCCTCGCCCTGGCCAACAAGGAGTCCCTCGTCGCCGGCGGCCCGCTCGTGCGGGCCGCGGTGACGCGGCCGGGGCAGATCGTGCCGGTCGACTCCGAGCACTCGGCGCTGGCGCAGTGCCTGCGCGGCGGCACGCGCGGCGAGGTGCGCCGGCTGGTCGTGACCGCCAGTGGCGGGCCGTTCCGGGGTCGGCGACGCGACGAGCTGACCGCGGTCACCCCCGAGCAGGCGCTGGCCCACCCCACCTGGAACATGGGACCGGTCGTCACGATCAACTCCGCCACCATGGTCAACAAGGCGCTGGAGGTGATCGAGGCGCACGAGCTCTTCGACGTGCCCTACGCCGACATCACCGTGATGGTGCACCCGCAGTCGGTGATCCACTCGATGGTGGAGTTCGTCGACGGCTCCACCCTCGCCCAGGCCAGCCCGCCGGACATGCGGCTGCCCATCGCGCTCGGTCTCGGCTGGCCGGACCGGGTGGCCGACGCCGCCTCCGCCGTCGACTGGACCACCGCCCACACCTGGGAGTTCGCCCCGCTGGACGACGCCGCGTTCCCCGCCGTGGCGCTGGCCAAGGCGGCGGGCGAAACTGGTCGCTGCCGCCCGGCGATCTACAACGCGGCGAACGAGGAGTGCGTCGAGGCGTTCGTCGCCGGCCGGTTGCCGTTCCTGGGCATCGTCGACACCCTCGAGCGGGTGCTCGACGAGGCTCCCGATTTCGGCGAACCAGGTACCGTCGAGGACGTGCTCGCGGCGGAGTCGTGGGCGCGCGCACACGCGCAGGAGATCATCTCGGGGTCGGGGAAGGAAGCCTGATGCTCTATCTGCTCGGGGTGGTCGCGATCGCCCTGGCGATCCTCATCTCGGTGAGCCTGCACGAGGCGGGTCACATGCTGACCGCCAAGGCGTTCGGGATGAAGGTCACCCGTTACTTCGTCGGCTTCGGTCCGACGCTCTGGTCGTTCCGGCGCGGCGAGACCGAGTACGGCGTGAAGGCGATCCCGCTCGGCGGGTTCTGCAAGATCGTCGGGATGACGCCGCAGGACGACGACGTCGAGCCCGAGGACGAGCACCGGGCGATGTGGCGGTACCCGGTCTGGAAGCGGACGATCGTGATGTCCGCCGGCTCGGTCACCCACTTCGCGCTCGCGATCGTCGCCATCTGGCTCGTCGCGATGTTCGTGGGGATGCCGAACAAGGACATCCCCAACCCGCTGCCGGCGCACGTCAAGATCGTGGACTGCGTCATCCCCACCGACGCGCAGCGTGAGTGCGCCCCCGGTGACCCGGCCAGCCCCGCGAGGCAGGCCGGGCTGCGCGACGACGACAAGATCGTCGCGGTGAACGGGACGCCGGTGGCCGACTACACCGAGCTGGTCAAGAAGGTCCGCGACCTGCCCCCGGGCAAGGCCACTATCCGCTACGAGCGCGACGGCGTGCAGAACGACGCCCAGGTGACGCTGGCCGCTGTGCAGCGCAAGCCGCTGGACGACCCGAACGGCGCGCCGAAGACCGTCTCCGCCCTCGGCGTCGCCGGCCCGTCGCTGCCGCCGGGCGTGCCGGCCACCGTCACGTACGGCCCGGTCGAGGCGATCCCGGCCACCGCCGGCTACACCAAGGACCTCGCCGTCGGCACCTACGACGCGATGAAGCGGATCCCGGAGAAGGTGCCCGCCCTCTGGACCGCCGTCACCGGCGGCGAGCGGGACAAGGACACCCCGATCAGCGTGGTCGGCGCCAGCCGGCTCGGCGGCGAGGCGTTGGCGAACGGCTTCTGGCAGATGCTGCCCTTGCTGTTCATCTCGCTGAACTTCTTCGTCGGGGTGTTCAACCTGCTGCCGCTGCTGCCCCTGGACGGCGGCCACATCGCCATCGCCTGGTTCGAGCGGGCCCGTTCCTGGCTGTACGCCCGGATCGGCCGCCGCGACCCCGGTCGGGTGGACTACATGAAGCTCATGCCGCTCACGTACGCGGTGATCCTGGTCGGTGGCGCGTTCACGCTGCTCACCGCCACCGCGGACATCATCAATCCGATCACGCTCTTCTCAAGGTGAGTGCCTGAAGTGACCGCTGTCAGTCTCGGTATGCCCGCCGTACCGCCCCCGCCGCTCGCCCCGCGCCGGGCCAGCCGCCAGATCATGGTCGGCTCGGTGCCGGTCGGTGGGGGTGCCCCGGTCTCGGTGCAGTCGATGACCACCACCCTCACCTCCGACGTCAACGCCACCCTCCAGCAGATCGCCGAGCTGACCGCGTCCGGCTGCCAGATCGTCCGGGTCGCCGTGCCCAGCCAGGACGACGTGGAGGCGCTGCCGGCGATCGCGAGGAAGTCCCAGATCCCGGTCATCGCCGACATCCACTTCCAGCCGAAGTACGTCTTCGCCGCGATCGACGCCGGCTGCGCGGCCGTCCGGGTGAACCCGGGCAACATCCGCCAGTTCGACGACAAGGTCAAGGAGATCGCCAAGGCGGCCGGCGACGCGGGCGTGCCGATCCGGATCGGCGTCAACGCCGGCTCGCTGGACAAGCGGCTGCTCGCCAAGTACGGCAAGGCCACCGCCGAGGCGCTGGTCGAGTCGGCGCTCTGGGAGTGCTCGCTCTTCGAGGAGCACGGCTTCCGGGACATCAAGATCTCGGTCAAGCACAACGACCCGGTGGTGATGATCCGGGCGTACCGGCAGCTCGCCGAGCAGTGCGACTACCCGCTGCACCTGGGCGTGACCGAGGCCGGCCCGGCGTTCCAGGGCACCATCAAGTCGGCGGTCGCCTTCGGCGCGCTGCTGGCCGAGGGGATCGGCGACACCATCCGGGTGTCGCTGTCGGCCCCGCCGGTCGAGGAGATCAAGGTCGGCAACCAGATCCTGGAGTCGCTGGGCCTGCGCGAGCGCGGCCTGGAGATCGTCTCCTGCCCGTCCTGTGGTCGGGCCCAGGTCGACGTCTACAAGCTCGCCGAGGAGGTCACCGCCGGCCTGGAGGGGCTGCCGGTGCCGCTGCGCGTCGCCGTCATGGGTTGCGTGGTGAACGGTCCGGGTGAGGCCCGCGAGGCCGACCTCGGCGTCGCCTCCGGCAACGGCAAGGGCCAGATCTTCGTCAAGGGCCAGGTCGTCAAGACCGTCCCCGAGGCGCAGATCGTCGAGACGCTGATCGAGGAGGCGCTGCGGATCGCCGACGAGATGGGCGCGGAGATCCCCGAAGAACTCCGCGACCTCGTCCCCGGCGCCACCGTCACCGTCCACTGACCCCCACCGCCCGTGAGGGCGCGCATTCATGGAAAGAGTGGCCATTCCGCGTGGAATGGCCACTCTTTCCGTGTGCGAGGGCTGGTCGCGCTCGGGTCACTCGGATTCGGCGAGGATGGCGTAGAGCTTGCGGCGGGTCTCGTCGAGGACCTGGGCGGCGCGTTCGCGCTGGTCGTCGGTGCCGGTCATCATCACCTGCCGCAGCGCGTGCATCGCCTGGGCGCCGGCGTCGCGGATGTCGTGCCAGCTGTTGACGGTGCCCTCGGCGAACTCGGCCCAGGGCGGGGTCTGCGCCGCGGTGGCCGCCTCCTCCCGGCCGGCGTCGGTCAGGCCGAAGCGCTTCCGCCCGCCGCCGGACGGGTCGGTGCTCGCGGCGATGACCCCCTCGTCCTCCAGCAGTTGGAGGGTCGGGTAGATCGAGCCGGGGCTGGGCCGCCAGGCCCCGCCGGTCCGGGAGTCGATCTCCTGGATCATCTCGTAGCCGTGCATCGGCCGCTCGGTGAGCAGCGCCAGCACGGCGCCCCGGACGTTGGGCCGGCGCCCCCGGCCGCGCCCGCGTCCGCCCCGGCCGCCGCCCCAGCCGCCGGGCCCGTGCGGGCCCGGCGGTACGGGCGGGAAGCCGAAGCCGCGTCGACGGGCCTCGTGCATCGCGTGGAACTGGTGGTGGAATCCCATCTTCCGATCCTTCCTGGAACTGTCGCTGATGCATCAACGATATATCGGCAACGCATCACCGACAAGGAAGTTCTCGACCGGGGCAGAAAACCGTACGTACGTCTTGCTAGCGTGTCGGGGTGCGCCTGCTTCCTGAACCGGGCCCGGCCCGGACCCTCGCCCTGTCCACCCTGGTCAACACCGTCGGCCGGGGCACCTGGCTGACCGTCAGCGCGCTCTTCCTGACCCGCTCGGTCGGCCTGACCGTCGCCCAGGTCGGCCTCGGTCTCACCCTGACCGCGCTGGTCAGCCTGGTGGCGAGCGCGCCGATGGGCTACCTCGCCGACCGGTACGGCCCGCGTGGTCTCCAGCTCGCCGCCCTGCTCGCCTCCGGCGCCTTCACCGCCGCCCTGGTGCTGGTCCGGTCGTTCCCGACGTTCCTGGTGGTCGGGGTGCTGATGGCGGTCGCGGACGCGGCCAGCCGGGGCGCCCGGGGCGCGCTGATCGCCGGCGCCGTCCCCGCCGACCAGCGGGTACGCACCCGGGCCTGGCTGCGCGCTGTCACCAACGTCGGGATCTCGGTCGGCGCCGTGGTCGCCGGCGTCGGGCTGGCCGCGGACACCCGGGCCGGTTACGTCTCGCTCATCCTGCTCGACTGCGTCACCTACCTGGTGGCGGCCGCGATCCTGCTCCGGCTCACCCCGGTCCCGCCCGTGCCGGCGCCCGCGCACGGGCCCCGGCTGATCGCGCTGCGGGACCGCCCGTTCCTGGCCTTCACCGTGCTCGACGGGCTGATGTCGATGCACTTCGGGCTGATCAACATCGCCCTGCCGCTCTGGATCGCCGGGCACACCACCGCGCCGCGCTGGCTCGTCTCGGCGTGCCTGCTGGTCAACACGGTGATGGTGGTGGTCTTCCAGGTCCGCGCCTCGCGGGGTACCGAGGAGCTGACCGGGGCGGCGCGATCCGCTCGACGGGCCGGTGTGGTCATCGCGCTCGCCTGCGCGCTCTTCGCCGCCAGTGGCGGCGTGCCCACGCCGGTGGCGGTGGCGCTGCTGCTCGCCGGGGCGTTCGTGCACGTGGTCGGCGAGCTGTGGCACGCGGCGGCCGGGTGGGGAGTCTCCTTCGGCCTCGCCCCGGCGCACGCGCAGGGCCAGTACCAGGGGGCGTACGGAATGGGCATGCAGCTCGGCGGCATGATCGCCCCGGTGGTGGTGACCACCCTCGCGGTCGGCTGGGGCGCGCCGGGCTGGCTGCTGCTGGGCGGGCTGTTCCTGCTGCTCGGCATGCTGGTGCCCCCGGTCGTCCGCTGGGCGGCCCGGACCCGGTCGGCCGAGGCGGTGGCGGAACCGGTGGCCGTCTGACCCGGTCGGCCCGCGCACCCCGCCGCTCATCTGGCAGGCTGGTAGCCGTGCTGACGGTGCCGGTACGCCAACTGGGGGAGTCGGAGCGCCGTGCGGTCGAGCGGCTGCTCGACCTCGACCCCTTCGCGGGCGCGCAGGTCGCCGAGCGGGTCGCCGCCCGCGGGCTGGCCTGGTGGCGGGCCGAGGGGCGGATCCTCGGCTACGGGGCCCGCCGCAGCCTGGAGTCGATCTGCTGGCTCGGCGGCAACCTGACGCCGGTGCTCGCCACCGAGTCGGCCGTCGCCGCGTTCGCCGAGCAGCTCGCCACCGAGGAGCGGATCTGCTCCTCCATCGTCGGGCGGGCCGACGCGGTGCTGGGTCTCTGGGACCGGCTCGCCGACCACTGGGGCCCGGCCCGGGACGTCCGGGCCAACCAGCCGCTGCTGGCCGCCGACGCGCTGCCGCAGGTCGCCGCCGACCCCGAGGTGCGCCAGGTGCGCGCCGGCGAGGTCGACCGGCTCTTCCCGGCCGCGGTCGCCATGTACACCGAGGAGGTCGGCGTCTCACCGCTGACCGAGGACGGCGGCCGGGCATACCGGCGGCGAGTCGCCGACCTGGTCCGGGCCGGTCGGGCGTACGCCCGGTTCGTGGACGGCCGGGTGGTCTTCAAGGCCGAGCTGGCGGTGGTGACCCGGCGGACCGCGCAGATCCAGGGGGTCTGGGTGGCGCCGGAGTGGCGGGGCAAGGGGATCGCCACGGCGGCGATGGCAGGGGTGGTGCGCGACGCGCTGCTCCGGGTCGCCCCGACGGTCAGCCTCTACGTCAACGACTTCAACCTGCCCGCCCGGCGGGTCTACGAGCGCTGCGGCTTCCGCCCGGTCGGCACCCTGGCCACCGTGCTTTTCTGAGCCGCCGGCCCCGCCGGCCATGGCGGGGATCACGCCCCACAGCTGTCCCGAACCGGACGCCCGGCGCTATGCTGAGCATGTTTTTATACTGACCGGTCAGTTTAAGTAAGTCGGGATGGCGCATGGTGATCGTCGAGGCCAACGAGCTGGGTCTGCGGACCCGCCGGGGCTGGGTGTACCGGGACGTCGACCTGCTCGCCGAGGCGGGTGAGCTGCACGCGGTGACCGGGCCGCCCGGCAGCGGCCGGACCTCCCTGCTGCTGGCGCTGGCCGGCCGGTTCCCGCACAACACCGGCTCCCTGCGTACCCGGGGGCCGGCAGCGCTCGGCCAGGTCGCCGGGGTGCACGAGCCCGACCCCGCGCTCACCGTCGCCGAGCACATCCAGGAACGGCTGCTGCTGCTCGGGCCGGTGCCGCGTCGCCGCCGCCAGCTGGTGCCCGTGGCCGCCGTCCGGGCCCGCCGGGCCTACCGGCGGGACGCCTTCGCCGCCGCGATCGCCGGCGCCGGCTTCACCGAGGCACCCCTCGACCCGGACCTGCGTGGCCGGGACCTCACCCCGCAGCAGCGGCAGGTGCTCGGCCTGGTCCTCGCCACCCTCAGCGGGCCGGCGCTGATCGTCGCCGACGACGTCGACGCCGGCTCCGACGCCCCCGAGCGGGCCTGGCTCTGGGACGCCCTGGGCCGCCTCGCCGACCAGGGGTACGCGGTGGTCGTCAGCGCCCGCGCCGTCGAACCCGGCACCCGGGCGATCGTGCACCGGCTCGGCGACCCCAGCCTGCCGGCCCGCACCGATCTCACCCTCCCGGCCGCGCCGACCCCTCGCGCCGGCACCGACACCCGGACCGGGCCCGAGCCGGCCGTCACCCCCGCGCCCGCCGACCAGCGCCCGTCCGCCACCCCCGACACCGTCAACTCTGAGGTGACCCGATGAGCGTCTTCCGCCTCGCCCGCTTCGAGCTGCGCCGGATGACCCGGGGCCGGCTGCCCCGCGCCGCGCTCGCCGTGCTGACCGTCATCCCGCTGCTCTACGGCGCCCTCTACCTGTACGCCTTCTGGGATCCGTACGGGAACATGAACCGCATCCCGGTGGCGCTGGTCAACGCCGACCGGCCGGCCACCGCGAGCGACGGCAGCGTGGTGCACGCCGGGCAGGACCTCACCGACGAGCTGATCGACCGCAAGGTCTTCGGCTGGGCGGTGACCGACCCCGACGACGCCGACGCCGGCCTGCGCAGCGGCCGCTACCACCTGGTCTTCTCCATCCCGGCGAACTTCTCCGCCAACCTGGTGGCCAGCCCCGAGCCGGACCGGCCGGCCCGGCGCGGCGAGCTGAAGGTGGTCAACGACGACGCCACCAACTACCTCTCCGGGCTGCTGGCCCGCTCGGCGTTCAGCGAGATCCGGGCCGCCGCCGCGGAGAGCGCCGCCAGCGGGTACTTCGACAAGATGCTGGTCGGCTTCACCGACCTGAAGGCCGAGACCGGCCGGGCCGCCGACGGCGCCGGGCAGGTCGCCGACGGGGTGGGCCGGTCGCAGGACGGCGCCGACAAGCTCGCCGGTGGCCTCGACCAGGCCGAGGCCGGCGCCGGGCAGCTCGCGAACGGGCTGGACCGCACCGCCCAGGGCGCCGACAAGCTGGCCGACGGCCTCGACAAGCTCCGGACCGGCGCCACCCAGCTCGCCGACGGCAGCGCCCAGGCCGCCACCGCCACCCGCGCCGCCGCCAACAAGGTGGACGCCCTCGCCGACCGGGCCGAGCCGTTCCTGCGCAAGAACGCCGGCGAGATCGGCACGGCCGCCACCGTCATCGCCGAGGGCGCCGACGCGCTGGCCACCGGGCTCGACACCCTGCCCGAGCAGGCCGACGACGTCCTCGCCCAGGCCAGGAAGGTCTCCGACCGCCTCGACGCGCTCGTCGCGGCCCACCCCGAACTGGCCGACGACCCGAACGTCACCGCCGCCCGGGCGGCCGCCGACAAGGCCGTCGCCGCCGCCGAGGACGTGGTCGCCACCGTCGACCGCACCGACCTGGCCGCGCTGCAGAAGCAGATGCGGGACGTCGCCGCCGCCGCGCGCCAGGTGGCCGCCGCCGCGCCGCACCTCGCCGACGACGTGGCCGGCGCCAACGCCAAGGTGCACCAGCTCGCCGACGCCATCGACAGGATCGCGAAGGGCAACGCCCAACTGCGGGACGGGCTGGGCGGCGCCGCCGACGGAGCGGACCAGCTGCGCGGCG
The DNA here is from genome assembly GCF_036902735.1 of Micromonospora lacuserhaii. Classification (NCBI taxonomy): domain Bacteria; kingdom Bacillati; phylum Actinomycetota; class Actinomycetes; order Micromonosporales; family Micromonosporaceae; genus Micromonospora; species Micromonospora lacuserhaii. Next base: position 117,912 of record NZ_JBAKHO010000001.1, on the reverse strand, counting down.
CGCTGTTCAAGCTCTCCACCGGCGCCCGCGACCTCGACGGTGGACTGGCCCGGCTCAGCGGCGGCGGCGACCAGCTCGCCGCCGGGCTGACCAAGCTGGAGGGCGGCGCCGGCCAGCTCGCCGACGGGCTCGTCGCGGGGGAGAAGAAGATCCCCGGGTACGACGACGCGGCCGCCCGCTCCGGCATCCTCGGTGACCCGGTCTCGCTGAACCGTCATTCGGACCACCCGGCCGCCTCGTACGGCGTGGGCTTCGCCCCGTACTTCCTCGCCCTGGCCCTCTGGGTCGGCGCGATGATCACGTACATGCTGTTGCGGCCGGTCAACCGGCGGCACGTGATGTCCGACGCGGCCGCCTGGCGGGTCGCGCTCGCCGGCTGGCTGCCCGCCGCGGCGATCGGCCTGGCCCAGGTCGGGGTGCTCTTCACCGTGGTGACCCTGGTGCTCGGCCTCGACCCGGTGCACCCCGCCACCACCCTCGGGCTGCTGGCGCTCACCTCGCTGGCCTTCACCGCCATCATGCAGTGGCTCGGGGCGCAGCTCGGCCCCGCCGGCCGGCTCGCCGCGCTGGCCCTGCTGATGCTGCAGCTCACCTCCTCCGGCGGCACCTACCCGGTGCAGACCTCGCCCGGCTTCTTCCAGGCCGTCCACCCCTGGCTGCCGATGTCGTACGTGGTGCAGGGGCTCCGGCACACCGTCAACGGCGGACCGACCACCACGGTGGTCACCGGCGCGCTGGTGCTGGTCGCCTTCGGGGTGGGCGCGCTGCTGCTGACCATCGGCGCGGCCCGCCGCTCCCGCCGGATGACCCCGGCGAAGCTGCACCCCGAACTGACCATGTGAGGATGCTGATGGGCCGAACGGCGGCACGGCAGCAGGCGACCCCCGGCACGCGCCCCACCGGCGCGTGCCGGACGGGCGGACGGGGAGGACGAGTGACGGACGGGCGGTCGCGGCGGCGGGAGGACACCCGGCAGCGTCTCTTCGTGGCGGCGGTGGAACTCATCGCCGAGCAGGGCTTCTCCGCCACCACCGTGGACGACATCGCGGCCCGGGCGGGGGTGGCCAAGGGCACCGTCTACTACAACTTCCAGTCCAAGACGGTGCTCTTCGAGGAGCTGCTGCGGCACGGGATCGGGCTGCTCACCGCCGACTTCCGGGCCGCCGTGGACGGGCTGCCCCCGCGCGAGGCGCTCGCCGCCCTGGTCCGGGCCGAGCTGGAGTACATCCGCCGCTACCGGGCCTTCGCCCAGCTGCTGCTCTCCGAGATGTGGCGGACCAACCGCGAGTGGCAGCAGACCCTGCGGCTGCTGCGCGGGGAGGCGATCGAGGTGATCGCGGAGACCGTCCGGGCCGGGGTGGACAGCGGCGACCTGCCGGCCGACCTGGACGTCCGGACCGCCTCCTCGGCGCTCTTCGGTGTCGGCCTGGTGGTGGCCGTGGACTGGCTGGTCTTCCAGCCGGAACGGCCGATCGAGGAAGTCCAGGAGGCGCTGCTCGGCATCGTCCGCCGGGTCGCCCAGACCTGACCCGGCCGGCGCCGGGCGGCGCGGTGGGACGCGCGTCACCCGTCGGAGCGCGGTAAATGCGTTGAGCGGTCGAGGCCGGAAGACCAGGCTGGAGGCACCGCCCCAGCCACCCGAGTCCGGAGGACCGTCCCAATGCGCCTGCTCCGAGATCTCTGGGCCACCGCGCCACACCGGATGGCGGTCGTGACCCTCCTGATCGTCCTCGCCGCCGGCGGCCAGGCCGCCGCCTCGGCGCTGGCCGGTCCCGTCCTGGTGCACCGGTCGGCCGGTTGGTTCGTGGCGCTGGTCGTGGCGCTGGTCATCGCGGTGGTCAGCGACCTCGTCATCGGGCTGCTGATGGCCGGCCTGACCGCCGACTGGTCCGCCGACGTGCGGCGCCGGCTCTGCCGCACGGCGCTCGGGCAGGACCTGCCCACCCTGGAGACCACCCCGGTCGGCGAACTGCTGGACCGGATCGACAACGACGTCTACCAGGTCGCCTCCGAGCTGCGGAACACCGGCGTACGGCTGGTCCAGGGGCTCGCCGTCTGCCTGCTCGCCACGGTCAGCGCGCTCGTCGTCTGGTGGCCGGCCGGCGTCGGCATGGTGCTGCTCACCGCGCTGCTCGGGGTGACGCTGCGCCGCCCCACCGCCCAGATCGGCCCGGCCCGGATGGCCGAGGAGGAGGCCTGGTCGGACCTCGCCGCGGTGATGGAGGAGGCCGTCCACGGGCAGGACGACGTCCGGACCAGCCTGGCCCGGCCGTACGTGCTGCGGCTCTACGCCCGGCGCGCCGCCGAGGTGATCGCCCGGTGCACCCGGGTGTTCCGGATGTCGGCCCGGGTCACCACCATCGCCGCGGGCGGCATCCGGCTCGGCATCGCCGGCGTGGTGCTCGGCGGCGCCTGGGCGCTGGCCACCGGCCGGGTGGACGGTGCCCGGCTGACCGCGATCTGGCTGCTCGCCGTCGCCTTCGGCGCCACCGTCGAACACATCGCCCGCTGGGTGCCGCACCTGCAGTACGCGCTCGGCGCGTGGGCCCGGGTGCAGCTGCTCTCCGACGCCCGGCAGGAACCCCGCGGCGGTGCCGCCCCGGCCGAGGGTGACCTGACCGTCCGCGGGCTGACCTTCCGCTACCCGTCCACCTCGGACGCCGAGCGGGGGCCCGCGCTGCGCGACGTCCGGCTCACCTTCGCCCGCGGCCGGTCGTACGCCCTGGTCGGGCGGACCGGGTCGGGCAAGTCGACGCTGGCCAAGGTGCTCACCCGGGCGGTGGACGTGCCACGCGGCACCGTCTTCCTCGGCGACAGCGACCTGGTCGACCTCGACGTGGAGCGGCTGCGCCGGTGGATCGCCGTGGTGCCGCAGCGCACCGAGATCCTGGCCGGCACCCTCGCCGAGAACGTCGCCCTCTTCGACCCCGACCTGCTCGACGACGCCGGCCGGGCGCTCGCGGAGCTGGGGCTGGCCGGCTGGATCGCCGAGCTGCCCGACGGGGTGGACACCCGGCTGGGCGACGGCGGGCACGTCCTCTCCGCCGGTCAGGAGCAGCTGGTGGCCTTCGCCCGGATCCTGGTCCGCGACCCGCACGTGGTGATCCTCGACGAGGCCACCGCCCGGCTCGACCCGGTCACCGAGGTGCGGGTCCGCCAGGCCACCGAACGGCTGCTCGCCGACCGGATCGGCATCGTCATCGCGCACCGGCTCTCCTCGGTGCGCCGCTGCGACGAGGTGGTGGTGATGGCCGACGGCGCGGTGCTGGAGGCCGGCCCGCTGCGCGAGTCGGAGCGCTTCGCCGAGCTGCTGGCCACCAGCCACGCGACCGCGTACGCCCCGGTGGGCGCGGGACGCGGCGGGGTGGAGCTGCTGCCCGCGCCGGGCGCGGAGTGGGACGCCGAGCCGGAGGCCGCGGCGCCGGTCGCCCGGCCGGTGGCCGTACCGAGGACGGACCCGCCGCCGCTGCCCCCCGCGCCGCCCGCGCGGACCATGCGGGAGATCCTGCGCCTGGCGCTGAACGACCCGCGCTACGGCCTGGTCGCGGTCGGCATGTTCGTCGTCATGCTGCTGCTCGGCCTGGACGGTTCGGTGCTGCCCTGGCTCTGGGCCGACGTGGTCGACGGCGGCAGCCCGTGGCTGCCCGCACTCGGCATCGTCGCCGCGCTGCTGGTGGTGCTGCCGCTGCCCTACTGCACCAACCTGTGGTTCCCGCAGTGGTGGATCCGGCAGATGCTGCGGATCAGCCTGCGGCTGGTGCACGGGCAGACCGGCCCGCGCCGGGTCAGTGAGCACACCCCGGCCGAGGTGGTCGCCCAGAGCGGCGACACCGAGCGGGTGGTGCAGCTCGCCGACAACCTGGTGGACCAGTTCATCGCGTTGGCGCTGCTGGTGAGCATGACCGCGGTGACCGGCAGCCTGGTGCCGGGGCTGTTCTTCGTCGGCACGATGGTGGTCTCCGGGCTGGCCGCGACGCTCTTCGGTCCCCGGCTGGAGCGCTCCGCCCGGGGCACGGTGAAGGCGCGGGCGGCGTTCGCCACCGCGCTGGTCTCCTCGCTCTCGGCGGCCCGGACGGTGAAGCTCGCCGGCGCCACCCGCCCGGTGCTGGACCACCTGGCCGGGCTGGACATCGTGCGCAGCGACCGGCAGCGCCGGGAGATCTCCATGCAGGTCTGGGCGCGGTCCACGCCGTCGCTGGTCAGCGGGCTGCTGCCGATCGGGGCGTGGGCGCTGTACCTGTCCGGTGGGCTCTCCGCGGGGGCGACGCTGGTGGCGGTCGCCACGCTCGGGGCGGCCCGCTGGTTCGCCTGGACCACGGCCTCGCTGGTCTCGCACTACCCGTCGGCGCGGGTCTGGACCCGGCGGACGGTGGCGATGTGCGGGGTCGGGGCGTACTCGGCGGAGGTGCCCGGGGTGGATCTCGCCGCCGGGACGGCGCCCGCGCCGGTGCCGGCCCCCCGGCACCCGCTGCGCCGGCTGGAGCTGGCCGGCTTCGGGGCGCTGCACACCGACGGCACCCTCGCCGTCCGGGACGTCGACCTGACCGTGGAACGTGGGCAGCTGGTGCTGGTGGTGGGGCCGGTCGGCTCCGGCAAGTCCTCGCTGCTGCGGGCCCTCGCGGGGATCGTGCACCACACCGGCACGCTGCGCTGGAACTCCGAGCCGGTCACCGAGCCGGAGATGTTCCTGCGCCCGCAGCAGGTCGGGTACGTCGGGCAGCTGCCCCGGGTGCTCTCCGGCACGGTGGTCGACAACATCGCGCTCGGGCACGACGTGGATGCCGTCGGGGCGGTCGCCACCGCCCAGCTGGAGCACGACCTGGCGGCGGCCGGGGGCGGGCTCGGGCTGCTGATCGGCCACAAGGGGACCCGGCTCTCCGGTGGCCAGTTGCAGCGGCTGGCGCTGGCCCGGGCGCTCGCGCCGCGTACCGAGCTGCTGGTGGCCGACGACGTGTCGTCCGCGCTGGACGTCACCACCGAGCTGGCGCTCTGGGCGGCGCTGCGCGAGCACGGGGTGACCGTGGTCGGCTCGACGTCGAAGCGGGCCGCGCTGGTCCGGGCCGACCACGTGGTGGTGCTCCGCGACGGCACGGTCGCCGCCCAGGGCCCCTGGCGCGACCTGGAGGACGACTGGGGGCACCTGGCCGGCTGAGCCCACCGCCCCGGCGGTTCCCGGCTCGCGCCGGGCCCCGCCGGGGCGGGTGGGTCAGAAGGCGCGGGCGTACTGGGCGGGCCAGTCCGGCTCGGCGCCGAGCTTGGCGGCGGCGCGGCGCGGCCAGTACGGGTCGCGCAGCAGCTCACGGCCCAGGAGCACCAGGTCCGCCTCGCCGCCCGCGACGATCTCCTCGGCCTGCTCCGGCTCGACGATCAGGCCGACCGCGCCGGTCAGCACGCCGGCGTCGCGGCGGATCCGGGCGGCCAGCGGCACCTGGTAGCCCGGGCCGACCGGGATCGACGCGGCGGCCGAGGCGCCGCCGGAGGAGGCGTCCACCAGGTCCACCCCGGCCCCGGCCAGCTCGGCGGCGAGCGCCACGCTGTCCTCCACCGTCCAGCCGCCCTCGACCCAGTCGGTCGCCGAGATCCGGGTCAGCACCGGCACGTCCTCGCCGACCGCCGCGCGGACCGCCCGGGCCACCTCCAGGGTCAGCCGCATCCGGGCGGTCCGGTCGCCGCCGTAGGAGTCGGTGCGGTGGTTGGTCAGCGGGGAGAGGAACTCGTGCAGCAGGTAGCCGTGCGCGGCGTGGATCTCCACCGCGGCGAAGCCGGCGTCCAGCGCCCGGCCGGCGGCGGTGGCGAACGCGGCGACCACCCGGGCGATGCCGGCCTCGTCCAGCGCGGCCGGCCGGCGGTAGTCCGGCAGGAACGGGTCCGCGCCCGGGCCGACCGGGGTCCAGCCGCCCTCGGCGTCCGGCACCCCGCCCCGCTGCCGCTCCCACGGCCGGAAGGTGGACGCCTTGAAACCGGCGTGCGCCAGCTGCACCGCCGGCACCGCGCCGTGGGCGGCGACGAACGAGGTGATCGGCCGCCAGGCGTCGACGTGCGCGTCGGACCAGAGGCCGGTGTCCTGGGGGCTGATGCGTCCCTCGGGGACCACCGCGCTGGCCTCCGTGATGATCAGGCCCGCGCCGCCGATCGCGCGCGAGCCCAGGTGCACCCGGTGCCAGTCGGTGGGCAGTCCGTCCGGGCCGGCGCTGTACTGGCACATCGGCGCCATGGCGACCCGGTTGGGCAGGGTGACCGCGCGCAGGGCGAGCGGCGAGAACAGGGCACTCATGGGGGTGATCCTCCGGGACGGCAGACGGGCGGGGTGGGGCGGGGCCTGGCGGGCGAACAGTTCCGGGTGCGTTTCTTGTCGCTCCCACGACAAGAAACGCACCCGGAGGGAGATCAGGCGGGGACCGGCTCCAGCCGCTCGGCCGGGCGGTCGGTCTGGTCGGCGTCGACCAGTTCGCGCCGGCCGGCGGAGTCGTACGCGGCCCGGTCCAGGGTGCCCTCGCGAGCGGCGACGATGGTCGGGACCAGCGCCTGACCGGCCACGTTGGTGGCGGTCCGGATCATGTCCAGGATCGGGTCGATGGCCAGCAGCAGACCGGCGCCGGCCAGCGGCAGGCCCAGCGTGCTCAGGGTCAGGGTGAGCATCACGATCGCGCCGGTCAGGCCGGCGGTCGCGGCCGAGCCGACCACCGAGACGAAGGCGATCAGCAGGTAGTCGGTGACGCCGAGGTCCACCCCGAAGACCTGGGCCACGAAGATCGCGGCCAGGGCGGGGTAGATCGCCGCGCAGCCGTCCATCTTCGTGGTGGCGCCGAACGGCACCGCGAAGGAGGCGTACTCGCGGGGGACGCCGAGCCGCTCGACCGAGCGCTGGGTCACCGGCATGGTGCCCACCGAGGAGCGGGAGACGAAGGCCAGCTCGATGGCCGGCCAGGCGCCGGCGAAGAAGCGCACCGGGTTGAGCCGGCCGGCCGCCACCAGCAGCACCGGGTAGACCACGAAGAGCACGATCGCGCAGCCGACGTAGACGGCGGTGGTGAACTTCGCGAGCGGGGCCAGCAGGTCCCAGCCGTACGAGGCGACGGCGTTGCCGATCAGGCCCAGGGTGCCGAGCGGGGCGAGCCGGATCACCCACCAGAGCGCCTTCTGCACGATGGTGAGCACCGAGCGGTTGAACTCGACGAACGGCTCGGCGGCCTGGCCGACGAGCAGCGCGGCGGCGCCGACCACCAGGGCCAGGAAGACGATCTGGAGCACGTTGCCCTCGACGAACGCGCCGACCGGGTTGGTCGGCACGATGCCGGTGAGGAAGTCGGTCCAGGAGCCGGTCTTCTTCGGCGCGGCGGCGCCGGCGACGTCCAGGGTGACGCCCTTGCCGGGGTCGGTGAGCAGGCCGAGGCCGATGCCGATGCTCACCGCGATCAGCGCGGTGATGCCGAACCAGAGCAGCGTCTTCAGCGCCAGCCGGGCGGCGTTGGCCACCCCGCGCAGGCTGACCACGCTGACGACGATGGCGGTGAAGACCAGCGGCGGGACGGCCAGCTTGAGCAGCTGGACGAAGAGGCCGCCGACGGTGTCGAGGGTGCTGGCCAGCCAGCTCAGGTCGTTGGCGCGGGCGAGGAAGCCGAGCGCCACGCCGAGGACGAGGCCGAGCAGGATCTGCACGGAAAAGGGGATCTTGCGCAGGGCGGAAGCCATGAGGATGCGTCCAAGGTCTGGGGGTCGGAACGGGGCAGCGGTCAGGAGAGCGGCTGCGCCGGACAGACGCCGCTGGCCTGCAGTCGAAGGTCGACGTACAGGCGCACGGTCAGGTGCCAGACATTGGTCATCGCGAGGCGACGCTACTCCCGGCCGACCCACAGCCGGAAGGACCGGAAGGCGTGAGGCTCCTTACAGGTCCCGTTTCCCGCCCGTTGACCGCTTCGTCACGCCCTGAGCCACGCCGAGCACGGTCGCCGTGGCCAGCCCCCAGCCGGCGACCACCGCCAGCAGCACCCGTTCCAGGCCACCCACCAGGCCGCCGCGCCCCACCGTCACCATCGCCAGCCCGATCGCGCCGGAGAGCGGCAGGGCCAGCGTCACGCCGAGGGCCGCGACCCGGCGCAGCGCGGGCGCCGCCGCCGGCGACAAGAGCAGCGCCAGCATCGCGAAGACCATCGCCGCCACCGCCGCGATGCTCGACCCGCCGTGCACCAGGTCCGCCACCGTGGCCGCCTCGAACGGCGGCAGCGGGCACCCCGCACTGCACGTCACCACCCCGGAGAGCAGGGTGCACAGGCCGGCCGCGCCGAGCAGTCCCGCGGCGACCCGCAGCGCCGGGGGCAGCGCGCCGGCGAGCAGCAGCAGCGCCGCGGCCAGCGCGAAGACCCCGATCCGGTACGTCGGGGCGTACCCGCTGCCGGTGATGCCGGCCTCGCTGACGTACCCGGTCAGACCCGGACCGGGACCGGCGACCACGGCGACGGTCACCGCGACCGTGCCGGACAGCACGCAGCCGGCGGCGGCCGACGCCGCGGCGGCCCGGGCGGTGGTGGCGGCCTCAGCCACGCCCGTGCGGCGTGGTCCAGCCGTGCAGGTCCGGGCCGAGCGGCACGATGCCGGTCGGGTTGATCTCGCGGTGGGTGCCGTAGTAGTGCCGCTTGATGTGGTCGAAGTCGACCGTGTCGCCGAAGCCCGGCGTCTGGAACAGGTCCCGGGCGTACGCCCAGAGCACCGGCAGCTCGGTCAGCTTCTGCCGGTTGCACTTGAAGTGCCCGTGGTACGCCACGTCGAAGCGGACCAGCGTGGTGAAGAGCCGCACGTCCGCCTCGGTGATCGCGTCCCCCATCAGGTAGCGCCGCCCGGCCAGCCGCTCCGACAGCGCGTCCAGCCGGTCGAAGAGCGCCGTGTACGCCTCGTCGTACGCCTCCTGCGAGGTGGCGAAGCCGCACCGGTAGACGCCGTTGTTGACGTCCCGGTGGATCTCCGCCATCAGCGCGTCCATCTCCGGGCGCAGCTCGACGGGGTAGAGGTCGGGCGCACCGGGCGAGTGGAACCGCCGCCACTCGGTGGAGAGGTCCAGGGTCAGCTGCGGATAGTCGTTGGTGACCACCCGGCCGGTGCGGGTGTCCACCAGCGCCGGCACGGTCACCCGGCCGGTGTAGTCCGGGTCGGTGGCCAGGTAGGCCTCGGAGAGGAAGCCGATGCCGAGCACCGGGTCGAAGCCGTCCGGGTCGAGGGCGAACCGCCAGCCCCGCTCGTCCCGGATCGGGTCGACGGTGCCCAGCGAGATGACGTCGTCCAGCCCGAGCAGGCTGCGCACGATCCGGGCCCGGTGCGCCCACGGGCAGGCGCGGCACCAGATCAGCCGGTACCGGCCGGCCTCCAGCGGCCAACGGTCCTGGTCGTCGGGGCCGCCGCCCTCCGGTGAGGTGGAGTGCGGGGTGACCCGACCGGTGAACCGGTTGGGTTGGCGGACGAACGCGCCGCTGCCGGCGGTCTCTGCGCTGAACTGGGCCCGGGCCATGCCCCCAACCTAACCGCTGCGAGCGCGGATATCCTGGCGCCGGACGTCCCCGTGACCCGGCGGGCGCCGCCAGCCCCTTCCCACCCCCGAAGGACAGCGCCGATGACCGTGGCATACCTCGTGGCCGGAGTTCGCACCCCGATCGGCCGGTACGCCGGCGCCCTCGCCGGGGTACGCCCCGACGACCTCGCCGCGCACGTGATCCGCGAACTGGTGGTCCGGCACCCGGGGGTCGACTGGGCCCGCACCGACGACGTGATCCTCGGCTGCGCCAACCAGGCCGGCGAGGACAACCGCAACGTGGCCCGGATGGCGGCGCTCCTGGCCGGCCTCCCCGAGGAGGTTCCGGGCAGCACGGTCAACCGGCTCTGCGGCAGCGGCCTGGACGCCCTCGCCACCGCCGCGCGTTCCATCGTGGCGGGCGAGGCCGACCTGGTCGTCGCGGGCGGGGTGGAGAGCATGAGCCGCGCCCCGTTCGTCATGCCCAAGGCGACCACGCCGTTCTCCCGCACCGCCGAGGTGTACGACACCACCCTCGGCTGGCGCCTGGTCAACCCGTTGATGCAGCAGGGGTGGGGCATCGACTCGATGCCGGAGACCGCGGAGAACGTCGCCGCCGAGTACGGCGTCGACCGGGCCGCCCAGGACGAGTTCGCGCTCCGCTCCCAGCAGCGGGCCGCCAAGGCGCAGGCCGACGGCCGGTTCGCCGAGGAGATCGTGCCGGTGACCGTGCCGGCCGGCCGGCGGGAGACGAAGCTGGTCGAGGTCGACGAGCACCCCCGCGAGACCTCGCTGGAGAAGCTCGCCGCGCTGCCCACCCCGTTCCGCGCCGGTGGCACGGTGACGGCCGGCAACTCGTCCGGCGTGAACGACGGCGCCGTCGCGCTGCTGGTCGCCTCCGAGGCCGCCGTGTCCCGGTACGGGCTGACCCCGCTCGCCCGGATCGGCGGTGCCGCGGCGGCCGGCGTACCGCCCCGGATCATGGGGATCGGGCCGGTGCCGGCCACCCGCAAGCTGCTCGACCGGCGCGGCCTGTCGGTCGGTGACATCGACGTGGTCGAGCTGAACGAGGCGTTCGCCGCGCAGGGCGTCGCGGTCCTACGCGAGCTGGGCCTGCCCGAGGACGCCGAGCACGTCAACCCCAACGGCGGCGCCATCGCGCTCGGCCACCCGCTCGGCGCCAGCGGCGCCCGGCTGGCGCTCACCGCCGCGCTGGAGCTGCGCCGCCGGGGCGGCCGGCGGGCGCTGGCCACCATGTGCGTCGGCGTCGGCCAGGGCATCTCGCTGCTGCTGGAGTCGGCGGTCTGAGCCGTTCCGGCGAGGCTGCGGTGTCCCGCTCATCGGGACACCGCCAGCCGCCGTACCGGTTCCCCGGCCCGGGCTCGAAAAGCTGATCTCCCGTGCCCGGGCGGACGGGCCTAGAGTGGTCACCACGACACGATCCGCGGGTCGGCCGGTGCGGCTTCCGCGTGCCCGCGCGCGCCCCGTTTCACCGGTCCCCTCCCACGGCGACGAACTGGGGCGAAGCAGATGCAGATGCCGGACGGAACTCCCGCCGAGATCGACCTGAGCCGGCCCAGCGCGGCCCGGGTCTACGACTACTTCCTCGGCGGTGCGCACAACTTCGAGATCGACCGGCAGCTCGCCGAACAGATCGCCAGCATGACGCCGAACCTGGCGGCCACCATGCGCTCCGGCCGGGAGTTCCTGCGCCGGGCGGTCCGCGTGCTGCTCGACGCCGGCATCGACCAGTTCCTCGACATCGGCTCCGGCATCCCCACCGTCGGCAACGTGCACGAGGTGGCCCAGGGCGCCAACCCGCAGGCCCGGATCGTCTACGTCGACATCGACCCGGTGGCCGTGGCGCACAGCCGGGAACTGCTGGCCGGCAACGACCGGGCCATCGCCATCCGGGCGGACCTGCGCGAGCCGAAGCTGATCCTCGACGAGGCCCGGTCCAGCGGCCTGATCGACTTCGACCGCCCGGTGGGCATCCTGCTCGCCGGGGTGGTGCACTTCATTCCGGACGTCGACCGGCCGGGCGACATCCTGGCCGCCCTGCGGGCCGCCGCCGTGCCGGGCAGCTTCCTGGTCATCTCACACTCCACCTTCGAGGACCAGCCGCAGGAGATGCTCGACGCGCAGCGGCTCTCGGCGCGTACCGCCACCGAGATCACGCTGCGCTCGCGCGCCGAGATCACCGGCTTCTTCGGCGACTGGACGGTCCTGGAGCCCGGGGTGGTGCACATGCCGCTGTGGCGGCCCGACTCGCCGTCCGACGTGGACGAGCACCCCGAGCGGTTCGGGGCGTTCGGCGGCGTCGCCCGGTACGACCGGTCCGCCGGCTGAGTCGACATGTCCGCCGTCCCGGATCCCGGTGGAGACGACTTCAGCCGTCCGGGCGCCCAGGGGTACGCCGCGGAGTGGGCCCGCGCGGTGCGCCAGCTCGGTTTCGTCCCGCTCAGCGCGGACGAGACCGAGCGGCTGCTGCTCGGGCACACCGTCCGGCTGGCCCAGGCCCTGCTGGCCGAGGAGTTCTCGGCCCAGCCGGGAGACGACGTGGGTCGGGCGCTGGTGCAGGCCCACCTGACCGAGCCCGGGGTGCTGGACTGGTCGGTCCGCGCCCTCGGTGAGCGGTTCCTGGCCCGGGTGCTGCCCGCCCGGGCCGACCTGCCCGAGGCCGTCGACCGGGTCGCCGCGTTGCAGGGCACCCTCGCGTCCGGATTCTCCCGCGCACTGCGGGACCGGACGTTCACCCAGCAGGAGCGGATCGCCCGGTCCGCCTGGCAGGCCCGGGACGCCGTCGAGCAGGCGCTGCGGGACAGCGAGGCCCGGTTCCGGGCCGTCTTCACCGGCGCGGCCATCGGGATCGGCATCGCCGGCATCGACGGGCAGATCATCGACGTCAACCAGGCCTTCGCCGACATGCTCGGGTACACGATCGAGGAGCTGCGGCAGACCAACGTCGCGGCGCTGTTCCACACCGACGACGCCGCCGGCATGTGGGAGCTCTACCAGGAGCTGATCGAGGGCAAGCACGACGCCGCCCGGGTGGAGAAGCGCTACCACCGCAAGGACGGCAGCATCGTCTGGACCGACCTGGCGGTGTCGCTGATCCGGCACGACGACGGCCGACCCCGGTTCACCGTGGCGATGATCGAGGACATCACCGAGCGGTACGAGCTCCAGCAACGGCTGCGGTTCCAGGCGCTGCACGACCCGCTCACCGGCCTGCCCAACCGCACCCTGTTCTTCGAGACGCTGGGGCAGCTCTTCGAGAGCGCCGGCCCCGAGCAACGGATCGGCGTCTGCTTCCTGGACCTGGACGGCTTCAAGGCGGTCAACGACAGCTTCGGCCACGACCTCGGTGACCGGCTGCTGGTCACCATCGCCCGCCGGCTCGCCGACTGCGTGGCCGGGCAGGGCCACCTGGTGGCGCGGATGGGCGGCGACGAGTTCGTCATCCTGGTCCGGGGCGGGGAGAGCATCGACGACGCGGTGGGGGTCGCCGAGCTGGCCCTCGCCGCGGTCTCCGCCCCGGTGCTCGTCGGCGACCAGCAGCTCGCCGTGTCCGCCAGCGTCGGGGTGGTCGAGTGCCCCGCGGTGGAGACCAACGTCTCCGAGCTCATGAAGGCCGCCGACACCACCCTCTACTGGGCGAAGGCGGAGGGCCGTGGCCGGTGGGCGGTGTACGACCCGGAGCGCAGCGCCGCCGACATCGCCCGCTCGGCGCTCGCCGCCGGCCTGCCGGCCGCCCTGGACCGGGGCGAGTTCGTGGTGCACTACCAGCCGATCGTGTCGCTGCTGGACGGCTCGATGCTGGCCGTGGAGGCGCTGGTCCGCTGGTGCCATCCGGAGCTGGGCCTGATCGGGCCGGACCAGTTCATCGGGCTGGCCGAGGAGACCGGCCTGATCGTCCGGCTCGGCGAGTGGGTGCTCGGGCAGGCCTGCTGGGACGCCCGGGCCTGGCATCGCGAGTTCCCCGAGGCGCGGCTGGTGGTGAGCGTCAACCTGGCCGCCCGGCAGGCCGACGATCCGGCCATCGTGGACACCGTCTCGTCGGTGTTGAGCCGTACCGGCCTGCCGGCCGAGCTGTTGCAGCTGGAGCTGACCGAGAGCGCGGTGATGGGCACCGCCGGGGAACCGTTGCGGTCGCTGCGACGCCTCGCCGGGCTGGGCGTACGGCTGGCCATCGACGACTTCGGCACCGGGTACTCGAACCTGGCGTACCTGCGCCGGTTGCCGATCCACTGCCTGAAGCTGGCCGGCCCGTTCGTGGAGGGGATCCGCGCCGACGACTCCGACGCCCCGGCCGACCACCGGGACGAGCGGATCGTGGACGCGCTGGTGCGGCTGGCGCACGCGCTGGAGCTCTGGGTCACCGCCGAGGCGGTGGAGACGCAGGCGCAGGCCGAGCGGCTGCGGGCGCTGCGCTGCGACACCGGTCAGGGCCGCTGGTTCGGCGCGCCCGTCCCGGCGGAGGAGATCACCGGCCGGCTGCGCGGGGAGGCGGCGGCGTGAGCGGCCCCCGGCCCGCCCGGCGGCGACGAAGGGTGGCGGTGTGAGCCTGACGGACTCTCAGGCGGCGGTCTCGGTGGTCGCCGCCCTGGCCATCCTGGCCGGGCTGGCCGGGGTGGTGGTGCCGGGCCTGCCGGCGCTGCCGCTGTGCTGGGGCGGGGTGCTGGTCTGGGCGCTCTTCGGCGGCGCCGGCCCGGGCCGCTGGGCGGTGCTCTTGCTGGCCACCGTGGTCGCGGCCGGCGGCACGGTGGTCAAGTACCTGTGGCCGGGGCGGCACCTGAAGCGGACCGGGGTGCCCACGTCGTCCCTGCTCGCCGGCGGGGTGCTGGGCCTGGTCGGGTTCTTCGTGATCCCGGTGGTGGGGCTGGTGCTGGGCTTCATCGGCGGGGTGTGGGGCGCGGAGCGGCTGCGGCTGGGCAGCAACCAGCTGGCCTGGCCGGCGACCGTGCAGGCGCTCAAGGCGGCCGGCCTGTCGATGCTGGTGGAGTTCCTCGCCGGCCTGACCGTGGCCGCCCTCTGGGTGGCCGGCCTGCTGCTCACCTGACCGCCGGCTCCGCCTCCCCGAGGCTGCCGTGGTGCAGCCAGTGCCGCAGGTCCGCCGGGGCCAGGGCGGCCAGCCGCCGCTGGTAGTGGGCCTCGTCGGCCGGGGTGAGGAGCTGGCGCCACTGCCCGGACGTGCCGCTGCGGAAGAACCGCCCGCTGTCGGCGAAAAGACCGAGCCGTTCGTCCGGGACGAGCTGGGCGGCCCGGTCGCGCATCCCGCCGAAGGTGGCCGCCCGGACCAGACCGGGCCAGCGCGCCTCCGGTACCTCGATGCCGAGTCGGGCGGCGACCAGCCGCATCCGACCGGCCAGGTCGCGGGAGAGGTCGGCGTAGTGCAGCAGCAGGACCTGCTCCTCGTGGCGCCGCGCCCAGGCGTCGGCCAGGTGCCGGACCGTGTCGGGCAGGTCCTCGTCGATCCATTCCAGCAGCCGCAGCCTCGGGTCGGCCGGGCGCGGCTGCCGGGGCCCGTCCGGCTCCGGTCCGGCCGCGGCGAAGAGCCGGGCGAGCACCGCGCCGTCCAGGTTGGCCCGGTGGTGGCTCATCGACACGGCGACGTCGCGCGGGTCGCGCCCCACCACGAGGTACGTCACGCCGGGCGCGGCGGGCAGGCCGTCGAGCGGGGTGTGCGTCTTGATGATCCGGCGGTGGGTCTGCCGGTCCAGGGCGTCGCGCACCTCCCGGGCCGGGCGCAGCCGCATGTCCAGCCAGGGGGACAGGACGGTGAGCGGGGCGGGCAGCTCGGCGCTGCCGTGCACCAGCAGCGCGCAGATCATCTGGGCCCAGGTGGTGCCGCACTTCGACGGGGTGCTCACCACGATGTCGTCCGGCCGGAACGTGAAGCCGTCCCACCAGCTGCTGTCGGTGAGTCCCGTGCGGTACCGGCGGAGGGGAGCGGTCATCGCCGCACGTTAGCGGAGAGGCGGCGGCGTGGGGCGTCCGTCGGGTACGGCAGAGCACGCCGTACGTGAGAGAGAGGTGGACGCCCCGCGCCGCCGCGGACCGGGCGTTGCCGAGCGCCCGGTGGAGACCCGTCGCGAGCGGGCCTGGTCACGGGCCAAAGCATGCGCCCACGGCGGATTGTCCGGCAACGCAATTTGCGAGTTCCGCCGTCGCGGTGGATTGACCGGCGTGATCGACGGGACGAGACTCGGGCGCACTCGTACCGGGGACCACCTCCAGGAGGTGTGCAGTGGCCACGACGCCCGCGCCGACCGCCGAGCAACCGATGGACGACGACGCCCGACGGCTCGCCGAACTCGGTTACCAGCAGGAGTTGCATCGCAAGTGGAGCGGCTTCTCCAACTTCGCCATCTCGTTCTCGATCATCTCGATCCTGGCCGGCTGCTTCACCACCTTCGGCCAGGCCTGGAACAACGGCGGCCCGGTCGCCGTCAGCTGGGGCTGGCCGCTGATCTCGCTGTTCATCCTGATCATCGGCTTCTGCCTGGCGGAACTGGTCTCGGCGTACCCGACCGCGGGCGGCATCTACTGGTGGGCGGCGAAGATGGGCCGCCCGGTGCACGGCTGGTTCACCGGCTGGCTCAACCTGATCGGACTGGTCGCGGTCACCGCGTCGGTCGACTACGGCTGCGCGACCTTCCTCAACCTCACCCTGTCGGCGCTCTTCGACGGCTGGGAAGGGACGCTGCGCCAGGCATTCCTGCTCTTCGTGATCATCCTGGCGCTGCACGGGCTGATCAACATCTTCGGGCACCGGATCATCGACGTACTCCAGAACGTCTCGGTCTGGTGGCACGTGGCCGGCGCGGCCGCCGTGGTGGCCATCCTGCTCCTCGTCCCGGACGACCACCAGAGCTTCCGGTTCGTCTTCACCGAGCGGTTCAACAACTCCGGGTTCGGCGACGGCGACACCGGCGGGCTCACCTTCTGGTTCTACGTGCTGCCGCTGGGCTTCCTGCTCACCCAGTACACGATCACCGGCTTCGACGCCTGCGCCCACGTCTCCGAGGAGACCCGGGGCGCCTCGAAGGCCGCCGCCCAGGGGCTCTGGCGGTCGATCTTCTACTCGGCGGTCGGCGGCTGGATTCTGCTGCTGGCCTTCCTCTTCGCCGCCACCGACGTGGAGGCGATCAACTCCGCCGGCGGGTTCTCCGGGGCGATCTTCGAGACGGCGCTCACCCCCTTCTTCTTCAAGGCCGTCATCATCATCTCCACCATCGGCCAGTTCTTCTGCGGGATGAGCTGCGTGACGTCGATGTCGCGGATGACGTACGCGTTCAGCCGGGACCGGGCCGTGCCGGGCTGGCGGCTCTGGTCGAAGGTCGACCGCAACGGCACCCCGGTCAACGCCATCATCGGCGCCACCGTGGCCGGTCTGGTGCTCACCCTTCCCGCCCTCTACGAGAGCCCCTCCGGCATCCCGGTCGCCTTCTACGCGGTGGTCTCGGTGGCGGTGATCGGGCTCTACCTGTCCTTCGTCATCCCGATCGCGCTGCGGCTGCGGATGGGGGACCGGTTCCAGCCCGGGCCGTGGACGCTCGGCCCGAAGTACAAGGTGCTCGGCTGGATCGCGGTCGTCGAGATCGCCGTCATCTCGGTCTACTTCGTGCTGCCGATCGTCCCCGCCGGGGTGCCCGGGCACGCCGACTTCAGCTGGTCGGCGGTGAACTACGCGCCGCTCGCCGTCGGCGGGCTGCTGCTCGGCGTCGCCGTCTGGTGGTACGCCTCGGCCCGGAAGTGGTTCACCGGTCCCCGCCGTACCGTCGACCTGCCGGCGCAACGCACCACGGACGCCGCACCCGCCGACGAGCCGGCCTGACCACGGCCCGCGGGCCCCGCGTTTGCCGGGGCCCGTCGGGCGGGCATTGACGGTGATCGGATCGACGAGTAGACCTTGGTGATGGAGGCGAGCCGATGAGGAAAGCTCCGCTCACGCTGGAACAACTCCGGGTCGCCGTCGCCGAGGGCGAGATCGACACGGTGGTGCTGGCCCTGGTCGACATGCAGGGCCGGTTGCAGGGCAAACGGTTCCACGCCCCCTTCTTCCTCGACCAGGTGGTCGCCGGCGGCAGCGAGGGGTGCAACTACCTGCTCGCCGTGGACGTCGACATGAACACCGTCGACGGGTACGCCATGTCGAGCTGGGAACGCGGCTACGGCGACTTCGCCATG
Source organism: Micromonospora lacuserhaii (assembly GCF_036902735.1). Lineage (NCBI taxonomy): Bacteria > Bacillati > Actinomycetota > Actinomycetes > Micromonosporales > Micromonosporaceae > Micromonospora > Micromonospora lacuserhaii. The sequence goes on along the minus strand of NZ_JBAKHO010000001.1, from coordinate 100,220 downwards.
GTCCCCGACTTCGACACCCTGCGCCGGGTGCCCTGGCAGCCGGGCAGCGCCCTGCTCATCGCCGACCTGGCCTGGCTGGACGACTCCGGCCCGGTGGTCGCCTCGCCCCGGCAGATCCTCCGTCGCCAGCTCGACCGGCTGGCCGCCCACGGCCTCACCGCGTACGCCGGCACCGAGCTGGAGTTCGTGCTCTTCCGTGACTCGTACGAGGAGGCCTGGCGGCGCGGCTACCGCGACCTCACCCCGGCCAACCAGTACAACGTGGACTACTCGCTGCTCGGCACCGCCCGGGTGGAGCCGTTGCTGCGCCGGATCCGCACCGAGATGGCCGGCGCCGGGTTGACCCCGGAGAGCGCCAAGGGGGAGTGCAATCTCGGCCAGCACGAAATCGCCTTCCGCTACGACGAGGCGGTGGCCTGCGCCGACCACCACGTCATCTACAAGAACGGGGCGAAGGAGATCGCCGCCCAGGAGGGCATGTCGATCACCTTCATGGCCAAGCCGAACGCCCGGGAGGGCAACTCCTGCCACATCCACTTCTCGCTGCGCGACGCCGACGGCCGCTCGGCCATGCTCGGTGACGGGCCGGCGCACCTGAGCGCGGTCGGGCAGCAGGTGCTGGCCGGGCTGCTCGACACCATGCGGGAGCTGAGCCTCTTCTTCGCCCCGAACGTCAACTCCTACAAGCGCTACCAGCCCGGCTCGTTCGCCCCGACCGCGCTGCGCTGGGGCACCGACAACCGCACCTGCGCGCTGCGGCTGGTCGGGCACGGGCAGGGCATGCGGGTGGAGAACCGGGTGCCCGGCGCCGACGTGAATCCCTACCTGGCGATCGCCGCCCTGGTGGCGGGGGCGGTGCACGGCATCGAGCGCAAGCTGAAGCTGGGCGAGGAGTGCACCGGCAATGCGTACGACGACCGGCGTGCCGCCCGGGTGCCGGCCACCCTGCGCGACGCCCTCACCCTCTGGGAGTCCTCGGAGGTCGCCCGCGCGGCCTTCGGCGACGAGGTCCAGGCCCACTACGCCAACCAGGCCCGCGTCGAGCTGGCCGCCTTCGACGCCGCGGTCACCGACTGGGAGCTGGTACGTGGCTTCGAACGCCTCTGATCCCGCCCCTCCTCGCCGATCTTGCACTTTCCGCCCCTGGTTCATGGCGATGAGCGGCTTCTGTCCGGGCAGCAACCGCGAGATCGGCGAGGGAAGGGTGGGTGGCGAGGGTGAGTGAGGTGCGGAGTCCGGCCACGGGGGAGGTCGTGGCGGAGGTGGCGGCCACGTCGGCCGGGGAGGCCGACGCGGCGATCGCGCGGGCGGGTGCTGCCTTCGAGACGTGGCGCGACGTGGCGCCGGGGGACCGGGCGCGGCTGCTGCGGCGGTTCGCCGGCGTGGTGGACGCGCACCTGGAGGAGTTGGCGCGGCTGGAGGTGCGCAACTCCGGACACACGATCGGCAACGCGCGCTGGGAGGCGGGCAACGTCCGGGACGTGCTCGACTACTACGCGGGCGCGCCGGAACGGCTGACCGGGCGGCAGATCCCGGTGCCCGGCGGGCTGGACGTGACCTTCCACGAGCCGCTGGGCGTGGTCGGGGTGATCGTGCCGTGGAACTTCCCGATGCCCATCGCCGGCTGGGGCTTCGCCCCCGCCCTCGCCGCCGGCAACACCGTGGTGCTCAAGCCCGCCGAGCTGACCCCGCTCACCGCGCTGCGCCTGGCCGAGCTGGCCCTGGAGGCCGGGCTGCCGGAGGGCGTGTTCACCGTCCTGCCCGGCGCCGGCAGCGTGGTCGGCGAGCGGTTCGTCACCCACCCGGCCGTCCGGAAGGTCTGCTTCACCGGCTCCACCGAGGTCGGCACCCGGATCATGGCCGGCTGCGCCGCCCAGGTGAAGCGGGTCACCCTGGAACTCGGCGGCAAGTCCGCCAACCTGGTCTTCGCCGACGCCGACCTGGAGAAGGCGGCCGCCACCGCGCCGTACGCGGTGTTCGACAACGCCGGCCAGGACTGCTGCGCCCGGTCCCGGATCCTGGTCCAGCGCCCGGTGTACGACTGCTTCCTGGAGTTGCTCGAACCGGCCGTGCGCGCCCTGCGGGTCGAGGACCCGGCCCGGGACACCGCCGAGATGGGCCCGCTCATCTCCGCCGCCCACCGCGACCGGGTCGGCGGCTACGTCGACGGCGCGAAGGTGGCCTTCACCGGCTCCCGCCCCGACGGCCCCGGCTTCTGGTACGCCCCGACCGTGCTGCTCGCCGAATCGCCGGCCGACCGGCACTGGCGGGAGGAGATCTTCGGCCCGGTCGTCTCGGTGCTCCCGTTCGACGACGAGGCCGACGCGGTCCGGCTCGCCAACGACACCGAGTACGGCCTCTCCGGCTCGATCTGGACCCGGGACGTCGGCCGGGCGCTGCGGATGGCGCGGGCCGTGGAGTCGGGCAACCTCAGCGTCAACTCGCACTCCTCCGTGCGCTACTGGACCCCGTTCGGTGGCATGAAGCGCTCCGGGCTGGGCCGGGAGCTGGGCCCGGACGCCCTGCACGCCTTCACCGATGTCAAGAACGTCTTCATCAGCACCGAGGAGTGAGCACCGTGCAGGGACGACTGACGGACCGGGTCGCCGTGGTGACCGGGGCGGGCAGCGGGATCGGGCTGGCCACCGTGCGGCGGTTCGCCGCCGAGGGGGCCCGGGTGGTCTGCGTCGACATCGACACCGAGGCCGGCCGGCGGGCCGCCGAGGAGGTGGGCGGGGAGTTCGTCCTCACCGACGTGGCCGACGAGGCGGCCGTCCGGGAACTCTTCGGCGGGGTCGTCGCCCGGCACGGACGGGTCGACGTGGCGTTCAACAACGCCGGCATCTCACCGCCGGACGACGACTCGATCCTGGAGACCGGGCTGGACGCCTGGGAGCGGGTGCTGCGGGTCAACACCACCAGCGTCTATCTCTGCTGCAAGCACGTCATCCCGCACATGCGGCGGCAGGGCAAGGGTTCGATCATCAACACCGCCTCGTTCGTGGCGTTGATGGGGGCGGCGACCTCGCAGATCGCGTACACCGCGAGCAAGGGCGGGGTGCTGGCGATGACCCGGGAGCTGGGCGTGCAGTTCGCCCGCGAGGGCATCCGGGTCAACGCGCTCTGCCCCGGCCCGGTCGCCACCCCGCTGCTGCTGGAGCTGTTCGCGAAGGATCCGGAGCGGGCCGTCCGCCGGCTGGTGCACGTGCCGATGGGCCGGTTCGGCGCACCCGAGGAGATCGCCGCCGCGGTGGCCTTCCTGGCCAGCGACGACTCGTCGTTCATGACCGCCGCGCAGTTCGTGGTGGACGGCGGCATCACCGGCGCGTACGTCACTCCACTGTGAGCGCGAGGAGTGAGCCGGGTCTGCGAGCCCCGCAGTCGCGAACGGTGCCGGCCCGGTGAGCGTCGGCCCGGTGCGTCGTCCGCTGATCGGCATCACCTCGTACGTCGAACCGGCCGGCTGGGCCGTGTGGCGGGACGTGCCGGCCGCGCTGGTGCCGCAGGCGTACGTCCGGGCGGTCGCCGCGGCCGGCGGTCGGGCGGTGGTGCTGCCCCCGGACGACGTGGACGCCGACGTGGTCGGGGTGCTCGACGGGCTGCTGCTGGCCGGCGGCGCCGACGTGGGCGCGGAGCGGTACGCCGCGTCGCCCGACCCGCGCACGGAGGCCCGGCCGGACCGGGACTCCGGTGAGCTGACCCTGCTGGCCGCCGCGCTCGCCGCCGACCTGCCGGTGCTCGGGGTGTGCCGGGGCATGCAGCTGCTCGCGGTGGCCCACGGCGGGCGGCTGCACCAGCACCTGCCCGACGTGGTCGGACACGAGGGCCACCGCCCCGCCCCCGGCGTCTACGGCGCTCATCCGGTCCGGTTCGCGGCGGGAAGCCGGGCCGGGACGGTGATGGCCGGGGTGTGCCGGGTCAACTCGTACCACCACCAGGGGGTGGCCGACCCGGGGCGGCTCACGGTCACCGGCTGGGCCGACGACGGCGTGGCCGAGGCGCTGGAGGACCCGTGCCGGCGGTTCCTGCTCGGCGTGCAGTGGCATCCGGAGAACGAGGCCGACCCGCGTCCGATCACCGCCCTGGTCCGGGCCGCCCGTTCCGGCTGACGGGAAAGGGCGTTCCGCCGGGCCGGCCGGGTCGGCAGGATGGCGGCATGGGAAAGCAGTATCCGGAGATCGACGGGCGGCTGCGGGAGTTCATCGAGGCCCAGCCGCTCTTCTTCGTGGCCACCGCGCCGTCCGGCGCCGACGGGCACGTCAACGTCTCGCCGAAGGGAATGCGGGGCACGTTCGTCGTCCTCGGCCCGCACCGGGTGGCCTGGCTGGATTACCACGGCAGCGGCGCGGAGACCATCGCCCACCTGCGCGACAACGGCCGGATCACGATGATGTTCTGCGCCTTCACCGGCCCGCCCAAGATCGTCCGGCTACACGGCCGGGGCGTCGCCACCCCGCTCACCGACCCGGGCTTCCCGGCGCTGCTCGCCGACTTCCCCGACCCGCCGGACCCGCACGCCGTCCGGGCCGTGGTCACGGTCGAGGTCGATCGGATCAGTGACTCCTGCGGGTACGCGGTGCCGTTGATGGACTACCGCGGCGAACGTGACCTGCTGATCGAGTGGGGCTCCCGACGCACCCCGGCGGACCTGGCGGCCTACCGGAGCAGGAAGAACGCCGCCAGCATCGACGGCCTGCCGGTCTTCTGAGCACGGCACCGGAGCGGCGCTGCCCCCTCCCGACGAGCGATGTCCGGCCGATGACGGCAGGATGAGACCCGGCTAACCAGCGCCCGAACCGGAAGATGCGTTACGTTGCTGATCCGTCGGGGTAGAAGGCGGGTCGCGGCCGGCGATCGCCGAGGCGTCGTGGCAACGGCCGGAGCGGGGAGGATTCATGAGCTCGGCCCAGGTGGGCGAGGACGGACGGGGTCGGTCCTCGCGTGCTGCGGACCGCGCCCTTCCGCCGCTGCTCGCCGCCGCCTTCGCCGCCGGCGGTGAGATGGGCCGGCGGCTGCGCGAGTTCGACTGGACCGCCTCCCCGATCGGCACTCCCGACACCTGGCCGCCAGCGCTCTGCCACGCGGTCAGCATGGTGCTCGCCTCGCGCTCCCAGATGGTGCTGTTCTGGGGCGAGGACCAGCTGGCCCTCTACAACGACGCCTACCGACCCACGATCGGCGACAAGCACCCCGACGTGATCGGCCAGCCCGCCCGGGAGCACTGGGTGGAGACCTGGGACGTGCTCCGTCCGCTGCTCGACGCCGTCCGGCTGACCGGCGAGCCGTACCGGGGCGAGAACCACCCGTTCCTGATCGAGCGGCAGGGCTTCCTGGAACAGGTCTACTTCGACGTCTCCTACGACCCGGTCCGGGGCGCCGACGGCACCGTCCAGGGCGTGTTCTGCCTCGTCAACGAGACCACCGGCCGGGTGGTCGGCGAGCGCCGCCTGCGGGCCCTGGCCGAGCTGGGCAGCCGACTCGTCGACGCGGGCAGCACGGCGGAGCTGGGCCGTACCGCGGCCGCGGTGCTGGACGGGCACCACGCCGACGTGCCGTTCGCCCTGATCCACCTCTACGACGACGACGGCCGGCTCCACCTTGCCGGGGCCAGCGGCGTCGACCCGGCGACCGTGCGCGCCGAGGCGCCGGCCATCCTCGACCGGGTCGCCGCCGGCGGGGGCGCCGACGACGTCGAGGTGACCGAACTCCTCGGCACGGTGCCGCCGCAGGCCGGCGGGCGGGCCCTGCTGCTGCCCCTCACCGCGACCAACGAGCCCGCCGGGGTGCTGGTGGTCGGCGTCTCCCGGCTGCTGCCGCTCGGCGACGACTACCGCGACTTCCTCCACCTGGTCGCCGCGCAGATCTCCCGCGCGGTCGGCCAGCAGCAGGTGTACGAGCAGGAACGGGCCCGCGCCGCCGAGCTGGCCGCGCTGGACCGCGCCAAGACCAACTTCTTCGCCAACGTCAGCCACGAGTTCCGCACCCCGCTGACGCTGGTCCTCGGCCCGCTGGAGGACATGCTCGCCGACCCCCAGCTGCCGCCGGCGTACACCGACCGGTTGACCGTGATGCACCGCAACGCGCTGCGCCTGCTGAAGCTGGTCAACACCGTGCTGGACTTCTCCCGGCTGGAATCGGGCCGGCTGGCCGCCCACTACGAGCCCACCGACCTGGCCGACTACACCGCCCGGCTGACCAGCACCTTCCGCTCGGCCATGGCACGGGCCGGGCTGCGCCTGGTGGTGGACTGCCCACCGCTGTCCGCGCCGGTCTTCGTCGACCGGGACATGTGGGAGAAGATCGTCCTCAACCTGGTGTCCAACGCGCTGAAGTTCACCTTCGACGGTGAGATCCGGGTCCGGATCCGCGCGGTGGACGGGATGGCCCGGCTGGAGGTCGCCGACACCGGCGTCGGCATCGTCCCCGAGGAGCTGCCGCACGTCTTCGAACGGTTCCACCGGGTGCCGGGGGTGCGCTCGCGCACCCACGAGGGCACCGGCATCGGGTTGGCGCTGGTCCGCGAGCTGGCCGAGATGCACGGCGGGCGGGTGGAGGCGCACAGCCGGGTCGACGAGGGCAGCCTCTTCGCGGTGACCGTCCCGTTCGGCTCCGCGCACCTGCCGTCCGACCGGGTGGCGCCCGCCGGTCCGGTGCCGCCCCGGCCGAGACAGGCGTCGCTCTACATGGCCGAGACCGCGCTCTGGACCTCCGCCGTCGACCCGGACACCGCGCCGCAGGTGGAGGGCGCGGGCGAGGGGGGTCGGATCCTGCTCGCCGACGACAACGCCGACCTGCGCGAACACGTCACCCGGCTGCTCGGCCCGTCGTACGAGGTGGTGGCGGTGCCGGACGGCGTCGCCGCCCTGGAACAGGCCGTCGACGCCCCGTTCGACCTGGTGCTGACCGACGTGATGATGCCCCGACTGGACGGCTTCGGCCTGGTCACCGCGCTGCGGGCCAACCCGCGCACCCGGCACGTGCCGATCGTGCTGCTCTCCGCGCGGGCCGGCTCCGCCGAGGCGGTCGCCGGGCTCTCGGTCGGCGCGGACGACTACCTCACCAAGCCCTTCTCCGGCCAGGAGCTGATCGCCCGGGTCCGGGCCAACGTCGAGCTGGGCCAGCTCCGCGGGCAGATCATCCGCCGGCTGCGGGCGCTGGCCGACGCGGCGGTCGCGGTCAACACCGCCCGGTCCACCGCCGACGTGGTGCAGGTCGCCGCCCAGCACGCGCTCAGCCTCGCCGAGGCGGCCCGGGTGGTGGTCAGCACCACCGGTGCCCGCTACGAGGCGGACGGCGGCGGGACGACCGGGCCCGAGCCCACGCACGTCCTGCCGCTGACCGGCACCACCGGCACGCAGCTCGGCGAGCTGCGGGTCTGGCGCCACGACGGCGACGGCACCGAGCAGGCCGCGCTCACCCAACTCGCCCGGCTGATCGGGGTACGGCTGGAGAACGCCCAGCTCTACGAGGCCGAACACCGGATCGCCACCACCCTCCAGCACAGCCTGCTGCCGCGCTCGCTGCCCCAGCTGCCCGGCGCGGTGGTGGCCAGCCGCTACCTGCCCGGCAGCACCGACGTCGAGGTCGGCGGCGACTGGTACGACGTGATCGGCGTGGCCGACGACGAGGTGGTGCTCGTCATCGGCGACGTGGTCGGCAAGGGCGTCCGGGCGGCGGCGGCCATGGGCCAGCTGCGCAACGCGCTGCGGGCGTACCTGCTGGAGGGCTTCGACCCCGGCCAGTCGCTGACCCGGCTGAACCGGCTGGTCGGCTCGACCGAGCGCCAGTCGTACGCCACGGTGGTGTGCCTGGCGTACTCCCCGCGCACCGGTCGGCTGCGCTACGCCAGCGCCGGGCACCCGTCCCCCCTGCTGATCCGAGGAGACGACGTGGCGTTCCTGCACGAGCGGGCGCTCGGGCCGCCGATCGGTGCGCTCAGCGGCACCACCTACCGCACCGTCGAGGGCGAGATCGCCCCCGGCTCCCGGTTGCTGCTCTACACCGACGGGCTGATCGAGGACCGGCACTCCGGCATCGACGCGGCACTGGCGCAGCTGCGGGCCGACGCGGGCACCGGGGGCGAGCACGTGGCCGACCTGATCGACGCGGTGGTCGAGCGGGTCGCCGAGCGGAATCGGCACGACGACGTGGCGGTGCTGGCGCTGGAGGCCGCCGAGCTGAACCGGTTCGCGCTGCGGCTGCCCGCCGACCCGACCCGGCTCAGCGTGCTGCGCAAGCGGCTGGAGGACTTCCTCGGCGGGCACGGCGTCGACGAGAACGACCTGTTCGACCTCACCGTGGCGGTCTCCGAGGCCGCCGCGAACGCCATCGAGCACCCGGTGTCACCGACCGAGCCGACCATCGGCGTGGAGGTGGTCATCGAGGACGGCACGGTGGTGGTGACGGTGCGCGACAGCGGGAAGTGGCGCGAGTCCACCGGGGCCGGCTTCCGGGGCCGGGGGCTGTCGCTGATCCGGGCGCTGGGCGAGCTGACGGTGACGCGTACCTCGTCGGGGACCGAGGTGACGCTGCGCCGGCGGCTGCGCGACTGAGCCCGCGGCCCCGACGCCCGGCGGCGGGGCGTGGTCAGTCGCGGTGCAGCCAGTCCTGCTCGGCCAGGCCGGAGATCTCCAGTACCCGGCTCACCTGGTGGGAGGGGAGCACGGTCAGCGTGGTGGGGAAACGCTGGGCGAGCTGGACCACGGCGTGGATCGCGGCCGAGTCGAAGAAGCTGACCGCGCGCAGGTCGAGGGTGACCTGGTCGGCCGGTTCGCGCAGCGCGGTGCGGAGCATCGTGTCGGCGGTGGCCATGTCGACCTCACCGGTGACCACGACGCGGAGGTGGCCTCCGTCGAGCTCGGAGCTCGCGGAGAAGACGGGAGGTGCGCCCCCTTGATCCACCAGGTCACAATGGCACAGCACACTTGCCACGGCAACAACCTCCGACGGCCGGGCCGTGGCGGGGGTCACCGGGGCATCGGCGATAGGCTGTCCGCATGAACGCCCGTGCGCCGCTGACCCCTGGCACGCTCTCCCCGTGGCGGGCGGTACCCGCCCACATCGCCCGACCGGAGTACGTGGGCAAGAAGCGCCCACAGGAGTGGCGCGGCTCGCACGTGCAGACTCCCGAGACCGTCGAGAAGATGCGGGTCGCCGGCCGACTGGCCGCCCAGGCGACCCAGCTGGCGGGTGAGCACTGCAAGCCCGGCGTGACGACCGACGAGATCGACCGGGTGGTGCACGAGTTCCTGGTCGACCACGGCGCCTACCCGTCGACGCTGGGCTACAAGGGCTTCCCCAAGTCCTGCTGCACCAGCCTCAACGAGGTGATCTGCCACGGCATCCCGGACACGACGGTGCTCCAGGACGGCGACATCATCAACGTCGACGTCACGGCGTACCTCGACGGGGTGCACGGCGACACCGACGCCACCTTCTGCGTCGGCGAGGTGGACGAGGAGGCGCGGCTGCTGGTCGAGCGCACCCACGAGGCGATGATGCGGGGCATCAAGGCGGTCAAGCCCGGCCGGCAGATCAACGTGATCGGCCGGGTCATCGAGTCGTACGCCAAGCGCTTCGGCTACGGGGTGGTCCGCGACTTCACCGGCCACGGCATCGGCGAGGCGTTCCACAGCGGTCTCTACGTGCCGCACTACGACAACCCGCGGCCGACGGAGGTGATGGAACCGGGGATGACCTTCACCATCGAGCCGATGATCACCCTCGGCACCTACCAGTACGACATGTGGGACGACGGCTGGACCGTGGTCACCAAGGACCGGAAGTGGACGGCCCAGTTCGAGCACACCATCGTCGTGACCGACGACGGCTACGAGATCCTCACTCTGCCGTGACCGAGACCCCGGCGGCGCTGCGCGAGGCGCACCACGCGGACGTGTCCGGCGGCTGGCTGCGGCCCGCCGTCTTCGGCGCGATGGACGGCCTGGTCACCAACATCGCCCTGATCGCCGGCGTCGGCGGCGGCGGGGTGTCGCCGCGCAGCATCGTGCTCACCGGCACCGCCGGCCTGGTCGCCGGCGCCATCTCGATGGGGCTGGGGGAGTACACCAGCGTCCGCTCGGCCAACGAGCAGGTCGCCGCCGAGGTGGCCAAGGAGCGGCGGGAGCTGGAACGGCACCCCGAGGCGGAGGCCCGCGAGCTGGCCGACGCCTGGGTGGCCCGGGGTCTGCCCCGCGACCTCGCCACGCAGGTCGCCGAGGCGGTCCGCCGCAACCCGGAGGAGGCGCTGCGGGTGCACGTGCGGGAGGAGCTGGGCGTCGACCCCGACGAGCAGCCGAGCCCGTGGGCGGCGGCCATCTCCTCGTTCCTCTGCTTCTCCATCGGGGCCCTGGTGCCCCTGGTGACCTACCTGCTCGGCTTCACCAGCCTCTGGCTGGCGCTCGGCCTGGGTGGGGTGGGGCTCTTCGTGGCCGGCGCGGTGGTCGCCAGGTTCACCTACCGCCCCTGGTGGACCAGCGGCCTGCGGCAGCTCCTGCTCGGTGCGGCCGCCGCTGCCGCCACCTACCTGGTGGGCGCCCTGATCGGCATCCAGGGCGGCATCGGCTGACCCGCCCCGGTCGCGGTTTCTGAGAAAGAGTGGCCATTCCGCCTCGGATGGCCACTCTTTTTCGTGCACGAGGGCGGTCAGCCGGGGGATGAGGGCGGTCAGTGGGTGAGGAGGTCGTCGACGGTGCCGTCGACGGGGCGGCCGCGGGCGGTCAGCTCGTCGGCCTGCCGGGCCAGCACGGCGCCCACCTCGGTCATGTCCGCCCCGGCCAGCCCGGTACGCCGGACCGCGTCGCCCGGGTCCCGGAAGTAGGTGCGGGTGAGCAACCCGGTCACCGTGGCCGCCGCCAGCCGGGCCTCCCCGAGCATCAGCAGCGCCTGGTCCGTCTCGTACCACTCGGCCAGCCGGGCGGCCCGGGCGTGCGCCGCGCAGCCCCGGTACCAGGCCTGCCGGGCCGCGGTGCTGAACTCCGCCGGCCGGGCCCGGGCCAGCCGGCCGAGGTGCGCGTCGCGCAGGGTGCGCAGCCAGCCGGTCGGGTCGTACAGGGCGGTGGTGGTGACGTACCGGTCGGCGGTCAGCGGCCAGAGCGCGGTGAGCGCGCGGGCCTGCCGCAGGTAGTCCTCGGCGCCGGCCACGGTGAGGTCGACCAGCACCCCGTCCACCCGCCGGGTCGACGGCGCCGGCCCGCCGCCCGGACGGTAGGTGACCAGCAGCAGCCCGACCTCACCGTCCCCGCCGCCGTCGTCGTCGCCGTGCGCCAGCGGACCGTGCACCGCGACCGCCAGGATGTCCGCCGGGAAGCGTTGCCGGGCCGCCTCGGCGACCCGCTCCGCGACCCGCCACCGCGGATCGCCGAGGTGCGGGTCGGTGCTCAGGTCCGTGCCGCTCCCGTCCACCGGGTACCACCCCTGTCCCGCGATCGCGTCGCCCGCCGGGCCGGGCCGCCCGTGGACGTCACCGCCCGCCACGCGCCGGCCGGGTCGCCGCCTCCCACCCTAGCCACGCCGGCCCGCCGGCCCGTCCCGCCGCGCCCGGCCGCCGGTCAGGAGCGCTCGGTGCCGGTGGGGACCAGCCGGAAGATGCGGATCTCCCGGCCGCCGGCCCGCTCGACGTACGTCCGGTACGCCGGCCACTCGGTGACCAGCAGCTGCCACAGCCGCTCCCGTTCGGCGCCGGAGGCGACCTCGGCGCGGACCGGGATCCGCCGCCCCTTGACGTCCACCTCCGCCTCCGGCTTGGCCAGCAGGTTCATCGCCCAGCCCGGCTGGTGCTGCTGGCCCCAGTTGGACCCGATCACCACGTAACCGTCACCGTCGGGGACGTAGAGCAGCGGGTTGCTGCGCGGCTGGCCGGACCGGCGGCCGGTGGTGGTGATGACCAGCGACGGCACCAGACCGAACGCCACCACCCGGCCCCGGGTGAGCCGGCCGACCGCCCGGTCGGCCGGGACCAGCAGGCGCATGGTGGCGCCGAACCAGGCGTGGTGGCCGAGTCGGCGGGTGAGGGATCCCAGAACGGACACGCCGACAGTCTGCCAATTCGCCGCCCCGAGGGGGACCCCCGATCGGCTCTGGTCGATCGGGGCGCGGTGTGCTCAGTCGAGCCGGCGTTCCACCGCCAGCCGGGAGCGGGTGAGCAGGCCGGCGCCGAGCATCGCCACCAGCGGCACCACCACCAGCACGCCGAGCGTCGTCCAGGGCACCACCACCGGGTACGGCGGCTCGACCGGCCAGCTGTCGGCGTACTGGCGGTTGACCGAGGTCAGGATGATCAGCGCGGAGGCCAGGCCGGCCACGATGCCCAGCACGGAGCCGAGCACCGCGATCACCCCGGACTGGCAGAGCGAGAGCATCCGGCGCAACCGGGGGCTGGCGCCCACGGCGGCCAGCGTGGAGAGGTCCCGCCGGCCCTCGGCGGCGGCGAGGCCGGTGGCTACCCCGGCCGCCCCGAGGGTGATCAGGCCGGAGCCGATGGCGAGCAGGAGCAGCAGCGGGCGTTGGTCGCCGTCCGGTCCGTCCGGTCCGACCTCGACCATGAGCGGGGCGAGCGGGCGCAGCGTGGCCGCCAGCCGGGTCCGCTGGACGGGTCCGGGCGCGACGGCGGTGTCGACGACGTACCCGACCTGGTCGGCGACCAGGCCGAGCCGCGCGGCGGCGGCGGGAGAGAGCACCAGCCGGTCGGCGGTGAGCCCGCCGCGCAGCACGTGACCGGGGACGGTGACCGTGGTCGGTACCGGCGCGGACAATTCGCCGGCCCGTCCGGCGGTGAGGGTGATCCGGCCGTCGACGACGTACCGCGGGTCGGTCACCACCGCCCCGCCGCCGCGCAGCACCGCCGCGGCCGACGCCGTCTCCGCCGGGGGAGCGCCGGTGAGCCCGGACAGGGCGGCCCCGTCGTCGACCGTCGCCGGCAGGTAGGGCTCGTCGGGGTTCGGGGTGGGACGCCGGCAGCGCGGATCGGCCAGCGCCCGGTGCCGGACGGCGGCCGAACTTAACCGGTCCGGCGGGTACGGGCAGGCCCGCTCGGGCGGCAGCACCGGGGTGACCGAGCAGACGTCCTCCTCCCGGCGGGGCGGTGCGCAGGCCGGTACGTCGTACCGAGCGACGGCGTCCATGGACAGCTCGGCGCGCACCCGCTCGGCGACCGCCGCCAGCGGAGGCAGCGGGCCGTGCCCGGGATCCCCGCGCAGCAGCAGGACGTGACCGGGGGGCAGGCCGGGCTGCCACTGCGCCTGGTTCCGGGCCTCGTCGCTGGCCACGTAGACCCCGACGGCCACGCTGCCGGCCACCGCCGCCATCACCGCCGAGATGGCCGGGGCGGCGGAGGACCGGTTGCGGCTGGCGTCGCGGACGGCGATCCTCGGCGCGAGCGGCAGCACCCGCCCGGCCCGGGCCAGCAGCCCCACCAGGGTGGGGGTGATGAACACCAGGCCCAGCTCGCCGAGGACCAGCCCGGCCAGGATCACCACCGATCCGGTCCGCTGCGCCCCCACGGCGGCGGTCGCCGTGCCCAGCAGGGTGAGGGCCACTCCGGCGACCAGCCACCGGCGGCGGTGCGGCGGCATGGTGCGCCGGCCGGCGAGCCCGGCCACCACGTCCTGCCGGGCGGCCGTCCAGGCCGGGGCGAGCGCGGCGAGCAGTCCGGCCAGCACGGCGACCGCCACGATCGCCGCCAGCGCCGCCGGGAAGAACCGGTACCCGCCCATCCGCGCGCCGATCACGTACTGCTCGACCAGCGGGCGGCCGGCGACGGCGGTGCCCACGCCGAGCAGCACGCCGAGCGCCGCGCCGGCGCCGCCCAGCAGCAGCCCGTCGGCGAGCACGATCCGGCGCAGGTGCCCGGCGTCGCCACCGGCCACCGCGACCAGCGCCAGGTCCCGGCGCCGCCGGCGTACGCCGACCGCGAAGGCGGGCCCGACCAGCAGCACCACCTCCAGCAGGCCCAGCCCGCCCACCAGCACCGCCGTGCCGGTCTGCTCCGCGTCGGGGAGGCCGGCGGTCCGGTCGAGGTCGGGCAGGGCGAGGCTCGCGCCGGGCACCGGGGCGCGGGCACTCACCGTGACCCCGTGCGCGTTGAGCCGGCCGACCAGCGCCTGGTCGGGCGGGCCCGGCAGGTCCACCAGCCAGCTCTGGTCCGACTCGACGACGGTGCGGGGTGCGGCGTCCGGATGCAGCGCGACGACGCCGCGCAGGTCGTCCGGGAACTCGAGCTCCCCGGTCACGGTGTACGTGCGGGAGCCGTCGGCGGTGCTCACCGTGCCGCCGATCCGGGCGCCCGTCAGGTCCAGGGCGTGCCGGTTGAGCCCGATCTCGGTCGGGCCGGCCGGCACCCGGCCGGCCCGCAGCCGTACCAGCGAGCGGGGCAGCGGCGCGGTCAGGTCCAGCGCCCGGCCGCCGAAGGACTCCACCCGGTCGCCGACCCTCAGGTCGACGGGGACCCACCAGCGCACCGGCTCGACCCGGCTGCCCGGCGGCAGCAGCGCGGTGAGCTCCGCCGCGGTCGCCGGCCGGACCCGCCCGTCCAGCTCGCCGCGGCGAGGGACCACGTTCTCCCCCCAGGCGTCCTGGACGACCGCGTCCTGCGCCACCCAGCGCAGCTCGGCGTCGGCGTCGCCGAGCCGCTGGCCGACGCGTTCCGCCCGGGTCAGGTCCGACATGTCGTAGCTGACCGCGACGAAGGTCAGCGCCAGCACCGGCAGGGCGATCATGGCCAGCACCAGCGCCGTACGCCCGCGCGCCCGGCGCGCCTCCCGGCGGGCGATCCGCAGCGCGGCCCGCCACGAGCCGAGTGTGGCGGCGAGCCGACGGTTCACCGGCCGCTGCCGGAGAGCAACTGTTCGACGCCGGCCAGCGGCGCCGTCGAGTCCACCATGACCCCGTCGCGGAGGAAGACCACCCGGTCCGCCCAGCCGGCGTGCCGCGCCTCGTGGGTGACCAGCACCCCGGCGGCGCCGGCGTCGACCCGGCGGCGCAGCAGGTGCAGCACCGCCTCGCCGGTCTGCGAGTCCAGCGCCCCGGTCGGCTCGTCGGCCAGCACCAGCCGCCGCTCGCCGACCAGCGCCCGGGCGATCGCCACCCGTTGCTGCTGGCCACCGGACATCTGGTCGGGGAAGCGCCCGCCCAGCCCGGTCAGCCCCACCTCGTCCAGCGCGGCGAGTGCCGCCCGCCGGGCCGGTCGTACCCGGACGCCGTCGAGTTCCAGCGGGAGTGCGACGTTCTCCGCCGCGGTGAGGCTGCCCAGCAGGTTGAGGTCCTGGAAGACGTAGCCGATCCGGCGGCGGCGCAGCCGGGCCAGCCCACGCCGGTCGAGCGAGCCGAGGGGCTCCCCCTCGACCAGCACCTCGCCGGCGGTCGGCCGGTCCAGCCCGCCGGCGAGGGTGAGCAGGGTGGACTTCCCCGAGCCGGAGGGGCCCATCACGGCCACCAGTTCGCCGGGGTGGACGGTGAGGCTCACCCCGCGCAGGGCGTGCACGGCGGCCGGTCCGCTGCCGTGGGTGCGGTGGACGTCGCGCAGGTCGAGCACCGCGCCCCCCGCTCCGGTCACCGCCGCGCTTCCTGGTCGGTGCGGGCCGTCGGGTCCGGCACGGCCGTCGGGTCCGGTCCCGCCCCGGCCGCCGGCGGGCCGGCCGGCCGGTGCCGGACCAGGGTGGTCTCGCAGTGGTCCAGCCACCGGATCTCCGCCTCGGTCTGGAAGAGCATCGCGTCCAGCACCAGCCGCCAGGGGAGGTCCTCCGGCCGGTCGCTGGCGTACTTCAACCGGGTCAACTCCTGCAGCGTGCGCATGGTGGCGCTGCGCTGGGTCTGCACCACGGCCCGGACGTCGACGCCGGGGGTGGTCAGCGCCAGGGCCAGCTTGATCGAAAGCTCGTCCCGGGGCCGGTCGTTGCGGCTGATCGGGGTGGCGAACCAGAGCGTGAGCTCCGCCCGCCCGGCGTCGGTGATCTCGTACGGCCGCTGGCCGCCCTCGTGCTCCGGCAGCGGACGGACCAGTCCGTCGCGCTCCAGCCGGTTGAGGGTGGTGTACACCTGCCCGATGTTCAGCGGCCAGGTCGAGCCGGTCGACTCCTCGAACGCGGCCCGCAGCTGGTAGCCGTACATCTGGCCACGCTCGAGCAGGGCGAGCAGGCCGTGACGGATGGACATGGCATCGGAGTATGCATACCTGGTATGCGTACCGCAACCGGAGCGGGCCGGCGGGCGCTCAGCTCGGTCGGCCCGGGAAGGCCACCGTGATCGGGGTGACCCCGGCCGTCCGCCGCCACCGGGTCGCGCGGAGGGCGCAGTCGGTCAGCGCATTGAGCGCCTTGGCCCGGTCGGCGCCGGTGGTGGCCGGCAGCGCCGCCCGCCAGTACGCCGCCGTCCGCTCCTCGACCTGTACGGCCAGCCGCAGCGCGCTGGCCCGGTCGGTGACCGGGAAGGGCAGCGCGTAGCCGGCCCGGTCGGCGGGCACCTGGCCGCCGCTTGCGCTGAGCTGGAGCACCAGCGCGTCCCGCCGGGCCCGGTGCGCGGCCTCGGCGGCGCGGGCGGCCCGCCGGTCGTCGTCGGTCAGGCGTACCCCGATCGGGCCGTAGGCGTAGATCGCCGCGTACTCGGCGGAGAGCGCGGCGGCGAGGGCGTCGCCGGGCGCGGAGCGGGCCGTCACTTCAACGCCTCCAGATGGGTCGCCCGGGCGGCGGCGATCGAGCCGAGCAGGGCGGCCCGCTCCCCGGGAGCGGTGGCGCAGGCCCGCACGGCGTTGTCCCGGCCGCGCTGCTCCGCCGCGCGGAGATCGGCGAGCAGGGTGTCCCGGTCGGCGGCGGTCGTGCTCGGGCCCGGCGCGGCGGAGCCCGACGGCGCGGGCCGGCCGATCAGCCGCCGCAGCTCGTCGGCGTGCGCGGCGTGCGCGTCGGCGATCGGGGTGAGCCGGTCGGCCAGGCCCGGGTCGGCGGCGACCGCCGCGCGGTGCCGGGCGGCCAGCTCGCCGGACTCGCCGGCCAGCGGCTCGAGCGGGTCGGGTGGCGGGGCCGGCTCGTCGCCGTCGAAAAGATCACAGCCGGTCAGCGGTACGGCGGCGCCGCCCACCGCCAGCAGCGCCCCCGCGCGCAGCACCGAACGCCTGGATCGTCCCGATCCGTCGGGGTGCCTGGTCGTTCTGCCCATCGCCACCGGACAAGTCAACACCATCCACCCCGGTACGTGGGTCACCGCGTCGGTGCGCCGCCCGGGCCGCTGCCCGTGCGGCGCGTTACGCTCTGCGCAGCCACCGGCGGGTCCGCCCCGGTGGCGTGCCGGCGTGCAGGCCTTCCGGGCCGTCGCCGATCCAGGAGAAGGGTGCGCAGATGACGCAGCGTGGCCGTGCCACCAGGCCGACGGGGCCGGCGGGTCGACCCCGTCGTACCGACGGCCCGCGGGGCGGGGACCGTGCGGGCGCACCCCGGAACGACCTCGCCGCGCGGCGGAACCGGCTGCGCGAGGTCATCGAACCGGTGATCACCCAGGCGGGCTACGACCTGGAGGACCTCTCCGTCTCCCGGGCCGGCCGGCGGCACGTCGTACGCGTGATCGTCGACGCCGACGGCGGGATCAACCTGGACGCCGTCGCGGACGTCTCCCGGGCGGTCTCCGCGGCGCTGGACGCGGCGGAGGAGGCCGGCGGCGACCTCGTGGCCGGCGAGTACCAGCTCGAGGTCAGCTCGCCGGGCGTGGACCGGCCGCTGACCCTGCCCCGGCACTGGCGGCGCAACGTCGGCCGGCTGGTCAAGGTGACCGTCCGGGGCGGCGCCGGCCTGCCGGCGCAGCGCGACGCGCAGCCGACGGGCGACCGCCAGGTCACCGGCCGGATCATCGAGGCCGACGACGAACGCGTGGTGCTGGAGATCGATTCCGGCCGCGCAGAGCTTTCCCACGCCGAACTGGGCCCCGGTCGGGTTCAGGTCGAGTTCAGCCGCCTCGACGAGATCGACGAGGCGGACGAGTTCGACGGCGCGGACGAGGCCGGCGAAGCCGGCGAAGACACCGACGACGACGAAGATGATGTGGAGGACGAGGAGAGGTGAACATCGACCTCGCGGCGCTGCGCGCACTCGAGCGCGAGCGGGAGATCCCGTTCGACACGATCCTCGCGGCGATCGAGACCGCGTTGCTGACCGCCTACCGGCACACCGACGGCGCCGAGTCGCACGCCCGGGTGGAGATCGACCGCAAGACCGGGGCCGCCCTGGTCTACGCGCAGGAACTGGACGACGACGGCACCGTGGTGCGGGAGTGGGACGACACCCCGCACGACTTCGGCCGGATCGCGGCGATGACCGCCAAGCAGGTGATCCTCCAGCGACTGCGGGAGGCCACCGACGAGGTGCACTTCGGCGAGTACGTCGGCCGCGAGGGTGACCTGGTCACCGGGGTGGTGCAGGCGCACGAGGCGCGGGTCGAGAAGGGCATCGTCAGCGTCGACCTCGGCAAGCTGGAGGGCGTCCTGCCGCAGTCGGAGCAGGTGCCCGGCGAGCGGTACGCGCACGGCGAGCGGATCCGCTGCGTCGTGGTGCACGTGGCCAAGGGGATGCGCGGCCCGCAGATCACCCTGTCCCGGTCCCACCCGGCGCTGGTCAAGAAGCTCTTCGCGCTGGAGGTGCCGGAGATCGCCGACGGCACGGTCGAGATCGGCGCGATCGCGCGTGAGGCAGGTCACCGTACGAAGATCGCGGTGCGTTCCACCACCCAGGGCGTGAACGCCAAGGGCGCCTGCATCGGCCCGATGGGCCAGCGGGTTCGCGCGGTGATGAGCGAGCTGCACGGCGAGAAGATCGACATCATCGACTGGTCGGACGACCCGGCGACCTTCGTCGGCAACGCCCTCTCCCCGGCCAAGGCGCTGCGGGTCGAGGTGGTCGACCTGGCCAGCCGGACGGCCAGGGTGACCGTTCCGGACTTCCAGCTCTCGCTCGCCATCGGTCGGGAAGGGCAGAACGCCCGACTTGCTGCCCGCTTGACCGGTTGGCGAATCGACATCCGGTCGGACGCGGAGCAGACGAGCACGGCCGGCCGGGGCGGAGCTGATCACGTCCCGGAGCCGGGCGGCGCGATCTCGGGCAGCTAGGGGTAGACTTTCTCCAGTGGTACGACGCGCGCTGCCGGAGCGCACCTGTGTGGGTTGCCGGCGACGTGCGCCGGCCAGCGAATTGTTGCGGGTCGTCGCGGTCGGTGAAGAGGCTGGTCACAGCCTCCGCCCCGATCCGACCCGCAGCCTGCCGGGTCGGGGAGCGAACATGCACCCGGATCCGGCCTGCTTCGCGCTGGCGGTTCGGCGTCGCGCCTTCGGGCGTGCGC
The DNA here is from genome assembly GCF_036902735.1 of Micromonospora lacuserhaii. Classification (NCBI taxonomy): domain Bacteria; kingdom Bacillati; phylum Actinomycetota; class Actinomycetes; order Micromonosporales; family Micromonosporaceae; genus Micromonospora; species Micromonospora lacuserhaii. The sequence goes on along the minus strand of NZ_JBAKHO010000001.1, from coordinate 80,909 downwards.
TGCGCATCACCGGGGTCCCCGACCACGGCGCCGTCGCGGAGTACGTCGACGCGCCAACCACTACGTCCGGTCAACCCGACCGGGCGAGGGTCGCTAGCAGGGTAGGACGACCGACATGAGCACACGATGAAGTCCCTGAAATGACCAGGCTTCAAGTGCAGGAGTGAGGTCGCTGCGGGTACTGCCCGCACGACCTCGGAGTGAGGAGTGCAGTGGCAGGTAAGGCCCGCGTACACGAGCTTGCGAAAGAGCTCGGGGTCGAGAGCAAGACAGTGCTCGCCAAGCTGAAGGAAATGGGCGAGTTCGTGAAGTCCGCGTCCAGCACCGTCGAGGCGCCCGTCGCCCGACGTCTGCGTGGCGCTTTCGTCGCGTCCGCCGGTGGTTCCTCGGCACCGACCGCCCCTCCGGCGGCCGCCCCGAGCCCGGCACCGACCCCGACGCCGTCCCCGACCCCGGGTGCCCCCCGGGTCTCGGCGAAGCCGATGCCGCCCCGGCGGCCGACCGCGCCGACCCCTGGACCGAAGCCCAAGGGCCCGGTCCCCGGCCCGCCGCAGCCGGCGACTCCGGTCGCCAAGCCGGCGAGCGCGCACGACATCGAGGTGGCGGCGGCCGAGGCCCGCGCCGCCGCGCTGAAGGCTGAGCAGGAGGCCGCGGTCAAGGCCGCGCAGGCCGCCCGCCAGCAGCAGCGCGAGAACGTCCGCCGGGAGCCCCCGACCGAGGGCGGTCCCCGTCCCGGTCCGGCTCCGCGTCCCGGCCCGAACGCCGCCCCGGTCCGTCCGGGCCCGGCCGCCGGTCGTCCCGGTGGCCCGACCCCGGGTCCGGGTGCCCGACCGGGCGGTCGTCCGCCGGCGCGCGGCGCCGGTAACAACCCGTTCGGTATCCAGGGTGGCCAGCAGCAGCGGCCCCCGGCCGCCGGTGCGGGCGGTCCGCGGCCCAGCCCGGCGGGTATGCCGCCGCGGCCGAGCCCGGCCTCCATGCCGCCGCGTCCCAGCCCGGCGTCCATGCCGAGCCAGCGGCCGACCACGGGTCGCCCCGGCGGCCCCGGTGGCGGTCGTGGTGGTCCCGGTGGCGGCGCCGGTCGTCCCGGTGGCGGCGGCGGTGGTTTCCGCGGCGGTCCCGGTGGCGGTGCCGGCGGTGGCGGTGGCTTCCGCGGCGGTCCCGGTGGCGGTGCCGGCGGTGGCGGTGGCTACCGCGGTGGCCCCGGTGGCGGCGGCACTGGTGCTCCGGGTGGCGGTTTCCGTCCGGGTGCCCCGGCCGGTGGCGGTGGTCGTCCCGGTGGCGGCGGTCGTGGCCGTGGCGGTGGCGCCGCGGGTGCCTTCGGGCGTCCGGGTGGCCGGCCGACGCGCGGTCGCAAGTCCAAGAAGCAGCGCAGACAGGAGTTCGACAACCTGTCGGCTCCGACCATGAGCTCGGGTGCTCCCCGGGGTCAGGGTCAGGTCGTCCGGCTCTCCCGTGGCGCCTCGCTGTCGGACTTCGCCGACAAGATCAACGCCAACCCGGGTTCGCTGGTCCAGGAGATGTTCAACCTGGGCGAGATGGTCACCGCGACCCAGTCCTGCTCTGACGAGACCCTGCAGCTGCTGGGTGAGCACCTCGGTTTCGACGTGCAGATCGTCAGCCCGGAGGACGAGGACCGCGAGCTGCTCGCGCAGTTCAACATCGACCTCGACGCGGAGGTGGCCGAGGAGCGTCTGGTCAGCCGTGCGCCGGTGGTGACCGTCATGGGTCACGTCGACCACGGTAAGACCAAGCTGCTCGACGCCATCCGTAAGGCGAACGTGGTGGCCGGCGAGGCGGGTGGCATCACCCAGCACATCGGCGCCTACCAGGTCCACGTCCCGCACGAGGGCGAGGACCGGGCGGTCACCTTCATCGACACCCCGGGTCACGAGGCGTTCACCGCCATGCGTGCCCGTGGTGCCCAGGTCACGGACATCGTGATCCTGGTCGTCGCGGCCGACGACGGTGTCATGCCGCAGACGATCGAGGCGTTGAACCACGCCAAGGCGGCCGACGTGCCGATCGTGGTCGCGGTCAACAAGGTCGACAAGCCGGAGGCGAACCCGGACAAGGTCCGCCAGCAGCTGACCGAGTACGGCCTGGTCGCCGAGGAGTACGGCGGCGAGACCATGTTCGTCAACGTGGCCGCGAAGCCGGGCATCGGTATCGAGGAGCTCCTCGAGGCCGTCCTGCTGACCGCCGACGCGTCGCTGGAGCTGACCGCTCCGATCGACGGGCCGGCGCAGGGTGTGGCCATCGAGGCGCACCTGGACAAGGGTCGCGGTGCGGTGGCGACGGTGCTGGTCCAGAAGGGCACCCTGCGGGCGGGCGACTCGATCGTCGCCGGTGGGGCGCACGGACGGGTCCGGGCCATGCTCGACGAGAACGGCAACCAGCTCAGCGAGGCCGGTCCGGCGCGTCCGGTCATGGTGCTGGGTCTGACCGCGCCGCCCGGCGCGGGTGACACGTTCCTCGCCGCGGCGGACGACCGTACGGTGCGGCAGATCGCCGAGCAGCGCCAGGCACGGCGGCGGGCGGCGTCCTTCGCCAACTCCCGCGGTCGGGCCACCCTCGAGACGCTCATGGAGCAGCTCAAGGAGGGCGAGAAGACGTCGCTCAACCTCATCCTCAAGGGCGATGTCTCCGGTTCGGTGGAGGCACTCGAGGACGCGCTGTTCAACCTCGACATCCCCGAGGAGGTCCAGCTCAAGGTCCTCGACCGGGGCGTCGGCGCGATCACCGAGAGCAACGTCATGCTCGCGAGCGCGTCGTCCGAGCCGGTCACGATCATCGGCTTCAACGTGCGGGCCTCCAACAAGGTCCGCGAGATGGCCGACCGCGAGGGCGTGGAGATCCGGTACTACACCGTCATCTACCAGGCCATCGAGGAGATCGAGGCGGCGCTCAAGGGCCTGCTCAAGCCGGAGTACGAGGAGGTCGAGCTCGGCACCGCGGAGATCCGCGACGTGTTCCGCTCGTCCAAGATCGGCAACATCTCCGGTTGTATCGTCCGCTCGGGCATCATCCGCCGCAACGCAAAGGCGCGGCTGCTGCGAGACGGGACGGTCGTGGCGGACAACCTCACGATCAGCTCGCTCAAGCGGTTCAAGGACGATGCCACGGAGGTCCGCGAGGGCTTCGAGTGTGGTCTGACCCTGGCTGGTTACAACAACGTCCAGGCCGGCGACATCATCGAGACCTTCGAGATGCGGGAGAAGACGCGCGCCTGATCCTGAGGTGACACGCTGATCAAGGGGTTTACGCCGAACGGCGTAAACCCCTTGATCATGTCCGGGGCTGTCCGTAACGTCCGGGGTGATGTTCACCGGAACCGCGGTCTTCGACCTGCTGCTGCCGGGCGACTCCCGGTCGCTCAAGGCCAAGAGATCATATGTACGGCCGATCGTGGCGGCGCTGCGCCGCTTCGAGGTGTCGGCCGCCGAGGTGGGAGCGCTCGACCTGCATGGTCGGGCCGAGATCGGGGTGGCCGTGGTGGCCGCCGAGGCGGCGCACGTCCGCGAGGTGCTGGATGCCTGCGAACGCCTGGTGGCCGCCCGCCCCGAGGCCGAGCTGTTGTCGGTCCGCCGCCGGCTCCATGGCGAGGACGACTGAGGGGCGTCGGCGGACACCGGCGACGGGTGGTGTCGACCGCCACCGGCAGCGACGCGCGACCCGCCAGGGGGCCCGGGTAATGTTCGAGTTGTTGGGCGGTCGGACCCGGCGGCGCCCCGCGCCCGCCGTTCCGGCCGGGAGCAGGATGCCCTGGAGGTGGGGGAGATGACGGATCCGGCCAAGGTACGCCGGCACGCGGAACGCATCCGTGAACTGGTTGCGTCGGTGGTGCGGAGCCAGATCAAGGACCCCCGGCTCGGGATGATCACCATCACCGACGCCCGGATCACGGCCGATCTGCGCGACGCCACGGTGTTCTACACGGTGCTCGGTGACGCGACCGCGCAAGCCAGCACCGCCGCCGCGCTGGAGAGCGCCAAGGGCATGCTGCGCAGCACGGTCGGCAAGGCCCTCGGGCTGCGCCACTCGCCATCGCTGACCTTCGTCCTCGACGACGTCCAGGACCAGGTCAAGCAGATCGACGACCTGCTCGCTCAGGCCCGGCACGCCGATGCGGAGGTGCAGCGGCTGGCCGCCCAGGCCAAGTACGCGGGCGAGGCCCAGCCGTACAAGCTGGACGAGGACGAGGACACCGAGGACGACGCCGACACCGGCGAGGACGTCCCGCCCGCGACGGACCGGCGGTGACCGGCGCCCCGGGCGTTACCGGCGGGCTGCTCGACGGGTCGGCCCCGGCCGGCCCCACCGAGGCCGACTGGGCCGCCGCGGTCGCGGCGGTACGCGGGCTGCCCGCCGACGCCCGGGTGCTGCTGATCTGCCATGTCAACCCGGACGGCGACGCACTGGGCAGCATGCTCGGCTTCGGCCTCGGCCTGCGCCGGCTCGGGATGCGACAGCTCCACGCCACCTTCCCGGGGCCGCCGGAGCTGCCGGAGAGCCTGGGCTGGCTGCCGGGGCTCGACCTGCTGGTGCCGGCGACCGTGGCGTACCCGGATCCGGATCTGGTGGTCTGCTTCGACGCGGCCAGCGAGTCGCGGCTGGGTGAGCTGGTCGACCGGCTGGACGCCGGCGTGCCGGTGCTGGTGCTCGACCACCACGCCTCGAACACCGGTTTCGGCGGCGTCCACCTGGTCGACCCGGCGGCCGCCGCGACCTCGGTGGTCGCCGAGGAGCTCCTCGCCCGGCTCGACGTGCCGCTGGACGCGGAGATCGCCACCTGCCTCTACGTCGCGTTGACCACGGACACCGGCTCGTTCCGGTTCGCGGTCACCACCCCGGCGGTGCACCAGCTCGCGGCGCGGCTGCTGGCCACCGGCATCCGGCCGGGCGACATCTCCCGCCGGGTCTTCGACACCCGGCCGTTCGGCGCGGTCCGGCTCTTCGGCGAGGTGCTGGGCCGGGCCACCCTGGAACCGGCGGCCGCCGCCGGACACGGCCTGGTCTGGACGTACGCGACCCTGGACGACCTGGCCCGGCACGACCAGCGGCCGTACGTGCTGGAGGCGCTGATCGACTCGGTCCGGTGCACAGCCGAGGCGGACGTCGCCTGCGTGCTGAAGCAGGTCGCCGCCGACGAGTGGGCGGTCTCCATGCGCAGCAAGGGCGCGGTCGACGTCAGCCGGGTGGCGATGGCGCTGGGCGGCGGCGGGCACCGCTTCGCCGCCGGCTTCACCGGTCGGGGCGGCCGGGACGACGTGGCCGGGCAGATCCGGGACGAGCTCGACGGCGCGCTGATCCGGGGCTGAGCCGGGCCCGGCGGGTGTGGGTCTTCCCGCGCCCGGGTGGGCGCGGGCAGAATCGGAGGATGGAGCAGCCGCACGAGCTCGTCGTCGAGGCCCCGCGGGCGTGGGACCGGCCGATCGTCACCGTGCCGGTGCTGGCCTGCCTCTCCCTGGTCGGCGGGCAGTTGCCGTCGTTCTCGGCGCAGGCGAACCTCTGGACGCTGGGCACCGGCGGGGCGCTGATCTGGCTCGGCTCCGGCAACCGGGTACCCCGGCGACCGCCGCCACGTCGGTTGAGCCCCGGCGCGATCTGGTGGGTGCTCCCGGTGGCGGTCTTCGGCGTCCTCGAGGGCGCCACGTTCGTGCTCTCGGCGGGTGACGAGTTCCCGACCTTCTCCCGGCTGGTCGATCCGATGCTGGAGGACGAGCTGGTCCGCTCGGCGGCCTGGTTGGGCTGGCTGACCGCGTTCTGGGGGTTGGTACGCCGATGATGCGGGTCCTCGCCGTCGGCGGCTTCCTCACCGCGCTGGCGCTCTTCGCGGTGGTCGAGTGGGCGTCCCGCCGTCCCGGCTCCCGGGTCCCGTCGCTCGGCGACGTCTGCGCCTACGTCATGCGCTACGAGGTCGGCCCGGTGCCGGTGGGGCGGATCGGGCTGTTCGGCTTCTGGTGGTGGCTGGGCTGGCACTTCCTGGCCCGCTGAACGCTCGTTCGCCCATATTTCGGGAACAGTGGGCAGCATGTGGAAAGTGAACGTTAACTTGGGAATCGGCCCGCGACGCGACGCGACGCAGGTCGTGGGCGGTGGTGCCACACCCGGTGCCGCCTCCCTCCAGGGTCAGACCGACCCGGGCTCACGCTGCCAGGCGAGCCGCTCCGGTAATCCCGGACCGCACGCCGGGCGCACAGCAGGACCGCCCGTAGGGCCACCGCTGACGGTGGCTCGCACCCTGGAAGGGACCGAAGATGGCGACCAAGCCCAAGACCGAGAGCACCGACGAGGCGCGCGAGCAGATGCGGCGCGCCCTGCAGACCTCGATGGACACCCGTCAGTGACGCTGGCCGACCGGCGGTGACGCCGCCGTCGTCCGCGTCGACGACGTCGACGACGTCACCGCCCCTCGGATCGCACGACGACGTCACCGCCTGACGGGACGACGTCACCGGATCGGCGCCCCGTCCTCCGGCCGTCGCCGCACCGGCCAGGGGTCACCGCCCGACGAATCGCACCGCCGAGCGGACCGGCCTCCCGCCGGGTGCCCAAGTGCCGCCGCCGACCGCTGGCGTGTCGGGCACGGGCTCCGGAAGGTCGGAGGAGCCGTATGACGCAGCGTCATGAATATGACGCAGCGTCATGTCGCTCTCGGGGACTTCGCCTTCCGGCGGATGTCCGAGCGCCCAGGCAGGCGGGCGTGCCCGGTACCGTCGCCCGGTGCGCAGGATCCTGATCGTCGGTAGCTCCGGCGCCGGTAAGAGCACGCTGGCCCGCGCCGTCGCCCGCCGGCTCGACCTCCCGCTGATCCACCTCGACCGGCACTACTGGCGGCCGGGCTGGGCGGCCCCTGCCGAGGCGGACTTCCGGGCCGAGGTGGCCGCGCTCGCCGCCCGCCCGAGCTGGGTGATGGACGGCAACTACGGCGCCACCCTCGACCTGCGGCTGCCCCGGGCCGACCTGCTGGTGCTGGTGGACCTGCCCTGGCCGCTCTGCCTCGCCCGGGTGCTGCGGCGCCGGTGGGACCCACGCGCCGCCGGCCGCGACGACCTCCCCGACGGCTGCCCCGAGCGCCTCGACCTGGACTTCCTGCGGTACCTGCGGCGCTATCCCCGGGACTCCCGCCCCCGGGTCCTCGCGGCCCGCGCCGCGCACGCGCCACACCTGCCGCTGGTCCGGCTGCGCAGCCGCGCAGAGGTGCACCGGTGGCCGCGCACGCTGTCGGCGCGCTGACCGCCGCCCCAGCCGCGCACCGCGCACCGCGCAGCCGCCCCCATGCCGACCGGTTGCCGGTGGTCCGCTATGCCGACCGGTTGCCGGTGGTCCGCCGTTGCCGTGGCGACGGGACGCGTACCGAGGCCATGCCGGCGGCGGTGGCGGCCTGGATGCCGAGGTCGGCGTCCTCGAAGACCAGGCAGGACCGCGCCGGCACGTCGAGGAGCCGGGCCGCGAGCAGGAACGCCTCCGGGTGTGGCTTGGCGCGCGCGTAGTCCTCCGCGCAGACCAGCACGTCGAACCGGTCGAGCAGGCCGAGGGCGGTCAGGCAGGCGGTGACCGACGCCCGGGCGCCGCCGGAGACCACCGCGAAGGGCAGTCGGCCGTGGGCGTCCTCAATGTGCGCCAGTACCTCCGGCACGGCGGTGACCTGCGGCAGGAACTCCTGGAACAGCTCCTCCCGGCGGTGGTCGACCGTCGCTACCGGCATGGTCAGCCCGTGCCGCTCGTTGAGGGTGGCGATGATCTCGGCGGGGGGCCGGCCGCCCCAGGCGTAGAAGAGTTCCTCGGGCAGCTCGCAGCCCCACTCGCCGAGGGCCTGCTGCCAGGCGACGTGGTGCAGGGGCATCGAGTCGGCGATGGTGCCGTCGCAGTCGAAGAGGTAGGCCTTGAACTCGCCGTCGGGCAGGAGGAGGGTCACCGGCCCAGGGTACGACCGGGCGGTGCCGTCGCGCTGCCCCCAAGGTAAGCGCCCAAGGTAAGCGCCCAAGGGTATTGCGATCCTTACCGGCACCGTGCCAGGATCGGCGGCGATGAGCCAGCCCGCCACCGCCGAAACCACCGCGATCGCGCCACCGCGCCGGATCGCCGCCCTCGCCCTGCCCGCCCTCGTGGTGCTCGCCGCCGAACCGCTCTACGTGCTGGTCGACACCGCCGTGGTCGGGCACCTCGGCCGGGTGCCGCTCGCCGCGCTGGCCGTCGGCGGCACCGTGATGACCCTGACCGCCTGGCTCGGCACCGTCCTCGCGTACGGGATCACCGGGCGGGCCGCCCGGCGCTTCGGCTCCGGCGACCGGGCCGCCGCAGTGGCCGAGGGCGTCCAGGCATCCTGGCTCGCCCTCGGCGCCGGGGTGCTGGTGGCGGTCGGCATGCAACTCGGTGGCGGGGTGTTGGCGCGTACCCTCGCCGGTGGTGGCGACGACGTGGCCGGCGCCGCCGCGCAGTGGCTGCGGATCGCGGCCCTCGGCGCTCCCGGTCTGCTGCTGGCCGCCGCCGGCAACGGCTGGCTGCGCGGCATCCAGGACACCCGCCGGCCGCTGGTCTTCGTGCTCGCGCCCAACCTGCTCTCCGCGCTGCTCTGCCCGCTGCTGGTCTACCCCGCCGGGCTCGGCCTGGTCGGCTCGGCGGTCGCCAACGCGGTCGCGCAGACCCTCTCCGGCGGGCTCTTCGCCGCCGCGCTGGTGCGCGAACGGGTCTCCCTGCGACCCCGGCCGCGGCTGATCCGCCAGCAACTCGTACTCAGCCGGGACCTGCTGGTGCGCGGCGTCGCCTTCCAGGCCAGCTTCCTCTCCGCCACCGCGGTCGCCGCCCGCTTCGGCGCCGCCGCCGTCGGCGCCCACCAGATCGCCCTGCAACTGTGGTTCTTCACCGCCCTGGTGCTCGACGCCCTGGCCATCGCCGCGCAGGCGCTCATCGGCGCGGCGCTCGGCGCGGGCGACGACGCCGGCGCCCGCGCCCTGGCCCGCCGGTTCGCGCTGCTCGGCGGCGTCTGCGGGGTGGGCTTCGCGGTGCTGATCGCGGCCGGTGCGGGCGTGGTGCCGTCCTGGTTCAGCTCCGACCCGCAGGTACGCGACCAGGCGATGATCGCCTGGCCCTGGTTCGTGGCGATGCAGCCGCTGGCCGGGGTGGTGTTCGCCCTCGACGGGGTGCTGATCGGCGCCGGCGACGTGCGCTACCTGCGCAACCTCACCATCGTCGCGGCGCTCGGCGGCTTCCTGCCGGCGGTCTGGCTGGCGTACGGGCTGGGCCTCGGGCTCGGCGGGATCTGGGCCGGGCTCACCCTGTTCATCGTGATCCGGCTGGTCGCCCTGCTGCTGCGGCTGCGCTCCGGCGGGTGGGCGGTGGTCGGCGCGGTCCGTTGACCGTCCGGGGCGGGGACGATCCGACCCGCGCCGGCCCGGCGGAGCTCAGCAGGACTCGGTGGCGCGGCTGGGCCGTTCCGGGTCGAAGATCTCCTCCAGCCCTGGTGACGTGTCCGAACCCCGCCGGCCATTACCCGGGAACCAGCGTTTCAGGTCGATGAAGCCGTCCTTGATCTTCGAGCAGTCGGCGTTCCAGGAACTGGCCTCGGCGGAGTCCAGCCACAGGCCACGCGCGGACGCCCGAACGTCGTCGGGATGGGGCAGGGCCCAGACCTGCGTGTCGCGGATGACCACCAGGTGGGCTCCCGGCGGCACGGCCTTGCCGAGGTAGATGTCGAAGGCGTATACCCAGGCGAAGCGCGTGGTCACCTCGAGGGTGCGGACCCCGTCCGCGTCCTCGGTGGCGCGGTAGGTGATCGTGCCGGAGACCCGGACCTCGCGTTCCCAGTCGGTTCGGGAGTCCATTCGGGTCGCGTAGCTCAAGAAGGTGCTGTCGGCGAACTGCGGCAGTAGGCCCGCGCGGGCGTCCTTCGCCAGCAGGGCCAGGAACGGTTCGTTGTCGCCGACCAGCATCGCGGTTTCCAGCCGGGCTTCGATCAGCGCCCGCCGGACCCCTTCCAAGGTGCTGCGCACCTGCCCGGCAGTGAACGGGCCCGTGGCCCGGGCCGGTGGCAGCACGATGCCCTTCGCGCCGACGGGGAAGTCGGCGGCGGGGGTGTCCGCGAAGTGATCCTGCGGCTCGCCGATCGTGCTGGTGGGCACCGGCGAGGGCGACGGTGGCGTGGCGGTGCGGACACTCTCCACGAGGGCGTGGCCGCCCAAACCCAGCAGCACGACCAGCGCCAGGGCCATCACCGCGACGAGGCCGACGAGCACCTTTCCGCGGTGCCGCGCCCAGTTGAGCCGGCGCCGTTCGGCGGGGGTCAGCTCCTGGGGGGTGTCGAGCTCCCGCATCCAGGACGGCAGGCGCACCGGCTCGCCGGTGGCCACCGCGGACGGTTCCGGTGTGGTGGGCGGCTGTTCGTCAGTCACTGTGCGGTCCCGGAGCCGGGCGGAATGGGGGGCGCATGATCCTCGCACCCGGTACGTTCGTGCGCTGTCCCGTTCCGGGTGACCGCCGTCGTCCGCGCCCCCGCGGGGTCAGAGATCCCCGGCCAGCATTCGGCCGAACAGGTACAGGGCGCCGCCGACCAGCAGCGTGGCCACCACGGCGACCACGATGAACGACACGATCGCGGAGACGACCGGGTGCTTCTCGCTGAACCGGGTGTGGTCCCGCCACCGCCACACCGCACGCCGCGCGTCCCGCAGCGCCGGCGCGGCGTCCACCAGCTCCGACAGCCGGCGCCCGAGCGTCCGCCGGGGCGGCTCGGGGTTCCGCATCCAGTCGGGCAGGTCGACCCGGGCGCGGTGTTCGGGGGACGGCGGGGTGGTCATCGGGGACTCCGGAGGCTCGGGTGACGACGGCGGTCGGCGTGATCTTCGCACCCGATCGTCCCGAGCGGGAGCCCTGTCACGGACGAACACCGGGTCTGGCAGGCTTGGCGCACGTGAGCACTGACGGTCTGATCGTGGTGGACAAGCCCGGCGGCATGACGTCGCACGACGTGGTGGCGCGGATCCGCCGGCTGGCGAAGACCCGCCGGGTCGGCCACGGCGGCACCCTCGACCCGATGGCGACCGGTGTGCTGGTCATCGGCGTCGGCCGGGCCACCCGGTTGCTGACCTACGTGATCGGCGCCGGCAAGAGCTACACCGGCACCGTCCGGCTCGGGCAGGCCACCGTCACCGACGACGCCGAGGGCGACGTGATCGCCACCACCCCGGCCGGCACGGTCACCGACGAGTCGATCCACCGGGCGTTCGCCGCGCTGACCGGCGAGATCGACCAGGTGCCGAGCGCGGTCAGCGCCATCAAGGTCAACGGTGAGCGGGCGTACAAGCGGGTCCGCGAGGGGGAGAGCGTCGAGCTTCCCGCCCGGCGGGTCACCGTCTCCCGCCTCGACGTGCTGGCGATCCGGCGGGACCAGCCCGACGTGGTCGACGTCGACGTCGACGTGACCTGCTCGTCCGGGACGTACATCCGGGCGCTGGCGCGGGACGCGGGCCTGGCGCTCGGGGTGGGCGGGCACCTGACCGCGCTGCGGCGGACCGCGGTGGGCAACTTCACCCTCGGTGAGGCGGCCACCCTCGACGAGCTGGAACAGCGCGCGCCCGAGGTGGTCAACCTGCCGCTCGACGCGGCCGCCGACCGGTACTTCCCGCGCCGGGACGCCACCGCCGACGAGGCGAAGGTGCTCTCCCACGGCGGCCCGCTCGACCCGGCCGGCATCGCCGGGCCGTACGCCGTCTTCGGTCCGGCCGGCGGCGTGATCGCTATCGTCAGCGAGCGGGACGGCCGGGCCCGCGCGGAGATCGTGCTCGCCCCGGCCTGACGGCGGGGCGGGGTTCCGCCGGCCGCGCGGCCGGGTGGAGGAGCCCGCGGGCGACGCGGGAGAGCAGGGGAGGAGCGGCATGCAGCGGTGGCGGGGGTACGACGCGGCGCCCGGTGGCTGGGGGCGGTCGGTCGTCACCATCGGCGTCTTCGACGGCGTGCACAAGGGGCATCAGGCGACCATCGGGCACGCCGTGTCCCGGGCCCGGGAGCTGGGCGTGAAGTCGGTGGTGGTCACCTTCGACCCGCACCCGGCCGAGGTGGTCCGCCCCGGTTCGCACCCGGCCGTGCTCACCGAGCCGGCCCGCAAGGCCGAGCTGATCGAGGCGCTCGGTGTGGACGTGCTCTGCGTGGTGCCGTTCACCCCGGAGTTCTCCCGGCTGCCCGCCGAGGCGTTCGTGCACGACATCCTGGTCGAGCACCTGCACGCCACCCTGGTCGTGGTGGGGGACAACTTCCGCTTCGGGCACCGGGCGGCCGGGGACGTGGCCCTGCTGGAGCGGCTCGGCCGCACCTTCGGCTTCGGGGTGGAGGGCGCGCCGCTGGTCGCCGAGGCCGGCACGGTCTTCTCCTCCACGTACATCCGGTCCTGCGTCGACGCCGGGGACGTGGGTGCCGCGGCCGGCGCGCTGGGCCGCCCGCACCGGGTCGAGGGTGTGGTGGTCCGGGGCGACCAGCGCGGCCGTGAGCTGGGTTACCCCACCGCCAACCTGCTCTGCCACCGGTACGCGGCGGTCCCGGCCGACGGGGTGTACGCGGCCCGGCTGGTCCGGCGGGGCCACCCGGCGCCGCTGGCCGCCGCGGTGTCGATCGGCACCAACCCCACCTTCTCCGGGCGGGAGCGCCGGGTGGAGGCGTACGCGCTGGACTTCACCGGCGACCTGTACGGCGAGCGGCTGGCCCTGGACTTCGTCGCGCACCTGCGGGAGCAGCGTCGCTACGACGCGATCGAGCCGCTGGTGGCGCAGATCGCCGAGGACGTGGAGCGGACCCGGCGCGCGGTCGGCTGAGCGCGGCACGGGCCGTATCGCCGCCCTTGACCGGGCGTACCGGTGTGGGCTGGTAGTCTGGCGGAGACGTCGGCTGACCGACGTGGGGCCTCGCGTGCCTGCACGACGCCGCGGGTGCGAGGTGCCGGTCCGTTCCGGTCTCCTGACCGGTCCGACGGACACCAGTGATCAACCCATCGAAACAGGGAGAACATGGCGCTCGACCAGGAAGCCAAGGCCAAGATCCGCACGGAGTACGCGACCGCCGAGGGCGACACCGGTTCGCCGGAGGTCCAGGTCGCGGTCCTCACCAAGCGGATCGCGGAGCTCACCGAGCACCTGAAGGTGCACAAGCACGACCACCACAGCCGCCGTGGGCTGCTGCTGCTGGTCGGCCGTCGCCGCCGGCTGCTCAACTACGTCCAGAAGAAGGACATCAACCGCTACCGGTCGCTCATCGAGCGGCTCGGCCTGCGCCGATGACGTGACGGGGGAGTGGCCGACCGGCCGCTCCCCCGCTTCGGTACCACAGAAAAACAGGGCCGCGCGACCACCCGAGAGGGAGCCGGTCAGCGTACCGGTCTCCGGTAGTGGCCCCCGGGAATCCCGGCCTCGTGCCGGTCACCCGGGCGCTTCGATCGAAGACCGGCCGTCTGAGCAGCTCCGGTGTCGTGGGCCCACGACGCGAAGGAGCACCACCGCACATGACCGAGACCAACCTCGGCACCGAATCCCGTACCGCTGTGATCGACAACGGGTCCTTCGGTACCCGTGAGATCACCTTCTCGACCGGCCGGCTGGCCCGCCAGGCCGCCGGTTCCGTCATCGCCCAGCTGGGCGAGACGGTGGTCCTCTCCGCCACCACCGCCGGCAAGCAGCCGAAGGAGCAGTTCGACTTCTTCCCGCTGACCGTCGACGTCGAGGAGCGGATGTACGCCGCGGGCCGGATCCCCGGCTCGTTCTTCCGCCGCGAGGGTCGTCCCAGCGAGGACGCCATCCTCACCTGCCGGCTGATCGACCGGCCGCTGCGCCCGTCGTTCGTCAAGGGCCTGCGCAACGAGGTCCAGGTCGTCGAGACCGTCCTCGCGCTCGACCCGCAGCACCCGTACGACGTCGTGGCGATCAACGCCGCCTCGATGTCGACCAAGCTCTCCGGCCTGCCGTTCTCCGGCCCGATCGGGGCCACCCGGGTCGCGCACGTCGACGGCCAGTGGGTCGCCTTCCCGACCCTGGAGGAGCTGGCCCGGGCCACCTTCGACATGGTCGTGGCCGGCCGCACCCTGCCGGACGGCGACGTCGCGATCATGATGGTCGAGGCCGAGGCCACGCCGAACGCGGTCGCCCTGATCGCGGGCGGCGCCACCGCGCCGACCGAGGAGATCGTGGCCAGCGGCCTGGAGGCCGCGAAGCCGGCGATCCGTGAGCTGTGCCGCGCGCAGAGCGAGCTGGCCGAGGTGGCCGCGAAGCCGGTCACCGAGTTCCCGGTCTTCCTCGACTACCAGGACGACGTCTACCAGGCGGTGGCCGACCTGGCCCGCGCCGAGGTGGCCGAGGCCCTGCAGATCGCCGGCAAGGCGGACCGCGAGGAGGCCCTGGACCGGATCAAGGCCAAGGTCGCCGAGGAGCTCGGCGGCCGGTTCGAGGGCCGCGAGAAGGAGCTCAGCGCCGCCTTCCGGTCGCTGACCAAGTCCGAGGTCCGCACCCGGGTGCTGCGCGAGCAGGTCCGGATCGACGGCCGCGGCCCGCGGGACATCCGTCCGCTGACCGCCGAGGTCGGCGTGCTGCCGCGGGTGCACGGCTCGGCGCTGTTCGAGCGGGGCGAGACCCAGATCCTCGGCGTCACCACGCTGAACATGCTGCGCATGGAGCAGATGGTGGACACCCTCTCCCCGGAGAACCGCAAGCGCTACATGCACAACTACAACTTCCCGCCGTACTCGACCGGTGAGACCGGCCGGGTGGGCTCGCCGAAGCGGCGCGAGATCGGCCACGGCGCGCTCGCCGAGCGGGCCCTGATCCCGGTGCTGCCGTCGCGCGAGGAGTTCCCGTACGCGATCCGTCAGGTCTCCGAGGCGCTCGGCTCGAACGGCTCGACCTCGATGGGTTCGGTCTGCGCCTCGACCCTGGCGCTGCTCTCCGCCGGTGTGCCGCTCAAGGCGCCGGTGGCCGGCATCGCGATGGGGCTCATCTCCGACGAGGTGGACGGCAAGACCCAGTACGTGACGCTGACCGACATCCTCGGTGCCGAGGACGCGTTCGGTGACATGGACTTCAAGGTCGCCGGCACGCCGGAGTTCGTCACCGCGCTGCAGCTCGACACCAAGCTGAACGGCATCCCGTCGGACGTGCTCGCCGCCGCGCTCCAGCAGGCGAACGAGGCCCGGCAGACCATCCTCGGCGTCATGAAGCAGGCGATCGAGTCGCCGGCGGAGATGTCGGAGTACGCGCCGCGGGTCACCACCGTCAAGATCCCGGTGGACAAGATCGGCATGGTGATCGGCCCGAAGGGCCAGACCATCAACGCCATCCAGGACGAGACCGGCGCCGAGATCTCCATCGAGGACGACGGCACGATCTACGTCGGCGCCACCAACGGCCCCTCGGCCCAGGCGGCGGTGGACCGGATCAACGGCATCGCCAACCCGACGCTGCCGAAGCAGGGCGAGCGGTTCCTCGGCACGGTGGTCAAGACCGCCGCGTTCGGCGCGTTCATCTCGCTCCTGCCGGGCCGCGACGGGCTGCTGCACATCTCCAAGGTGGGCGACGGCAAGCGGGTCGAGCGCGTTGAGGACTTCCTCAACGTCGGCGACCGGGTCGAGGTCGAGATCGCCGACATCGACGCCCGCGGCAAGATCTACCTGGACAAGGTCCGGCCGGAGGGCGCCGAGGCGCCGGCCGCCGGTGAGGCCGCCGCCGAGGGCGGCGAGCGTCGGGGCGGCGACCGCGGTCCGCGTGACCGTGGTGACCGCGAGCGCGGCGGCGACCGGGGCGGTCGTGGCCCGGGCGGCGGCGACCGCGCCCCGGGCGGCGGCGAGGGTGGCGAGGGCGGCGAGCGTCCGCGCCGCCGGACCCGACACAGCTGAGCAGCACCCGGCCGGGTGACGACCTCGTCGTCACCCGGCCGGTTCGTCCCACCCCACCCCTCGTAGATGTGAGAGCAGGTTTCCGTGAGTCGGGCCCAGCGTTCGTCTTTCCCTGCGCGTCGACGGGGGGTGGCGTCGTCCGACGCCGTCCGGCACGCCACCGGGTCCGCCCGGTCCGCCGGCGGCGCGGCCCGGGCGGTCACCCGCACCCTGAGTGACGACCCGCTGGGCGGCACCGTCCGGCGTACCGTGCTGCCCAGCGGCCTGCGGGTGCTCACCGAGGCGATTCCGGCGATGCGCAGCGTCTCCTTCGGCATCTGGGTGGCGGTCGGCTCGCGGGACGAGACCGGCCCGCAGGCCGGCGCCGCGCACTTCCTGGAGCACCTGCTCTTCAAGGGCACCCACAAGCGCGGCGCGCTGGAGATCTCCTCCGAGATCGAGGCGGTGGGCGGCGAGACCAACGCCTTCACCACCAAGGAATACACCTGCTACTACGCCCGCGTGCTGGACGAGGATCTGCCGCTGGCCATCGACGTCATGTGCGACGCGGTCGCCGACTCGGTGCTCGAACCGGCCGACGTGGAGACCGAGCGCGGCGTCATCCTCGAAGAGATCGCGATGCACGACGACGAGCCCGGTGACGAGGTGCACGACCTCTTCGCCCGCGCCGTCTACGGCGACCACCCCCTGGGCCGGCTGATCTCCGGCACCGAGGAGACGGTCACCCCGATGACCCGGCGGCAGATCCAGAGCTTCTACCGCGGCCGCTACACCCCGCCGCAGATCGTCATCGCCGCCGCCGGCAACCTCGACCACGCCGCCGTGGTCAAGCTGGTCCGCCAGGCGCTGCGCGGCACCCCGCTGGACACCGACCCGGCCGCGCCGGGCACGCACCGGTCGGCCACCCCGGAGGTACGCACCAAGCCGGCGGCCGTCCTGGTCGAGCCGAAGGAGACCGAGCAGGCGCACGTCATCCTCGGCTGCCGCGGCATCGACCGCACCGACGAGCGGCGCTTCGCCCTCGGGGTGCTCAACAACGTCCTCGGCGGCGGCATGTCCAGCCGGCTGTTCCAGGAGATCCGCGAGCGGCGGGGCCTGGCCTACTCGGTCTACTCCTACGCCAGCCAGTACGCCGACAGCGGCCTCTTCGCCGTCTACGCCGGCTGTGCGCCGGGCAAGGTGGACGAGGTGCTGGCGCTGACCCGCGCCGAGCTGACCCGGGTGGCCGCCGAGGGGCTCACCGAGGCCGAGGTGGCCCGGGGCAAGGGGATGAGCAAGGGCTCGTTCGTGCTGGGCCTGGAGGACACCGGCTCCCGGATGAGCCGGCTGGCCAAGGGGGAGCTGCTCTACGGCGACCTGATGCCCGTCGACGAGCTGCTGGCCCGGGTGGACGCGGTCACCGTGGCGGACGTCAACACCCTCGCCGCCGAACTGCTCAGCCGTCCGATGTCCCTGGCCGTGGTCGGCCCGTTCGGCGAGAGCGACTTCTCCGTCTGACCGCTGCCCCGCAACTGGGGACGGTGGGTGGTCCGCCGGGGTGACGGCGTCCCGATTGGGATAGGTTGTGCCCCGTGACTGACGAGCAGGAGAAGGGCCCGGACGAGCCGATCCGGGTCGGCGTGCTGGGTGCCCGGGGCCGGATGGGCGCCGAGGTGTGCAAGGCGGTCGACGCCGCCCCCGACATGGACCTGGTGGCCATGGTCGACCAGGGCGACTGGCTGTTCAACGCCTCCGACGCGGGCGCCGAGGTGGTCGTCGACTTCACTACGCCGGACGTCGTCATGGACAACCTGCACTGGTGCATCGACCAGGGCATCAACGCGGTGGTCGGCACCACCGGCTTCACCGAGCAGCGGCTCGACCGGGTGCGCGGCTGGCTGGAGCGCAAGCCGGGCGTCGGCGTGGTGATCGCCCCGAACTTCGGCATCGGCGCGGTGCTGATGATGCAGTTCGCCGCCCGGGCCGCCCGGCACTTCGAATCTGTGGAGATCGTCGAGCAGCACCACCCGCGCAAGCTGGACGCCCCCAGCGGCACCGCCACGCACACCGCGCGGCTGATCGCCCGGGCGCGCGCCGAGGCCGGTCTCGGCCCGGTGCCGGACGCCACCAAGGACGAGGTCGCCGGCGCCCGTGGCGCCGACATCGACGGGGTACGCGTGCACGCCGTTCGGGCCACCGGCCTGGTCGCCCACCAGGAGGTGCTCTTCGGCACCGTCGGGGAGACGCTGACCATCCGGCACGACTCGTACGACCGGGCCTCGTTCATGCCCGGCGTGCTGCTGGCGGTGCGCGCGGTGCGCACCCGGCCCGGCCTGACCATCGGCCTGGACGCCCTGCTCGACTGAGCTCCGCCGGCCCGGGACCCGGGCCGGTCACCGGCAGGTCCGCAACGGCGGTCAAGCGCCGCCGACGTCCCCGGGTGCAGGCTGTTCCCATGACGACGACGGACGGCCTGACCAGCATCCTGCACTGGGTGCAGGCCGGGCTGGACGATCCCACTGCCAGCCCGGTCGACCTGGCGGCGCGGGCGCACCTGTCCCGGTTCCACTTCGACCGGTTGGTCGCCGCGGCCACCGGCGAGCCACCGGGCGCCTTGCGCCGTCGGCTGCTGCTGGAGCGCGCCGCGTACCGGCTCACCAGCACCGACCTCACGGTCCTCGACGTCGCCGTCGAGGCCGGCTACGGCTCGCACGAGGCGTTCACCCGCGCCTTCCTGCGCGCCTACGGCGTGCCGCCGACGGACGTCCGGCGTCGCAGGCCGCTCACCTTCCACGAGCTGGAGCTGCCCTGCCCCAGCGGCGTCCACTTCCAGCCGCCCGGTGGCCTGCGGCTGCCGGCATCCCGCGAGGAGACCGCGATGAACGTGCTGCAACATCTCGTCGACCACCACGTCGACACCCTGACCGCCATCATCGACCGGGCCGCCACCCTCGACGACGAGGCGCTCGACCGGCCCGTGACCGTCTCGGTGGAGACCATCGACGAGGGGCCGACCCTGCGCCTGCTGATCAACGCGATGGTCACCCAGGAGGAGCACTGGCTGTCCGCGCTGCGCGGCGGCGACTGGCCCGACGAGAGCGACCGGTCGGTCGCCGGCCTGGCCGCCCGCCACGCAGTGGCCGGCCGGGACTGGCGGGCGTTCGTGGCGCGGACCCTGGCCGCCGGCACGCTGGCCGACACCTTCGTCGACACCACCTGTTCGCCGCCGGCCACCCACACCCTGGGCGGGACGATCGGCCACGTGATCACCTTTGCCGCGGTGCGCCGGACGATGGCGATCGGCGCCCTGCGCACCGCCGGAATCACCGATCTCGGCGCCGGTGATCCACGGCCCTTCCTCGACGCCCGGGCGGGCTGAACCGGTCGACGCCCGGGCGGGCTGAACCGGTCGACGCCCGGGCGGCGGTCGGTGGCGTCCGGCGGGCGGTGATGTCGGGCGGTGGGCGGAATGTGGTCGCCGGCGGTGGGGCCGCCGCCTAGGCTCGGCTCCATGATCGATTCTGGGTTGCGCGACCGGGCCGGCCGTCACGTCACCGTGCGCCCGGTCGACGACGACAACTGGCGGGCGGTGGCCGACGTCGCCCCCCGTGACGACCAGCGTGGCTGGGTCCCGGCCCTGGCGGCCCGCTACCTGGTGCTGACCATGCGCTCCGATGTCTGGACCTCGCTGGCGGTGTACGCCGACGAGACCGTGGTCGGGCACGTGATGTGGGGCGTGGACGACGACGGCTCCCGGTGGATCGGGGGCCTGGTGGTCGACGCCGATGAGCAGGACCGGGGGGTCGGCCGGGCCGCCGTCCGTACCCTCGCCGACTGGCTGGCGAGCCAGGACGGCGGCCACCCGGTCCGCCTCTCGTACCACCCGGACAACACCCCGGCCGCCCGCCTCTACACCTCCCTCGGCTTCACCCCCACCGGCGCGATGGAGGACGACGAACTCATCGCCGAACTCCGCCTCTGACCTCGTTGATCATGAGGTTGACGGCACAAACCGCGATCGACTTCGCCGCCAACCTCATGATCAACGGGGTTCTGGTGCGGGGGTTCGGGCCGGGGGGCGGGGGGTGGGGATCTGCGGGGTGAGGTGGAGGGTGTCGGGGAGGCCGGTGATCGTGGGGGTGCCTTCGTGGTCTACGTGGACGTCGACGGGGGTGCCGGCGATGCGGAAGCCTCGGACGGTCAGCGCGCCGAACTCCGGGCCGGCCAGCGGACGCAGGGTGACCCGGCCGTTCGGCACGTCGGGGTGCAGGCCCGCCCCGGCCTGGAGCAGCAGCACCGCGGCCGCCGCTGACCAGGCCTGCGGACGGCAGGCCGCCGGGTACGGGCTCGGCCGACCGAGCAGGCCCCGGTCGTCACCGCTGTACAGCTCGGGGAGCCGGTAGTCGAACGCCTCGGCGGCGCCGAGCAGCCCCTCGGCCAGGCCGAGCGCCGCCTCGCGGAAGCCGGCCCGGGCCAGTCCGGCCAGCACGATCGCGGTGTCGTGCGCCCAGATCGACCCGCAGTGGTACGACAGCGGGCTGAACCCGGCGTCGTCGGTGGACATGGTGCGCAGCCCGAAGCCACCGGCCAGCGCGTCGGCGGTGAGCAGCGTGGCGACCCGGGCCTCCTCCTCGGCGGAGAGCAGGCCGGTTCCGAGCAGGTGGCCGATGTTGCTGGTCAGCGAGTCGACCGGGCGCTTGTCCCGGTCCAGCGCGAGCGCCGGGCGGGGGCCGTCGGGGCCGCCGTCGACCCAGAACGAGGCCCGGAACCGCTCGGCCAGCCGGGCCGCGTACCCGCGCCACCGGTCGGCGCCGGGCCGGCCGAACGCGTCCAGCAGGTCGGCGCCGTTCACCGCCGCCTGGTACGCGTACCCCTGCACCTCGGCCAGCACGATCGGTGCGGCGGCGAGCCGGCCGTCACGGAACCGGACGGCGTCACCGGAGTCCTTCCAACCCTGGTTGGCCAGGCCGTGCCCGGTGGTGTCGACGTACTCGACCAGGCCGTCGGAGTCGGCGTCGGCGTGGTCGCCGAGCCAGCCCAGCGCGGCCTCCAGGTGCGGCAGCAGCGGCTCGACCTGGTCGGCCGGCAGCCCCCAGCGCCAGGCGTCGTGCAGCAGCGCCACCCAGAGCATGGTGGCGTCGACCGTGCCGTAGTACGCCGGCGGTAGCCGCAGCCCGTCGTCGAGGGTGAACTCGTGCCGGCGCAGCTCGTGCAGGATCTTGCCGGGGGCCTCGCCGGTGGTCGGGTCGACCCGGGTGCCCTGCCGGCGGGCGAGCACCCGCAGCGTGCTGGCGGCCAGCCCGGTGCCGAGCGGCAGCATCATCCGGGCGGCCCAGAGGCTGTCCCGGCCGAACAGGGTGAGGAACCAGGGCACCCCGGCGCCGAGGAAGACGTCCCCGGGGGTGGTGGCGTCGGTGAGCCGGAGCCCGCGCAGGTCGTCCAGGGAGCGGTCGAGCAGCCGGACCAGCCGGCGGTCGTCGGCGCGTACCTCGGGGCGGGACCAGTCCGGCTCGCCGGTCGGGGCGGCCACCGCGGCGCGGGGATCGTCCACCCGCAGCCGCCAGCGCAGCGTCACCGACTCGCGGGGGCCGAGCGCGACCGGCCAGGCGAGCCGGGGCGCGGTGGTGCGGTCGCCCTCGGCGTGCACCGCCGCGCCGTCGCCGGTGACGGTCACCGTGACGCCGTCGCCGGCCCAGCTGAGCTGGCCGGGCTGGCCGCACTTCGCCTCGACCGGCACGGTGGCGCCGCCGGACTTGACCACCTCGATCGGGGCCAGGTCGCAGCCCAGGTCGACGGCGACGGTGGCCTGGACCGGCACGCCGGCGGTGGAGACGACGCGTACCTCCTCGTCGAGGCCGTGCGGGCCGACCCGGCGGGTGCGCTCGACCCGGACGGTGGGGTCGGGGCCGGGGTCGCCGAGCCAGCGGGCGAGGCCGAGGAAGCGGGCGCCGTGCGGGCCGTCCGGGCCGTGGCTGAGCGCCTCGGGTTCCCGCTCGTCGATCCGCAGCTCGGCCCGGGAGAGCACCCGGGCGTCGGCGTGGAAGACGCCCTGGACGCCGGCCGGGCGGATCTGCCCGGCCCGGTCACCCAGCGCGCTGGTGGGGGCGAGGACCACCCCGACCAGATCGTGCAGCAGGGGTTGCAGGTGGCGTTCGATCACGGCTTCGGCTCCAGATCCTGTGGGGTGCGGACGACGTCTTGACAAGCCGTCCGGGGCGGTGCAAAGTGCGAAACATTCCAGAAACTTGAACGATCTAATCCTGCCTCATCCGAATTGGATCGTTCAAGATGGCGAGAGGGGTCAAGTGGCCGAAAAGGTGACCATCGCGACGGTGGCCCGACACGCCCAGGTCAGCCGGCAGACGGTGTCCAATGTGATCAACGCGCCGCACATCGTGCGCGAGGAGACCCGCCAGCGGGTGCAGGACGCCATCGTCGCCCTCGGCTACCGGGCCAACCAGGCCGCCCGTCAGATGCGCACCGGCCGCTCCCGGCTGATCGCCGTCCGGATCGAGCCCACCCGCGACGGGATCAACGGCTCGGTGCTCGACCGCTTCCTGCACGGCCTGACCGTCACCGCCGAGACGGCCGGCTACCGCACCCTGCTCTACACCGCCACCGACGCCGAGCGGGAGATCACCAGCTACGACGACCTGCTCGGCTCGTACGACCTCGACGGGTTCGTGCTGACCGGCACCGACCACGGCGACCCGCGTACCGCCTGGCTGGCCGAGCGGGGCGTGCCGTTCGTGACCTTCGGCCGGCCCTGGGACGACCTCGACGCGCACTGCTGGGTCGACGTGGACGGCGCCGCCGGCACCGCCCAGGCCACCCGGCACCTGCTGGCCGCTGGCCACCGCAGGATCGGCTGGATCGGCTGGCCGGCCGGCTCCGGCGTCGGCGACGACCGGCGCGCCGGCTGGCGGGAGACGCTGCGCGAGGCCGCCGTGGACCCGACCGGGCTGGACCGGGAGACCGTGGACGGCATCGCGGAGGGGGAGCGGTGCGCCCACGAGCTGCTCGCCCTGCCGACGCCGCCGACCGCCCTGGTCTGCGCCAGCGACTCCCTCGCGCTGGGCGCCCTCCAGGCCGCCCGCGCCGCCGACCCGCCCGTGCCGGTGATCGGCTTCGACGACACCCCGGTCGCCGCCGCGATCGGCCTGACCAGCGTCAGTCAACCCCTCGGTGACGCTGCCGCCCGCTGCGTCGACCTGCTCACCGCGGTGCTCGACGGGCCGCGGCACACCCCTGTACCCGTGCTGCTCCAGCCCTCACTGGTGCGGCGCCACACCGCGTGACACCCGTTTCGCACCACTTCCCCCACCCAGGAGAAAAGATGGCACCTCGATCTCTCACCCGCGCGGCGGTGGCCGGCCTCGCTGCCGTCGCGCTCTTCGGCTCCGCCGCCTGCGGCAGCGGCTTCGACGACGACAAGTCGGACACCACGCAGTCCAGCGGCCCGGCCAACCTGCAGATCCTGATCGGCTCCTCCGGAGACGCCGAGACCAAGGCGGTGCAGGACGCCGCCGCGAAGTGGGCGAGCGGCTCGGGCAACCAGGCCACCGTCACCCCGGCCCAGGACCTCACCCAGCAGCTCGGCCAGGCCCTCGCCGGCGGCACCCCGCCGGACGTCTTCTACGTCGACGCGGCCCGGTTCGCCGACTACGCCAGCGTCGGCGCCCTGGAGCCGTACGGCGACAAGATCAGCAACCCGGACGACTTCTACGAGAGCCTGCGCACCACGTTCACCTACGACGGCAAGTTCTACTGCGCGCCGAAGGACTTCTCCACCCTCGCCCTGCAGATCAACACCGACCTCTGGACCAAGGCCGGCCTGACCGACGCGGACGTGCCGACCAGCTGGGAGCAGCTCACCGCCACCGCCCGCAAGATCAAGGCCAAGGGTCAGGTGCCGCTGGCGCTCGGCGACACCCGGGACCGGATCGGCGCCTTCCTGGTGCAGAACGGCGGCTGGCTGATCAGCAAGGACGGCAAGCAGCCCACCGCCGACACCCCGGAGAACGAGGCCGCCCTCACGTACGTCAGGTCGCTGCTCACCGAGGGGCTGGCCCGCTACCCGAAGCAGCTCGACGCCGGCTGGTCCGGTGAGGCGTTCGGCAAGGGCAAGGCCGTGATGACCATCGAGGGCAACTGGATCAAGGGCGCCCTGCAGAACGACTTCCCCAACGTGAAGTACAAGGTCGTCGAGCTGCCCGCCGGGCCGAAGGGCAAGGGGACGCTCTCCTTCACCAACTGCTGGGGGATCGCGGCCAAGAGCAAGTTCAAGGACCAGGCGATCAAGTTCGTCGAGGCGATGACGGCCGGCGACCAGCAGATGACCTTCGCCAAGGCGTTCGGCGTGATGCCGTCCCGGCAGTCGGTGCGCGACCAGTACAGCAGCGAGTTCCCGGCGGACAAGCCGTTCATCGACGGCGCCGAGTACGCCCAGGGCCCGGTGAACGCCCCGAAGATGGACAGCGTCCTCGGTGACCTGGACACCGGCCTGCAGGGCCTGTCCAACGGCAACCCGAAGACCATCCTCGGCAACTTCGACAAGAACGCCAAGGCGGCGCTCGGCGGCTGACGTGACCGACAGGGGGCGCCGCCGACCGGCGGCGCCCCACCGGCCACGCGCGAGTCGAAGGAGGGGAGATGGCAACCGAAGCACTGGCGGCGCCGGCCACCGCGAGCGGCCGCCCGCCGCGCCGCACCGGAAGCGGCATCCGGAGCAACGAGAACGTCGCCGGCTGGCTCTTCGTCGCCCCGGTGATCGTGATCCTCGGCCTGTTCCTGCTGCTGCCGATCCTGATGGCGCTCTGGGTGAGCCTCACCGACTGGAACGGCCAGGGCAGCCCGTTCACCGCGGAGGTGCCGTTCGTCGGCGCCGACAACTACACGAAGCTGTTCA
This sequence comes from Micromonospora lacuserhaii, assembly GCF_036902735.1. Taxonomy (NCBI): domain Bacteria; kingdom Bacillati; phylum Actinomycetota; class Actinomycetes; order Micromonosporales; family Micromonosporaceae; genus Micromonospora; species Micromonospora lacuserhaii. Next base: position 56,157 of record NZ_JBAKHO010000001.1, on the reverse strand, counting down.
GCGAGGAGGGGCTCGCCCGCCGCGACTTCATGACCAGCATCCGCAACAACATCTACTACGTGGCGCTGGTCGTGCCGACGCAGACGGTGCTCGCCCTCGGCCTCGCGCTGATCGTCAACAACCGGATGCTCAAGGGGAAGGCCTTCTTCCGTAGCGCCTTCTACTTCCCCTCGGTGACCAGCTCGGTGGCGATCAGCGTGGTCTTCCTCTTCCTCTTCGCCAACTCCGGGGCGGTCAACCAGCTGCTCGGTGTCTTCGGCGTCGACGGGCCGCAGTGGTTCGCCGACTCCCGTGGGGTGCTGCACCTGCTGCTCGGCGCGGTCGGGGTGGACACCGCGCCGGCCGGGCTCGCCGACGGCGGGCCGTTCGGGCTGAGCTGGTGGGACTGGCTCTCCGGACCGAGCGTCGCGATGATCTCGATCATCGCGCTGGTCGTCTGGACCACCTCCGGCACCTTCATGCTGATGTTCCTGGCCGCGCTCCAGAGCGTCCCGGTGGCGCTGGACGAGGCGAGCACCCTGGACGGCGCGAGCCGCTGGCAGCGGCTCCGGCACGTCACCCTGCCGATGATCAAGCCGACCATGTTCCTGGTGGTCACCCTCGGTCTGATCGGCTCCTGGCAGGTCTTCGACCAGGTGTACGTGATGAGCCAGGGCGAGCCGGCCAAGACCACGCTCACCCCGGCGTACCTGTCGTACCGGACCGCGTTCCGGGACTTCGACTACGGCTCCGGGGCGGCCATCTCGTTCGTGCTGTTCCTCATCATCATCGTGTTCACCCTGGTGCAGCGCCGGGTGATGGCCGACCGGGACACCGACGCGTCCGCCACCGGTAACCGGTGGTGGCGTCGGCGGGTACGAGGGGGGTCGCCGTCATGACCGCACTCACCGACCGTCCGCCGGTGGCGGCGGCGCCCGCCCGCCGCGGCCGCCGCGGCGCCCGCACCCTGGTCAGCCGGATTCTCGGGTACGCCGTGCTGATCTTCTTCGGGCTGGTCTTCCTCTACCCGTTCGTCATCCAGCTCGGCAACTCGCTGAAGACCGAGCCGGACGCGGCGGCGAACCCGCTGTCGCCGTTCCCGAACCCGGTCACCACCGCCGGCTTCGAGCGGATCTTCGAGGGCACCAACTTCCCGCTCTGGCTCGGCAACTCGCTGCTGGTCACCGTGCTGGTCACCCTCGGCCGGGTCTTCTTCGACTCGCTCGCCGGCTATGCCCTGGCCCGGCTGCGGTTCAAGGGCCGTTCCGGGCTCTTCGCCGCGGTCATCGCGGTGATGGCGGTGCCCGGCGTGGTGCTGCTGATCCCGAAGTTCCTGGTGCTCAACCAGCTCGGCATCTACAACAGCTACGCCGGGCTGGTCGTGCCGCTGCTCGCCGACGCGGCCGGGGTCTTCATCATGAAGCAGTTCTTCGAGTCCATCCCGGTGAGCATGGAGGAGGCGGCCCGGATCGACGGCGCCGGCGTCTTCCGCACCTACTGGTCGGTGGTGCTGCCGATGGCGAGGCCGGCGCTGATCACCCTGACCATCCTGTCGTTCCAGGGCTCCTGGAACGAGTTCCCGCACAGCCTCGTCTCGGTCCAGGACCCGGACCTGTTCACCCTGCCGCGCGGGCTGGCCGACCTGGTCAGCGGCTCGCTCGGCAAGGGCACCCAGTATCCGCTCAAGCTCGGCGCGGCGCTGCTGGCGACCATCCCGGTCGCGGTGCTCTTCGTGATCTTCCAGCGCTACTTCGTCCGCGGCGGCAACGAGGGCGCGGAGAAGGGCTGACCCGGCACGTGGCGGTTCCCGGCGGAGTCGTCGGGAACCGCCACGTGTCACTGCCGCGCGATGACCGACATGATGTTGCCGGCCGGGTCGGTGAACCAGGCGATCGTCGGCCCGTTGTCGCGCATGATCCCCTTCTCGTCCTGCGGCATCCCGTCGTAGCGCTCGAACCGCACCCCGCGCGCGGTCAGCTCGTCGACGGCGGTGTCGACGTCGTCCACCGGGAAGTTGAGCACCGTGAAGGACGCCGGGGTGTGGCCCGCCTTGGGATAGACCACGACGTCCCGGTCGCCGGCGAGGTGCAGCGTGAGCAGCCCGCCCGGGCCGCCCTGCTGTGACACCCGCAGGCCGAGCGTCTCGGCGTAGAACCGCTGCGCGCGGTCGGTGTCGTCCACCGAGAACCCGCTGAACGCCGGAGTGTCCCTGAACATGGTGATCTCCTCACTCTCCTCGCCGTTGCCAGGGCGACGCGGGCGTCCGGAGTTCGTCGTGGCCGCACGGACCGAGCCGGGCCGGCAGGCCGAACAGGGGGAAGAGCCGGGGCTCGAGGAAGTGGGTGAGCCCGGTGATCCGGCCGCCGGCGATCGCCAGCAGCTGGATCGAGAACGGCCGGTGGCCGCCGGCCGGGTCCGGCCGGTACTGCGCCAGCGCCGGCCCGCCGTTGGCCGCCACCTCGACCAGCCGGGAACCCCGGCAGCCCGCGCCGGGCCCGGCCAACCAGCGGCCGATGTCCGCCGCCCCGCGCAGCCACATCGGGTACGGCGGCATGCTGTGCACCGCGTCCTCCCGCAGCAGACCCACCAGGGCGTCGATGTCGTAGCGCTCGAAGACCCGCACGTAACGGTCGAGCAGGTCGCGGTGCTCCCGGTCCAGCGCCGGGCCGGGGGAGGTGGGGTCGCGGTCGCCCATCGTGGCCCGGGCCCGTTGCAGCGCGCTGTTGACCGCCGGCACGCTGCTGCCGAGCAGGATGGCCACCTCGTCGGCCCGCCAGCGCAGCACGTCCCGCAGGATCAGCACAGCCCGCTGCCGCGGCGGCAGGTGCTGCAACGCCGCCACGAAGGCCAGCCGGACCGACTCCCGGGTCACCGTCGCCTCGGCCGGGTCGCCCCCGCCGGGAAGCACCGCCGCGTCCGGCGCCGGCTCCAGCCACCCGCCGGCCGGCGACCCGAGCGCGGCCGGCTCCGGTGCGGACGGGGCGCCGAGATCCATCGGCAGGGCCCGCCGCTCGCGCCCCCGGAGCTGGTCCAGGCAGACGTTGGTGGCGATCCGGTAGAGCCAGGTGCGCAGGCTGGACCGCCCGTCGAAGCCGTCGAGGCCGCGCCACGCCCGCAGCAGGGTCTCCTGCACGGCGTCCTCGGCGTCGAACACGGAGCCGAGCATGCGGTAGGCGTAGCCGGTCAGCTCGACCCGGAACCCGTCCAACTCCGCCACTGCTTTCGGGCCTGGCGGGGTTGCCTCCGAGCCCTCCTTGCGCGCCGTTGCTGCCGTCATGGGGTCACCCTAGGTCGACCCTGGGACAGTCGGGCGGATGTCGCGCGGACCGCACGTCGGGTCGCCCGGGTCGGTGGCCAGCAGTCCCGTCAGCAGGCTGCGCAGGGTGCGGTCGAACAGGTCGCGGCGGGGTGGCGGAGCCTGGGGCTCTGCGAACGCGGCGGCCAGGTGCGGGTACGCCGTGACGTCGAAACGGGGGAAGGTGACCGCCGCGGACGTCGCCTCGCTGCGCGCGAAGAGCGTGACGACGCCGGTCGTCATCGCGATGGCCTCGAACTTCGCGGTGATCGCGCAGTCCACCGGCGTCATGACCCTCAGGCAGGCGTCGAACCAGGCCAGGCTCTCCGGCCCGATCGCCGGCGGCCGGTGCATCACGTCGATCAGCCACGGGTGGCGCCGGTACAGGGCCAGCTGCCTGCGGGCCAGTTCCAGCATCCCGTCCAGCCAGTCGCCGCCCGCCTCCGGATACGGCCGCAGCTCGCCGACCACCCGGTCGGTCATCAGGTCCAGCAGGTCGTCCCGGGACGACAGGTACCGGTAGAGCGAACCGGCGCCGGTGCCCAGCGCAGTGGCCAGGGCCCGCATCGATACCGCCGGCAGCCCCGCCGCGTCCGCCAGCGCGATTGCGGCCGTGACGATGTCGTCCCGGCTGTGGGCCGGGGCGGGTCCCCGGGCGCCGCGTTCAGGTCGGCTCCAGATCGGCTGCCGGCCGCTGCCGGCGGAATTCGTGGGTGCATCGCTCACCGATCAACTGTAAACTGCAAACAGCGTTCGCGGTTATGGGCGTGAGCGCCATCCTCGACTGACGGAGGTGACAGGGGATGGAACGGATCATCGCACCGGACGGCGCGGGCATCGTGCTGCACACCACGGGCAGCGGACCGGGCATCGTGGTGGTGCACGGAGGCGGCGTCACCATCGAGGTGTACCGCCGGCTGGCCGCGTCGCTGGCCGACCGGTTCACCGTGCACCTGTACAACCGCCGTGGCCGGGCGGACGCCCCGGCGCGGCGCGAGCCGTACACCGTGGAGCAGGACATCGACGACCTCGGCGCGGTGCTGGCCGCCACCGGTGCCCGCAACGTCATCGGCCACAGCTCGGGCGGCCTGATCGCGCTACGGGCGGCACTGCGGCTGCCGATCGACCGACTGGCGCTCTACGATCCCGCGATCTCGGTGGACGGTGGCTTTCCGGGTGGGTGGCTCGACGCCGCGCGGGCGGCGCTGCGCGATGGCGACACCGCCCGGGCCATGGCGATCACGACCGCCGGGATCAACACCCACTCGGCGGCGACGAAGCTGCCCCTCGGTCTCCAGGTCGCGATCTGCCGACTCTTCCTGCGGACCCGGATCGGAGGCCAGATGGGCGACCTGTTGGCGATGACGCTGGACGAGACCGCCCAGGTGGTGGCCCACGACTGCCCGGCCGACCGCTACGCGGGCGTCACCGCCGAAGTGCTGCTGGCGTACGGGGCCGCCGGTCCGCCGTACTACGCCCCGATGGCCGACGCGCTGGCGCGCGCACTGCCGCGGGCCCGGGTGCTGCCGCTGGCGCGGGGCGGGCACGACGCCGTCAACCGCGCACCCGCCCGGCTGGTCGACCCGCTTGCCGCGTTCTTCGCGGCTTCCGTCCCGCCGGAGCGGACCGCTCGGGTGTGACGGCGGAGCCGTGGGGCGGTCCCGGTACGGAGTCCGGCCGGGCAGCTCAGTCCCTGTCGACCGGCTCCGTGGGCACCGCGACGTGCAGGCGGACCTGGGGGACCAGCATGTCGTCGACGTCCAGGGCGCGGGCCGCCCCGTCCGGCTCCCAGCCGGTGCTGGTGAGGAACTTCCGGGTCGCCTCGTCGCCCTCGAACGCCCAGGCCACCGCCCGGTCGAAGCCGTCGGAGCGCCACAGGTCCACGGCGGCGGCGAGCAGCCGGCTGCCGTGCCCGCGTCGGCCCCAGCGCGGCTCCACCAGCAGGTCGGTCACCGCGGCCACGCCCTCGCCGAGCGCCTCGGCCGGCTCCTCGGGGGCGAGCGCCTCGGCGTCCGCCGGTCCGGAAGCCGCGAACCCCACCAGATAGGATTGCTCGGCCTGTTCGACGGCGACCAGCACGCGGTGGGCGCCGGAGGGCGGCTCCTGCACCGCCGCGCTCCACCGCCGGGCCAGCCACGCCTCGTCCAGGTTGTCGAGCACGTGCCGGGGCAGGATCCGGCGATAGGCGACCCGCCAGGTCGCGAGCTGGATGCGTGCGATCTCACCGGCGTCCTCGGGACGCGCCGGGCGGACGTACCCCATGGCCATGGCACGGAAGCCTACGCAGGGCGGGAGAGACGATGGTGGCGCAGGGTGCCAGGCGAACGGCGTGGCAGGTCACCGGGGTCGTCGCGCTCGCCGTCGCGGTGGCCGCCTTCCTCACGGTGGCGGCGGTGCGACACGGCTTCTTCGACCTGAAGGTCTACTACGGGGCGTTGACCTTCTGGGTCCACGACGGCGGCGAGATCTACGACTACCTCAAGCTCGGCACCCAGTACGGCTTCACCTACCCGCCCTTCGCCGCCCTGGTGATGCTGCCGATGGCGTACCTGCCGTGGCCGGCGGCGATCACCGTCAGCGTGGTCGCCAGCGTGGTGGTGAGCAGCGTGGTGATCTGGTGGCTGCTCGACCCGGTCGCCCGCCGCGCCGGCTGGACCCGCTGGTTCGCCCTCGCGGTCGCGCTCTGCCTGGCCGCCGCCTTCGAGCCGATGCGCGAGACGATCAACTTCGGCCAGGTCAACATGCTGCTGCTCTTCCTGGTCGCGCTGGACCTGCTCCGGCTGCTGCCGGCCGGCAACCGGTGGGCCGGGGTGGGCATCGGCCTGGCCACCGCGATCAAGCTGACCCCCGGCGTCTTCATCATCTACCTGCTGATCACCGGCCGCTGGCGGGCCGCGGTCACCGCCATGGCCGCCGCGGCCGCCGCCACGCTGGCCGCCGCCGCGCTCTTCCCGGACGCCTCCCGGGAGTTCTGGACCTCGGCGCTGTGGAACACCAACCGGGTCGGTGAGCTGGCGTTCGTCTCCAACCAGTCGCTGCGCGGGGTGGTGGCCCGGCTGCACCCGGAACACCCGAGCACCCTCGCCTGGCTGGTGCTGGTCCTGGCCACCCTGGCCGTCTGGGGCTGGCGGGCCCGGGCCGCCGTGGCGAACGGCGACGAGGCGACCGGGCTGGCGCTGACCGGCGCGATGATGTGCCTGGTCAGCCCGGTCACCTGGGTGCACCACCTGGTCTGGCTCATCCCGGCGCTGATCCTGCTGGTCGACAACGCGGTCGCCGCGCCCGCCCGCAGCAGCCGCCGCCGCGCGCTGGTGGCCTTCGTGGTGGTCGCGTACGGGCTGCTGATCAGCCGGATCGTCTGGGCCTGGGAGAAGGACTTCAGCGGCGTGGACGGCTTCCTGGGCAGCAACACCTACGTCTGGATCAGCCTCGCGCTGCTGCTCCTGCTGCCGATCCGGCACGGGGCCGCCCCGCTGCGCGGCGACGGCCCGGCCCGTGGCGGGCCCGGCGGGTCAGCCGTCGAGCCGGCCGGCGTACCGCAGCTCGTCGAGGTGGACCGGGGGACGCCCACCGGCGAGCGGCACCGGGTAGGTGCACCGCTCACCGTCGGGTGACAGGCCGGCCCGCTCCCAGAAACGGCGGGCCCGGCTGTTCTCCGCGAGCACCCAGAGCCGGTACTCCCGCCAGCCCCGCGCCGCCAGGCCGTCCCGGGCGGCGGACAGCAGGGTCCGCGCGGTGCCGTCGCCCCAGTGCGCCGGCTCGACGTACACCGCCACCACTTCGCCCCGGGTCTCGTCCAGGTCGTCCCGGTCCTGGTTGTTGCGGTACGGCCCGAACGTGGTGAAGCCGGCCGGCACCCCGTCGACCTCGGCGAGCAGCGTGGTGAACGGGTGCTCCGGGTCGGCGGTGCCGAGGTCCCGGCGGCGCTGCGCCCAGGCCGCCGGGTTGAGCCGGCGCAGCACCTCGTCGGGCATGATCCCGGCGTAGCCGGCCTGCCAGCCGTGGATGTGCACCCGGGCGATCGCCTCGGCGTCCTCGGGGTCCTCGCGACGGATGGTCAGCATGTGTCCGTTCTATGCCTCTACCGGCGGCCGGTCCAGCGTCCGCTCCGTACGACGACTTCAGCTCGGCGTGTCTGACGCCGCGCCCCGACCTGAAGCCGTCGGTCGCAGGCGTGGATTAGGGTGCCGACGATGGCCGTACCGGAATCGCTCTCCCTCGCCCAGGCCCGGCGGGTGGCGCTGGCCGCCCAGGGCTTCGCCGACCCGGCGCCCACCGGGGTGCCCACCCGCCGCCACCTGCGGCGGGTGCTCGACCGGGTCGGCCTGATCCAGATGGACTCGGTCAACGTGCTGCAGCGCGCGCACTACCTGCCGCTCTACAGCCGGCTCGGGCCCTACCCGACCACCCTGCTGGACACCGCCGCCTACCGCCGGCCCCGGGAGCTCTTCGAGTACTGGGGCCACGAGGCGTCACTGGTGCCGGTGGCGCTGCACGCCGCGCTGCGCTGGCGGATGGCCAAGGCCCGGGACGACGCCTGGGGCGGGATGCGCCGCATCGCGCAGGAGCAGCCCGAACTGGTCGCCTGGGTCCGCGACGAGGTGGCCGCCCGGGGCCCGCTGACCGTCGCCGAGATCGAGCACGACGCGCCCCGGGAGACCGGCAACTGGGGGTGGAACTGGTCGGCGGTGAAGCGGGCGCTGGAGTTCCTCTTCTGGGCCGGCGAGGTCACCGCCGCCGAGCGCACCACCTCCTTCGCCCGCCGCTACGACCTCCCCGAGCGGGTGCTGCCGGCCGCCGCTCTGGACGCGCCCACCCCGACCGACGCCGAGGCGTACCGGACGCTGGTGGCGGTGGCCGCCCGGTCGCTCGGGGTGGCCGCCGAGCCGGAGCTGCGCGACTACTTCCGGCTGCCGCTGGCCGGCGCCCGGCAGGCGATCGCCGAGCTGGTCGAGGCCGGCGAGCTGCTCCCGGTCGCCGTGCAGGGCTGGCGGCAGCCGGCCTGGCTGCACGCCGACGCCCGGCTGCCCCGCTGGGTCCGGGGCAACACCCTGGTCAGTCCGTTCGACCCGGTGGTCTGGGAGCGGGCCCGCACCGAGCGGCTCTTCGGCTTCAGCTACCGGATCGAGATCTACGTGCCGGCGCCGCAGCGGGTGCACGGCTACTACGTGCTGCCGTTCCTGCAGGGGGAGCGGTTCACCGCCCGGGTCGACCTGAAGGCCGACCGTCGGGCCGGGGTGCTGCTGGTGCCGGCGGCCTGGCGGGAACCGGCCGCCGACGCGGGGGAGACCGCCGTGGCGCTCGCCGCCGAGCTGTACCGGCTCGCCGGCTGGCTCGGCCTGTCGGCCGTCGCCCCGCCCGCCGCCGGTGACCTGGCAACCCCGCTGGCCGCCGCGCTGGCGGGCGTGGCCGGTGTACCGTGAGCGCGTGACGAGCGTGGACGGGCCGGCCGGTTCGGGCGTGCAGGGAATCGACGGCGCGGCGTACGGCCCCGGCGACGGGCCGCACCCCGGCGGCGATCCGGCGGGGCCGTGGCCGCCGGTGGCCTACCAACCGGTCGAGCCGGATCGCCTCACCCGACTCGTGCTCCGCGTGTACGACCGGTCCCCGCGCTGGGCCGTCCCGCTGGCCGCCGTCGGCTGCGTCGGCCTCGGCATGGCCTACGCGCTGGTCAGCGATCCCACCCGGAGCGACCCGGACGCCGCCCCGAGCTGCCTGCTCAAGCTCACCACCGGGCTGGACTGCCCGGGCTGCGGCGGCACCCGCGCCCTCTGGTACGTGCTGCACGGCGACATCCCCGCCGCCGCCCGGCACCACTTCCTCTTCGTCTTCGCGCTGCCCTTCCTGGCGTACCTCTTCGTGGCCTGGGCCGGTGAGCGGGCCTTCGGCTGGCGGCTGCCGCAGCTGCGGATCAGCTCGCCGGTGATCGCCGGGTTCCTCGTCGCCTGGCTGGCGTTCTCGGTGGTCCGCAACCTGCCCTGGGCCCCGTTCACCTCGCTCTACGTCTGACGGTCCCGCACCGCCGGTTCGCCCCGCCGCGAGGTGCGGTCTGCGAGATCTTGGACACTTGTCGTTCCCGCGGAACGGAAACTGTCCAAGATTCGCAGCTCAAGTCCGGTGTCGAAGCCGGCAGGCCAACTTTCGCGCACGGGTGCGGGGCAACTACAGTCCCAGGAATGCCGGAGATGGTGCAGCCCCAGGTCAAGCTGATCGCGTGGACCCAGTTCCAGGCCCCGGACGACGTGCCGTGGTCGACCGACGCCGAGGGCGGCCAGGCGCTGGCCGAGTTCGCCGGGCGGGCCTGCTACCAGAGCTGGAAGAAGCCGAACCCGGCGACCGCGACCAACGCCGGCTACCTGGCGCACATCCTCGAGGTCGGGCACCTGTCGGTGCTGGAGCACGGGTCGGTGAGCTTCTACTTCACCGGCGTCTCCCGCTCGTTCACCCATGAGCTGATCCGGCACCGGCACTTCTCGTACTCCCAGCTCTCCCAGCGGTACGTCCCGGAGCGGGACGCGGCCATGGTCGAGCCCTCGGTGATCGCCGACGACCCGGAGCTGCACAAGAAGTTCGTCGAGGCGGCCGAGGCGAGCGTCCGGGCGTACACCGAGCTGCTGGAGGGGCTGGAGCAGCGCTTCTCCGACGAGCCCAACCCGACGCTGCGCCGCAAGCAGGCCCGGCAGGCGGCCCGCGCGGTGCTGCCCAACGCCACCGAGACCCGGATCGTGGTCACCGGCAACTACCGGGCCTGGCGGCACTTCATCGCGATGCGCGCCACCGAGCACGCCGACGTGGAGATCCGCGAGCTGGCCGTGGAGTGCCTGCGCCAGCTCCAGGGGGTCGCGCCGAACGTCTTCGCGGACTTCGTCATCACCACGCTGCCGGACGGCACCGAGGTGGCGACCAGCCCGCACGGCGAGTGAGTCCTGGGCCCTTCCCCACCAGTCGTCCGGTGGCCGTCCGCTAGGTTGTGAGCATGACGCACGACCACCCTGCCGCCCCCGACCGGGGCGTGTCCCGCCCGTTCGGGCGACTGCTCACGGCCATGGTGACCCCGTTCACCGCCGACGGCTCCCTCGACCTCGACGGCGCCGTACGGCTGGCGAACCACCTCGTCGACGAGCAGGGCAACGACGCGCTCGTGCTCAACGGCACCACCGGCGAGTCGCCCACCACCACGGACGCGGAGAAGGAGCGCCTGATCCGCGCGGTGGTCGAGGCGGTCGGCGACCGGGCCCGGATCGTCGCCGGAGTGGGCACCAACGACACCCGGCACACCATCGAACTGGCCGCGTCGGCCGAGAAGGCCGGCGCGCACGGTCTGCTGGTGGTGACCCCGTACTACAGCAAGCCGCCGCAGAGCGGTCTGCTGCGGCACTTCACCGCGGTCGCCGACGCGACCGGGCTGCCGGTGATGCTCTACGACATCCCGCACCGCGCCGGGGTGGCCATCGCCACCGACACGCTGGTGCGCCTCGCCGAGCACGGCCGGATCGTCGCAGTGAAGGACGCCAAGGGTGACCTGGCCGCCACCAGCTGGGTGACCAGCCGGAGCAACCTGGCGGTATACAGCGGGGAGGACGCGCTCACCCTGCCCGGGCTCGCCGTCGGCGGGGTCGGCGTGGTGGGCACCTCGACGCACTTCACCGGCGCCCTGACCAAGCAGATGATCGAGGCGTACGACGCCGGCGACAACCACACCGCGCTGGCCCTGCACCGGCGGCTCATGCCACTGTTCACCGGGATCTTCCGCACCCAGGGCGTGATCCTGGTGAAGGCGGGGCTGGCGGCCAAGGGCCTGCCGGCCGGCCCGGTGCGGCCCCCGCTGGTGGACGCGACCGACGACGAGATCGCCCAGCTGCGCGCGGACTGCGCCGCAGCGGGCCTGGAGCTGCCCGAATGATCGAACGACACGATGGACGCCGGGTTACGGCGTCGCAGAATGAGGTGGACGCGTGACCGAGGCGCACATGGAGGGCGAACTGCCCCCGCCGCTGCCGGAGGGCGGCCTTCGGATCATCCCGCTCGGCGGGCTCGGCGCCATCGGCCGGAACATGACCGTCTTCGAGTTCGACGGCAAGTTGCTGATCGTGGACTGCGGGGTGCTCTTCCCCGACGTCGAGCAGCCGGGCGTGGACCTGATCCTGCCCGACTTCGGCCCGATCCTGGACCGGCTGGCTGACGTCCAGGCGATCGTGCTGACCCACGGCCACGAGGACCACATCGGCGCGGTGCCGTACCTGCTCGCCCACAAGCCCGACATTCCGCTGGTCGGCTCCCAGTTCACCCTGGCCCTGGTCGAGGCGAAGCTGGCCGAGCGGCGGATCCAGCCGTACACGCTGACCGTGCGGGAGGGCGGCCGGGAGCGGCTCGGGCCGTTCGAGTGCGAGTTCTTCGCGGTCAACCACTCGATCCCGGACGCGCTCGCGGTGGCCATCCGCACCCCGGCCGGCCTGGTGCTGCACACCGGCGACTTCAAGATGGACCAGCTCCCGCTGGACGGCCGGATCACCGACCTGGCCGGCTTCGCCCGGCTCGGCGCCGAGGGTGTGGACCTGCTGCTGTCGGACTCCACCAACGCAGAGATCCCCGGCTTCGTCACCCCGGAGCGGGAGATCGGGCCGGTGCTCGACTCGATCTTCGTGAAGGCGAAGGGGCGGATCATCGTCGCCTCGTTCGCCTCGCACGTGCACCGGGTGCAGCAGGTCTTCGACTCGGCGGCCGAGCACGGCCGCAAGGTGGCGCTGATCGGCCGGTCGATGGTCCGCAACATGGGCATCGCCCGCGACCTGGGCCTGCTCAACATCCCGGCCGGCCTGGTGATCGGGATCGAGGAGGCCACCACCCTGCCGCCCGAGCAGATCGTGCTGATGTCCACCGGGTCGCAGGGCGAGCCGATGAGCGCACTGGGCCGGATGGCCAGCGGCGACCACCGGCACATCACCATCGCCCCCGGCGACACGGTGGTGCTGGCCAGCTCACTGGTGCCCGGCAACGAGACCTCCGTCTACCGGGTGATCAACCGGCTGGCCCGGGCCGGCGCGGTGGTCGTGCACAAGGACGTGGCGAAGGTGCACGTCTCCGGCCACGCCCCCGCCGGCGAGCTGCTCTACCTGCTCAACGTGACCCGTCCCAGCAACCTGATGCCGGTGCACGGCGAGTGGCGGCACCTGCGCGCGCACGCCCGGCTCGGCATCGAGTCCGGGGTCGCCCCGGACCGGGTGGTGCTCTGCGAGGACGGCGACGTGGTCGACCTGGTCGAGGGGCGCGCCAAGCTGGTCGGGCACGTGAAGAGCCGCTACGTCTACGTCGACGGCCTGGCCGTCGGTGACGTCAGCGAGTCGCTGCTCACCGAGCGGCGGATCCTCGGCGACGGCGGCTTCATCGCCACCACCGTGGTGGTCGACTCGGTCACCGGCAAGGTGGTCGCCGGCCCGACCCTGTCGGCGAAGGGCTTCTCCGAGGACCCGGAGGCGTTCAACCCGGTCGTCCCGCTGGTCACCGAGGCGCTCAACCGGGCCGCGGCGGACGGCATCACCGACCCGCACCAGCTCCAGCAGATCGTCCGGCGTACCGTCGGGCGCTGGGTCAACGACAAGTACCGCCGGCGTCCGATGATCGTCCCGACGGTCGTCGAGGTCTGACCCCACCGGCTCCGCACGCCGGTCCACCGTCCGCGGTGGACCGGCGTCGCCGTTCCGGGGTACGTCGACGGTAGGTGGCCGGACGGACACGCTGCGGTGAAAGATCCGGATCGACCTCAACCGATCGGCGGTTCTCTGCGTACTCCGGTCCGGCAGGCGTACCCCGCGCTGGCCGGGAGGAGCATGGCGGATGGACCGCAGACGGATGACAGCCATCGGCGTGGTGCTGGCGGCGGCCGGCCTGACGGCGGCGGTGACCCTGCCGTCGTTCGCCGGGGAGAACGCCGCCCCACGGGCCGGTGTGCCGGCCGGCGCGACCGGGACGGGCGGCGCCGCCCCCGAGGTGCTGGACGCGATGAGCCGGGATCTCTCGCTCACCCGCGAGCAGGCGGCGAAGCGGCTGGCCAGCGAGCGGCGGGCCGCCGGCACGCTGGGCCGGCTGCGGACCCAGCTCGGCGACGCCTATGCCGGTAGCTGGCTCAGCACCGACGGCGGCACGCTGACCGTCGCGGTGGCCGACCCGGCGCAGGCGGCCCGGGTACGCGCCGCCGGGGCGGTGCCGAAGCAGGTCGACCGGGGCGTCGACGAGCTGGACGCGGTGAAGACCCGGCTCGACTCGGCCGGTCGGCAGGCCACCCCGGACATCGCCGGCTGGTACGTCGACGTCACCAGCAACGCGGTGGTGGTGCTGGCCCGGCCGGGCGCCGAGGACGCCGGCCGCCGGTTCGCCGCGGCGACCGGGGTGCCGGCCGGGGCCGTCCGGGTGGAGGCCTCCGCCGAGACGCCACGCCCGCTGTTCGACGTACGCGGCGGTGACGCCTTCTTCATCAACAACGCGGGTCGCTGCTCGGTCGGCTTCGCCGTGGTGGGCGGGTTCGTCACCGCCGGGCACTGCGGCCAGCCGGGCGACCGCACCACCGGCGCGAACCGGGTCGCCCAGGGCACCTTCAAGGCCTCGTCCTTCCCCGGCGACGACTGGGCGTTCGTCGAGGTGAACGCCCAGTGGACGCCGCAGGGCGTGGTGAACGACTTCAACGGTGGCACGGTGCCGGTGAACGGCTCCGCCGAGGCCCCGGTCGGCGCCTCCATCTGCCGTTCCGGCTCCACCACCGGCACCCGCTGCGGGGTGGTCCAGGCCAAGAACGCCACGGTGAACTACCCGGAGGGAACGGTCACCGGGCTGACCCGGACGAACGTCTGCGCCGAGCCGGGCGACTCCGGCGGTGCGTGGCTCTCCGGCGACCAGGCGCAGGGCGTCACCTCCGGCGGCTCCGGCGACTGCACCCAGGGCGGAGTGACCTTCTTCCAGCCGGTCACCGAGATCCTCCAGCGCAACAACCTGACCCTGGTGACCGCGAACGCCCAGTCGGCCCCGGCCGAGCCGCCGGCCGGCGGTGAGGCCACCGCCCCGCCGGCCACCGTCGCCCCGACCGCCCCGCCGGCCGGTGGCGGGGAGGCGTCGGTGTGCACCGGTGCGGTGAGCCGTACCGGCGAGATCACCGCCGGCCGGTCGCAGGCCCAGCCCGACGGCCGCTGGTTCGTCGCCCAGGATGGCGGGCAGAGCGCCTGCCTGGAGGCTCCCGACGGCGCGCAGCTGGTGCTGGAACTCCAGCGTTGGACGGGCACCGGCTTCCGCACGGTGGCCCGGGCCGGCACCCAGGACGGCGTCGCGACGCTCGAGGCCGACGGCGCCGCCGGCGCCTACCGCTACCGGGTCACCGCGCTGAGCGGGTCCGGCGAGTACACCCTGGCGTTCTCCGCCAGCTGATCCGGCGGCACACCGCGGGCACCCGCCCGCCGCTGTCGCGGACCGCGGCCTTCGACCACCACCGCCCGGTGGTCGGGGGCCGCTCCGCGTCCGCGCTCACCGTCGCGTCCCGGTCAGGGCAGCGCGGCGACCGCCTCGGCGTACGCGACGCCGGTGGCCACCGCCGCGTCGACCAGGACGCCGAGCTGGACCGGGGCGACCCCGTGCTCCAGGTCGGTGGTGACGTCCCCGGCCAGCACGAGCTCGTCGGAGTCCAACTCGTGCACGTACGCCTTGGGCAGCAGCCGGTCGTGGTTCCAGGCGTTGCAGAACTCGTACGCCTCGGCAAGCCGGTGCGCCGGCAGCCGCCGGGCGGCCACCACCCGGGCGTGCAGGATCTCCCCGTGCCGGCCGACCTGGCGGAACTGGATGACCGCCTCGTCCCACCGGCCGACCACGACCCCGGCCGCGTCGACGGCGTACACGTCGCCCCGCCGGTCGAGCACCGAGGTGATCATCGACAGGGCGAGCGGCGCCGGCTCGTCGGCCGACGGCAGGAACGGCTCGTCCGCCGGGTCGTCGCCGGGCCGGTCGTCGGGGAGCGGCACGGGCGGGCCGAGGGGGCGTTCGGCCAGCCAGGAGGCGATCCGGCCGGACTGGTGGCCGGTGCCGTTGCGGGCGTCGAAGCTGCCGGCCAGCCGGGTGGCCAGGGCGAGCAGGTCGGCGCCGAGGGTCGCCACGTTCGGGTCGGCGGCGGGCCGGTCGCCGTACGCCGGTCTGCGCACCCGCCGCCCGCCCAGCCCCGCCTCGACGGCGAGGGCGCAGACCAGCGCCCCGGCGGCGGCGAACTCCATCGCGGACAGGTCGTCGTACGGGTGGTCCAGCCGGGGCAGCTGCTCGGTGAGCACGTCCAGCCCCCGGTCGAGGTGCCCGGCCAACGCGCAGAACCGCAGGTGGGTCGCGAGGTACGGGAAGGCGCCCCGCTCCCGCCGGTGCCGCCGGTACGCCCGTACGTGCGCCTGCGCGGCCCGCTCGGCCCGACCGGTACGCAGCCACGGCAGCAGCGCCCCGGCCAGCGCGCGTTCCGGCTGGTCGGTGCAGTCGAGCACGCCGTCGAGCAGCGGGCGCAGCGCGTCCAGCGCCGCCGCGTCGTCGCCCCACCCGGCGAGCAGCTCGGCCCGGCGGGCCGGCAGGCAGCCCGGGCAGCCGGCCGTCGGGTCGGGGTCGGCGGCCGCCCAGTCGTCGTACCAGCGCCGGGCGGCCGGCTCGTCGCCGAGGTGGTCGGCGAGCCGGCAGCGCAGCTGGGCGACCAGCCCGCTCCGCTCGCCGGCCCGAAGGGCCAGGTCGTCGAGGAGCGCCCGGGCCTGGTCCAGCCCGATCCTGGGCGTGCCGATCGCGGCCTCGACCGCGTACCGCTGGTGGCGGCGGAGCCGCTCGGCGTCGCCGGGCCGCTCGTCGAGCAGCCCGGGGAACCGGTCCACGGTGGCCAGGGCGCGCCGCACCGGCTCGGCCACCCGCCAGCGCTCCCCGTCCGACAGGTACGCCTCGACCAGCGCGATCCGGGCGTCCAGTGCGGACCGCCCGTCGCCGACGGCGTCGGCCCGGGCGGCGATGCGGTCCAGCTCGGCGAAGCGCGGCTCGCCGTCGGGCAGGTCGCGGGCGTCGGCGAGCGCGGTGATCAGCTCCGGGTCGGGTCCGCCCGGACCGGTCGACGGGTCGGGCCCGCCCCGGTCGGTCGACCGGTCGGACCGTCCACCCTGGCCGGACCAGCGGCGGCCCGGGCGGGGCACGGAGTCGCCGCCGGTCACGGGGTCGCCCCGCCGGGTAGCCGGCCGACGGCCTCGGCGAGCTGGCAGCCGGTCGAGATGGCGCAGTCGAGGAGCTGGTCGAGCTGGTGCGGGGTGACCCCGCGTTCCAGGTCGGTGATGACCTCGCCGCAGACCCGGGCCCGCCCGTCGTCGTCGACGTGGACGAACGCCTTGGGCCAGAGCCGGTCGTGGTTCCAGGAGTTGCAGAACGCGTAGAGCGCCGGCACGTACTCGATGCCGAAGGTCGGCGCGGCCAGGGTGCGGACCTGGAGCAGCTCCCCGGCGACGCCCGGGCGCAGGAACCAGATCAGGCTGTCGGCCCAACGGCCGACCAGATCACCGTCGTTGTCGGTGGAGAACGCGTAGCCCCGGTTCGTCAGCACCGCGGCGATCAGCGACCCGGTCAACGGTTGCAGGGCCTGCGGGTGCCCGGCCAGGGGGTCCGGACCGTCCTCGAAAGCAGGCGACGCCATCGGGCATCCCTTCCTGAGGCAAATAACACGTCTGGAGGCGTGGTCCGCGTTGCGACGCGCGGACACGACCCGGAAAAGCGGCGATCTCCCGGGTCACGCCGTTACGGTGACTGTATGGCGGGCCGTACCTCTCAGGCGAGCCGGCGGCGCGGCGCGTCGCCGCGCGGCACCACGAACAGTCGTGCCCGCCAGCCGGCGAAGAAGACCACCCGGGCCCCGGCCCGGCGGCGCACCGCGTCCCGTCCCGGGCCGGCGGTCCTCGTCGGCCGGGCCGTCGGTGCACTGTGGCTGGGGCTGGCGCACGGCGTCGGCTGGGCGGTGCGCGGCGCCGGCCGGCAGGTCGCCTCCGCCCGCGACCTCGATCCGGAGCACCGCCGCGACGGCGGCGGCCTGCTGCTGTTCGGCCTCGCCATCCTCAGCGGGGTGGCCATCTGGTTCTCCGGCGCGGGTCCGCTCGGCGCCCGGCTGGCCGACACCGTGCGACTCTTCCTCGGCGCGATCGCGATCGTCGTGCCGGTGCTGCTGATGATCGGCGCCTGGCGGCTGATGCGTACCCCGGCCGACCCGGCGCATCGCGGCCGTGGCCTGGTGGGCTGGGGTTCGATGCTGATCGCCACCGCGGCGATGCTGCACATCGGACAGGACCCGGTCGACCCGGTGCAGCGTGACTACGCCGGCGGCCTGGTCGGTGCCGGGGTGGGCGACCTGCTGAAGGCGGCGGTGACGGCCTGGGTGGCGGTGCCGCTGCTGATTCTGCTGCTGGTCTTCGGCCTGTTGGTGGTCACCGCCACCCCGATCAACAAGATCCCCGAGCGGCTGGGGCTGCTGGCCGGCACGCTGGTCGCCCCGCCCGGGGCGCCCGAGGAGGGGGAGGAGTCGGCCGCGAAGCCGGCCCGCCGCCGCCCGGCGAAGAAGACCGCGCCGCCGCCGCTGGACCCGGACGACCTCGACGACGACTACGAGGGTGTCGACCTCCAGGACACCATCGTGCTGCCGCGCAAGCCTCCGGGCAAGGTGCCCGCCAGCCGCAAGCCGGTCGAGCCGCCGGAGCACTCGCCGCCGCCGACCCGCGCCGAGCAGCTCGCGCTCAGCGCGATGGACGGCGACTACACCCTGCCCCCGGCCAACATGCTCAGCAGCGGCAGCGCGCCGAAGACCCGGAGCAAGGCCAACGACGAGGTGATCGCCGCGCTGACCGGCGTGTTCGACCAGTTCGACGTGGACGCCGCGGTCACCGGGTTCACCCGCGGGCCGACCGTCACCCGGTACGAGGTGGAACTCGGCCACGGCGTGAAGGTCGAGCGGATCACCCAGCTCTCCCGCAACATCGCGTACGCGGTGAAGTCGCCCGACGTGCGGATCCTCAGCCCGATCCCGGGCAAGAGCGCGGTCGGCGTGGAGATCCCGAACACCGACCCGGAGAACGTCGCGCTCGGCGACGTGCTGCGCTCACGGGCGGCCACCAGCGACCACCACCCGATGGTGGTGGCGCTCGGCAAGGACATCGAGGGCGGCTTCGTGGTGGCCAACCTGGCCAAGATGCCGCACATCCTGATCGCCGGGGCGACCGGCGCCGGCAAGTCGTCCTGCCTGAACTCGCTGCTGGTGTCGGTCCTGACCCGGGCCACCCCGGACGAGGTCCGGCTGCTGCTGATCGACCCGAAGCGGGTCGAGATGACCGGCTACGAGGGAATCCCGCACCTGGTCACGCCGATCGTGACGAACGCGAAGAAGGCGGCCGACTCGCTGGAGTGGGTCGTCCGCGAGATGGATATGCGCTACGACGACCTCGCCGCCAACGGGGTCCGGCACATCGACGACTTCAACCGCAAGGTCCGCAACGGCGAGATCAAGGCCCCGCCGGGCAGCGAGCGGGAGATGCGGCCCTACCCGTACCTCCTGGTGATCGTGGACGAGTTGGCCGACCTGATGATGGTCGCCCCACGCGACGTGGAGGACTCGGTCGTCCGGATCACCCAGCTGGCCCGGGCCGCCGGCATCCACCTGGTGCTGGCCACCCAGCGCCCCTCGGTCGACGTGGTCACCGGCCTGATCAAGGCGAACGTGCCGTCCCGGCTGGCGTTCGCCACCTCCTCGCTGGCCGACTCCCGGGTCATCCTGGACCAGCCCGGCGCGGAGAAGCTGCTCGGCCGGGGTGACGGGCTCTTCCTGCCGATGGGCGCGTCCAAGCCGGTCCGGATCCAGGGCGCCTGGGTGACCGAGCGCGAAATCGCCGACGTGGTGAAGTTCTGCAAGGACCAGCGTGAGCCGGAGTTCCGCCCGGACGTGCTCGCCCCGGCGCAGGAGAGCAAGAAGAAGACCGACGAGGACATCGGCGACGACCTGGACCTGCTGGTGCAGGCGGTGGAGCTGGTGGTGACCTCGCAGTTCGGCTCGACCTCGATGCTCCAGCGCAAGCTGCGGGTCGGCTTCGCCAAGGCGGGGCGGCTGATGGACCTGATGGAGACCCGCGGCGTGGTCGGCCCCTCCGAGGGTTCCAAGGCCCGCGACGTGCTGGTCAAGCCGGACGAACTGGAGGAGGTCCTGGTCGGCCTCCGCGGCGGCGGGGACTGACCGCCGATCCGCCGGCCGCGATCGACCGGCGGTCACTTTGCGTGCTCCCGCGACGACAGTCGGCCGCCTCCCTCGCACGCTTTGCTCTGCTGCACCCCACGCAACAGTCACTCAGCGTCCCGGTCTCGCGTCGAGAAGCGCGGCGTCCTTCCCGGACGTTCCGCAGCTCAGTGCAGTGTTGCGGATAGGGCAGCAGAGCAAAGCCTCAAGAGGTGGTGGTCGGTCTCGGGTCCGTGATGACGCTGAGTGGCGAAGCCGATGGGCAACGCAGGGTGATCCAAGCCGATGAGCCCATCGCGCGTGGCGCCGCATTCCTGTGGCTCAGTGGAAGAGCTTGAGGCCGATCACGCCGGCGACCACCAGGAGCAGGGACAGCAGGCGGGGGAGACTGGCGGACTCGCCGAGGGCGAGCATCCCGACCAGCGCGGTGCCGACCGCGCCGATGCCGACCCAGACCGCGTAGCCGGTGCCGACCGGGATCTCCCGCAGCGCGTACGCCAGGCCGAGCATGCTGAGCACCAGGGTCACCACGAAGACGACCGTGGGAAGCGGGCGGCTGAAGCCGGCACTGCGGTCGAGGGAGACCGCCCACGCGGTCTCCAGCAGTCCGGAGACCACCAGCACGATCCAGGCCATCGGGCATCACCTCGTTCGGGACGGCTGGGGCCGCCCCGGCCGACGCTAGCAGCGGGGTGCGCGGCGGAGGGTGATCTCTCCCACCCTGGGTGGAGCTGAAGTCAGCTTCAGGTTGCAACATGGGCCCATGACCCTGCTTGTCACCGACCGGGAGGTCGCCGCCGCGCTCGACGCCGCCACGACCGTCGAGGCGATGCGGGACGCGCTGCTGGCCGCGCACGCCGGGCGACTGGTCGCCCCGCCCCGGGTGGCCGCCCCGCTCGGCGGCGGTCGGATGGTGCTCACCGCCGGCCACCACACCGGCGACTGGTACGGCTACCGCTCCTACGACACCTTCGGGCACCCGCGGGGCGAGCAGGTGGTGGTGCTGCACGACGGGCGTACCGGGGCGGTGCGGGCGGTGGCCGTGGGCGAGGAGCTGGGCTCCCGGCGTACCGGAGGGCTGGGCGGGGTGGCGGTCGACGTCCTCGCCCGGCCCGAGGCGGCCACCCTCGGGGTGATCGGCTCCGGCGGGCAGGCGTGGACCCAGGTCTGGGCCGCCGCCGCCGTGCGCCCGCTGCGCGAGGTGACCGTGCACAGCCGCTCCGCCGCCCGGCGGGAGGCGTTCGCCGCCCGGGTCCGCGCCGAGCTCGGCGTGCCGGCCCGCGCCGTGGGCAGCGCCCGGGAGGCGGTCCGCGACCGCGACGTGGTGGTGGTCGCCACCACCGCCACCAGCCCGGTGCTCGACGCCGCCGACCTCGCCCCGGGCACCCACGTCAACACCGTCGGCTTCAAGCAGGTCGACCGGCACGAGTTCGGCACCGACCTGCTCGACGCCGCCGAGCTGCTGGTCACCGACTCGCCGGCCCAGGCGGCCGGGTACGTCCCGCCGATGCTGGCGGCGCTCCCGCCGTACGCGGAACGGCTGCGCGACCTGGGCGCGGTGCTGGCCGGCGCGGTCCCGGGCCGGACCGGCGCGGGCCAGATCTCGGTCTTCTGCTCCACCGGCCTGGCCGGCACCGAGGTAGCCCTGCTCGACCGGCTGGTCCGGGTCGGCGCGGCGGCCGTCTGACGCGGCCCGCGGCGGCCGGCGCGGCCGGGCGGGGCGGCCCGGGGATGTGAGCCGGCCTATGCCGCGGCCCGCCGTTGCCGGCCCGCGCCGGCCGGCCCGGTACCCTCGGATGGTGTCTGCCACCTCCGCTTCCGCCGCCGACGGCCGCCGTGTCGCCCTGCTGACCCTGGGCTGTGCCCGCAACGAGGTCGACTCGGAGGAGCTGGCCGCCCGGCTGCACGCCGACGGCTGGCAGGTGACCACCGACGGTGAGGGCGCCGACGTGGTGGTCGTCAACACCTGCGGCTTCGTCGAGAAGGCCAAGCAGGACTCCATCCAGACCCTGCTCGCGGCGGCCGACACCGGGGCGAAGGTGGTCGCCGCCGGCTGCATGGCCGAGCGGTACGGGCGCCAGCTCGCCGACAGCCTCCCCGAGGCGCAGGCGGTGCTCAGCTTCGACGACTACCCGGACATCTCCGCCCGGCTCGACGCGGTCGTCGCCGGCGAGGCGGTCGTCGCGCACACCCCGCGGGACCGGCGCGAGCTGCTCCCGCTGACCCCGGTCTCCCGCCGCGACCAGGCGGTCTCGCTGCCCGGGCACGGCACCCCGACCCGGGGCACGATGGAGACCGACGAGCACACCCCGGCCCACCTGCGCCAGGTGCTGCGCCGCCGGCTCGACACCGGTCCGGTCGCCTCGCTCAAGCTGGCCAGCGGCTGCGACCGGCGCTGCGCGTTCTGCGCCATCCCCGCCTTCCGCGGCGCCTTCGTCTCCCGTACCCCCGACGAGCTGCTCGCCGAGGCGGAGTGGCTGGCCAAGACCGGCGTCCGGGAGCTGGTGCTGGTCAGCGAGAACTCGACCTCCTACGGCAAGGACCTGGGCGACCCGCGGGCGTTGGAGAAGCTGCTGCCGCAGCTCGCCGCGATCGACGGCATCGTCCGGGTCCGGGCCAGCTACCTCCAGCCCGCCGAGACCCGGCCCGGCCTGGTCGAGGCGATCGCCAGCACGCCGGGCGTGGCTCCCTACTTCGACCTGTCCTTCCAGCACTCCAGCGAGCCGGTGCTGCGCCGGATGCGCCGTTTCGGCTCGACCGACCGGTTCCTGGAGCTGCTGGCCGGTGCCCGCGCCCTGGCCCCGCAGGCGGGCGCGCGGAGCAACTTCATCGTCGGGTTCCCCGGTGAGACCCGGGCCGACGTGGACGAGCTGGTCCGGTTCCTGACCGAGGCCCGGCTCGACGCGATCGGCATGTTCGACTACAGCGACGAGGACGGCACCGAGGCCGCCGGGTTGCCCGGCAAGGTCTCCGCCGCCACCATCAAGCGCCGCTACGACAAGCTCAGCGCGCTCGCCGACGAGCTCTGCTCGCAGCGGGCCGAGGAGCGGCTGGGCTCGACGGTCGAGGTGCTGGTCGACACGGTCGACGGCGGCGTGGCCGAGGGGCGGGCGGCCCACCAGGCGCCCGAGGTCGACGGTTCGACCACCCTGGTCGCGCCGGTCGGCGGCGGGGTCGACCTGGCCGCGCTGCGCCCGGGCGACCTGGTGCGGGCCACGGTCACCGCGACCGAGGGCGTCGACCTGATCGCCGTGCCGGATGAGATGATCTCGGCGGCGCCCGGCGCGGAGCGGTGACGGCGGGTCCGGAGGGAGCGAGGGAGCCACGTGGTGCGGTGCCAGGTACGCCACGACGGCCGGAACGGGGTGCGGCCGTGACCGGGGCGACGGAGTCGGCGCCGGTGGTCCCCCGGGTGCCGGTGCGCAACGCGGCCAACGCGCTGACCCTGCTGCGGCTGGTGCTGGTGCCGGTCTTCGCGGCGTCGGTGATCGTCTCCGGGATGATCCACGCCGGCTGGCAGCTCGCCGCCTGTCTGATCTTCGTGGTCGCCTCGGTGACCGACCTGGTGGACGGCTGGATCGCCCGCCGGTTCGGTCTGGTCACCTCGGTCGGCAAGGTCGCCGACCCGATCGCCGACAAGGCGCTCACCGGCGCCGCCCTGGTGCTGCTCTCCTGGTACGACCGGCTGCCCTGGTGGGTCACCGCGGTGATCGTCGCCCGTGAGCTGGGCATCACCGCGCTGCGGTTCTGGGTGATCCGGCACGGGGTGATCGCGGCCAGCCGTGGCGGCAAGATCAAGACTGCGCTCCAGATCCTGGCGATCACCTGGTACCTCTGGCCGATGCCGGCCGCCCTGGCCGTCGTCGGCCCCTGGATCATGGCCGCCGCCGTCATCGTCACGGTGGTCACCGGCTTCGACTACATCGCCCAGGCCCTGCGCCTCCGTCGCCCCCGCCCCTGACCGTCCACCGCGTCCACCGCGTCGT
This sequence comes from Micromonospora lacuserhaii, assembly GCF_036902735.1. NCBI lineage: Bacteria > Bacillati > Actinomycetota > Actinomycetes > Micromonosporales > Micromonosporaceae > Micromonospora > Micromonospora lacuserhaii. The sequence continues at coordinate 32,651 of NZ_JBAKHO010000001.1, read as the reverse complement.
CGGCTCGTTGATCACGAAGTTGCCGCCGCCCGGCCCGGCGGGTCGGGGGGATCACCCCATGATCGACCGATCCGGGCGCAGGATGAGTAGGGCGGGGTGGGCGGGGAAGGGAAGCGGGGCATGGGAACGGACGCGAAGCACGAGCGGCCCGCCGGGAGCCCGGCGGCGGCGGTGGTGCACAGCCTGCACGAGCGGCACGAGACGCTGGCCACGGTCGAGTCGTTGACCGGTGGCCTCCTCTCGGCCTCGATCGTCGAGATCGCCGGGGTCAGCGGCGTCTACCGGGGTGGCCTGGTCACTTACGCCACCGAGCTGAAGTCGCAGCTCGCCGGTGTGCCGGCGGAGCTGCTGGCCGAGCGCGGGCCGGTCGACCCGGACGTGGCGGTGGCGCTCGCCGAGGGCGGACGGCGGCGCTGCGGGGCCGACTGGGGGCTGGCCACCACCGGCGTGGCCGGGCCGGAACCGCAGGATGGCAAGCCGGTCGGCCTGGTCTACGTCGCGACGGCCGGTCCGACCGGCGCGGTGGTCCGCCGGCTCGACCTCGACGGTGGCCGGGACCACATCCGCGCCGCCGCGGTGATCGAGGCGCTGCGCCTGCTCGCCGAGCGGATCCACGCCGCCGACGAGGAGACGCCGGCCGGTCCCGCTGCCGCTGCGGCGGTCAGCCGGTGACCGGGCCGACCGGATCCGACGGCCGGGGTGGGATGTCGCGGGGCCGGGCAACGGGTACGGTTGCGGGAAGGCTCCGGCGTTCGACGTCGGCGCCGGAGCGGATCCCCGCGTCCGGCGCGGGCGACCGGCCGCCGGCAGAGGTTTCCCGTCAGGGGGAGGTGCGATGGTCCTGCTACGCCGGGTGATCGGTGACGCACTACGGGCGCGCCGCCAGGGTCAGCACCGCACCCTGCGCGAGGTCTCCACCGCCGCCAACGTCAGCCTCGGCTACCTGTCCGAGATCGAGCGCGGCCAGAAGGAGCCCTCCAGCGAGCTGCTGGCCGCCATCTGCGACGCCTTGGGCGCCCGCCTCTCCGAGCTGCTGCGCGAGGTGAGCGACACCGTCGCCCTCGCCGAGCAGATGCCGGGCGTGCTGATGCCGATGCAGGAGGAGCCGGCCGAGGCCACGCCGGTGCCGGCCGGGGCCGCGGTGCGCAAGGCTACCAACCGGGGCGTACGCCAGGTGACCTCCGACGGCAAGGTGGCCGTCTCGGTCCGCCAGGACTCGCCGCTGAAGGCCACCCTGCGCAGCACCCGGGTCCGCGCGGGCGAGCGGGACGTGGTCTGCGCCGCCTGAGCGCGCAGGGGCTGCGGCCCATGGCCGGGGTGGCCCCCGCCGCGTAGGGTTGATCGCAGGCTGTGCGGAGGCACTCCCGTGGTACGGCTCGCCGCCCTGGCGTCCGGCTGCGACGATGGGAGCACGCTCCGCGTGGCCGACGGTTGGTCGAGGCGCAGCGACGCTACTGAGGGGATACTTCGGAGATGGCGAACCCGTTCGTCAAGGGCTGGCACTACCTGATGGCGCTCTTCGGTGCCAAGATCGACGAGCACGCCGATCCGAAGGTGCAGATCCAGCAGGCCATCGAGGAGGCGCAGCGCCAGCACCAGGCGCTGGTCCAGCAGGCGGCCGCCGTGATCGGCAACCAGCGCCAGCTGGAGATGAAGCTCTCCCGGCAGATGTCGGAGGTCGAGCGGCTCCAGGGCAACGCCCGGCAGGCACTGGTCCTCGCCGACCAGTCCCGGGCCCGCGGCGACGAGACCGAGGCCGGCCGCTACGAGCAGTCCGCCCAGGTGCTCGCCACCCAGCTGGTCTCCGCCGAGCAGGCCACCGAGGATCTCAAGACCCTGCACGACCAGGCGCTCGGCGCCGCCGCCCAGGCCCGCCGGGCGGTCGAGAACAACTCGATGATCCTCCAGCAGAAGCTCGCCGAGCGCACCAAGCTGCTCAGCCAGCTGGAGCAGGCCAAGATGCAGGAGAGCGTGGCCCGCTCGCTGGAGTCGATGTCCGCGGTCACCGCTCCCGGCAACACCCCGTCGCTGGACGAGGTCCGCGACCGGATCGAGCGCCGTTACGCCAACGCGATGGGCCGGGCCGAGCTGGCCGGCAACTCCGTCGAGGGGCGGATGCTGGAGATCCAGAAGTCGACCCTCGACAGCGCCGGGTCGTCCCGGCTCGAGCAGATCCGCGCGAGCATGGCCGGCGAGCAGCTCGCCGGCCCGCAGGAGCGACCGGCGGTGCAGCAGCAGCCGGCCCAGCAGGCGGCGCCGGCCGCCGACCCGGCCGCCACCGCGCGGCTGGACGAGATCCGGGCCAGCCTGACCCGGGACCGCGGCACGGGGGACACCACCGCCGCCGGTTGAGCGGACGGTTCGAGGAGGTACGCGGGTGGCGGACGAGCGAACACGACACTTCCGGCGGTTGCGCCGGCTGCGGCGTTCCGCCCGACGGTGGAGCGTCCTGGCCGGTGGCCTGGGCGGGGCGGCCGCCGTGCTGACCCCGTACGCGGGGCTCGGTCTGCCCGACGCGGCCTGGGCGGGCGCCGCGGGCAGCGCGGTGGCCCTGGCCGCCTGGCGCTGGATCGACCTGCGGGCCCTCGCCGCCCGGCCGGCCCCACCGGCCCTCGACCCCGCGGAGGCCGCCGCCCGTTCCCGGGCCCGGCTGGTGGCCGCCGTGGAACGTCTCCCGGTCGGCCCGGGGGTGCTGGCCGAGGCGCGTCGGCTCCGGTCCCGGCTGGCCCTGCGCGGCACCACCGCCGCCGAGGCGTGGGCCCGGCTGGACCGGGCGGCGCTCACCCTGGCCGGGATGGCCGGTCGGCTCACCGGGCTGGCCGAGCCGGCGGTGCTGGAGGCCGCCGCCGCGGACCGTTCCCTGCGTGACCTGGCCGGCCGGGTGGCCAGCGTGGAACGCGCCGTCCGGCTCGCCCCCGCCGAGTCCCGGGCCCGGCTCGCCGAGGCGCACCGCGCCCTGCTCGACCAGCTGGAGACCGGGGTGACCGCCTACGAGGGGCTGGTCGTCGCGGCGGCCGGCTACATCGCCGAGGACGCCCACCCGGGCAGCACCGACCCGGCCGCCTCGCGGCTGACCGAGGCGACCGACCTGCTGCACGGGGTGGCCTCGGCGCTGGCCGAGCTGCGCGCCGTGGGCGACCCGCTGCGCAGCCCGGCCCGCTGAACGTCCGCCCCTCACGGGGTGGCGACCGGGACCTGCCCGCTCCACGGCGAGCTGCCCACCACGTTGAACGCGCGGACCCGGTAGTGGTACGTCACGCCCCGGGCCAGCCCGGTGTTGGTGAAGCCCCGGCCGGTCACCGTGAAGGTGGCCGGCTCCCGGCGGAACGCCGGGTCCAGGGCCCGCTGGACGACGAATCCGGAACCCGGCCCGGTCGGCACGACCGCCGCCCAGCTCAGCACCACTGTCGCGGTGTCCGGACCCGCCGCGCTGGGAGCGGCGGAGATCGAGGTGGGGGTGGCCGGCACCGGCGGCGTGGTCACCGCGGCCACCGTCGACCAGGGTGACGCCGCCCCCAGGTAGGTGGTGCGCACCCGGTAGTAGTACGTGGTGTCCGGGGCGACAGCCGGGTCCAGGTGGTTGTCCGCCACCCCGACCGCGGTGGTGCCCGGCCCGCTGGTGAAGGTCGGGTTGGTGGCCCGCTGCACGTCGATGCCGGTGGCGAAGGAACGGTTCACCCAACGCAGCGCGACCCGCAGCGGGGCGGCCGGCGGGACCACCGCGGCGAGCCCGCTCGGCGCAGTCAGCCGGACCGACGCCGGGACGCTGTTCGACCAGGCCGAGCAGCTCACCGCGTTCTCCGCCCGGATCCGGTAGTGGTACGTCACGCCCGGGGTCACCGACGCGTCGGTGTACCGGGTCGCGGCGGCCGCCACGGTGATCGCGGTGACCCCCTCGGTGAACCCGGCGTCGGTGGCGCGCTGGAGCAGGTGACTGGTGGCCGGCGGGCGGGCGCCGTTGCCGGTCCAGGCCAGCGCGATCCCCGGCAGCGCGGTCGCCGAACCCGGCACCGGCGTGGCGGTCAGCCCGGTCGGCGCCTTCGGGGCGACCCGGACCACCAGCGGACGGCTCATCCCCAGGTCGCGCAGGCCGGCCGCGCCGCTGGACCAGCGGTACTCCCAGCCGAGGTTGACCAGGTGGTTCACCACCGCCGCCGGGCGCCCGTCCAGCGGGCTGATCGGGGTGGAGCCGACCCGGACGCCGGCCGGCCGGGTCGGGTCGAGCAGCCGCACGCTGTCACCGATCTTGAAGGGCAGCGGCGGGACCACCGGCCGCAGCGCCACCACCACGTCCTCCGCCGGGTCGACCCGGACGGTCTCCTTCCAGCCCAGCTCGCCGCCGTCCGGCGGCCGGACCGTGCCGTCCCAGCCCACCCGGTTGACCAGCTGCACATCGCAGCCCTCGATCCGGACCGGGTGGCTCTGCCGGCCGGTCCCGCTGATCCGCCACAGCCGGGTGCCGTCCGCCGGCGCGCCGACCGGCACCGCCGGGTCGGTCGCCACCAGGATCTCCGTCGCCGGGTCCGCCGGACCCAGCGGCAGCGAGGACGGGCCGAGCGGGCCCGCGTACGGGTGGGCGACGCCGAGCCGCCCGGCCAGCCGCCCGTGCTCCGGTTCGAAGACGTGGCCGACCGTCTTCACCTCGATCGGCAGGGTCACCGGGGCGGCCGCCCCGATCGGGGTGAAGCTGACGGAGGTGGCGTGCGCCGGCACCACCGTCCGGCGGGCGGTGCGGGTGCCGAACGCCTCGTCGTACTCGGGTTGCGGCACGATCGGCGGGCGCTGGCTGGCCGCGTACGCGTCGGGCAGGCGCTCGGCCAGCCGGGCCAGGTCGTACGGCGGGGCAGGTGTGCCGGCCACCCGGATCTGGAGCAGGGTGCGGGTGTTCGGGCCGTACCCGGGGCGGCTGGCGGGCAGCCCGCCCTCGGCGGTGCGGTCCGGCGCTTCGCTGTGGTGGTCGTACCGGGGGTCGAAGCAGGGCAGCGGCGCCGGGCAGTCGTTGTAGAGGATCAGCACCGAGCCCGGCGGCACGGTGGAGAAGTCGACGACCACGTCGGCCCGTTCGCCGGGGGCGAGCAGCAGGGCGTGCCCGTCCACGTTGAGCACGGTGGGGTCGCGGCGGTCGTACCGGAAACCCACCGGCCGGTTGCGCACCACCACCGGCGCGGGGAGCAGCCCGCCGTCGTTGCCGATCCGGATCATGCGCGGCCCGGCGGCCCGCGGGTCCGGCACCCCGCCGTCGCGGCCGTCGACGGGCCAGTCGGCCGGCCGTCCCGGGGCGCGGACCGCCTCGACCACCGGCACCTCCCCGGCGCCGGCGTCGGCCAGGGCGCCGTCGGGGCGCCACATCGGACCGTCCGAGCGGGCCCGGTAGAGCTGGAGGTTGAGGCTGCGGTCCGCGCACGCGTTCAGGATCCGGAACCGGTACGCCTTCGGCGCCACCGTCAGGTACGGGTACGCGGTGCCGTTGACCAGCGGGGTGTCTCCGTACGCGTCGGGCACCGCGGCCGGGTGCGGCACGCCGGGGGTGTACGGCGGCTCCTCCGGCGTGGCCACCGGGTCGTGGTGCGGGTTCTCCACCGGGCCGGATCCGTCGGCGGCGTCCCGTCCGGGCAGCCACGGGCCGTAGTCCCAGCGGCCGGTGGGGTTGCGCCCCGACTCCCGGTACGGGTTCTGCCGGGGCTGGTAGACGTGCGGGTGCCAGAGGTTGCCCCGGGCGCCCCACCGGACCCGGTCCCAGGTCGGGTCCTGGGCGGCGAGCTGGGCGTCGTCCGGGACGAAGGTACGGTCCTGGATCACCAGCGGGACCTGCTCGCTGGGGATCACCCCGTCGGCGGCGAGCCGTTCCTCGGCCGGGTCGGTGAGCAGGTAGGGGGCGAGCTGACCGGAGTAGACGGTCAGCCGGGACAGGCCGAGGGTGTTGTCGTGCAGCCACATCAGCCGGCCGCTCTGCTCGTTCGGGTAGTAGAGCGTGGTGGCCCCGGCGCCCGGGTGCGGCATGTCCGGCACGTGCTGCAGCCCCACGCCCGTCGGGTACGGGGTGATCTCGCCGGCCGGTGTGATCCACTGCCACGGGTTGCCGGCGCTGATCCAGCCGGTCTGCGCCCCGGCCAGGTGCAGCACGGCCCGGTTCTGCGGGTACGGCGCCGGCCCGTCCAGCGGGCCGATGCCCGCCCCGGCGACGGTGGGGTCGACCGGCAGGAAGAGCTCGCCGGCCCGGCCGGTGGGAAGCTGGTTGATGAACTTGATCCGGACCGGGCGGCCCCGACGCGCGACGATCATCGGCCCGAGGTGGTACGGCCGCTCCGGCGGGGCGACGGTGTTGTGCCCGTCCGGGTCGGTGCCGAGGTTGAGCTGCCGGTAGCCGCGCAGCCGGGTGGTCGGCAGGTCCCGGTGCAGCCGCTGGTGGTACTCGCGTACCCCGATCTCGTAGTAGTCGCAGCCCGGGTAGCTGATCGTGTCCGGGACGGCGACCGGCAGGTGGCCGCCGAGCTGGTTGCGGCCCAGCGGGCCGGGCAGCGGCAGCGCGTCGACGAACTTGCGCAGCCCGCTGCCGGGGACCACCCGTCCGTGCACGTCGCGCACCGGCAGTGGGCTGCTGGCGAAGTTCGGCACCGGGCCGAAGCAGCGCGGCACGGCGGCCGGGTCCAGGCTCGCCGGGGTGGGGACGGTCACCTCGGCGGCCCGCGCCGCCGGGATGGTCGGTCCCTCGACGCGATCGGCGCGGACCGCGCGGTCCGCCCAGCTGGGGCGCAGTCTGCGGAACAGGGCCATGGCTCTCCCCGGGATCGGGGCACGACGACCACCACCCCGGCGTGGCGGGTGGTCGCGCCCGTCGGTGACGAACGGTGAGCACTCAACCGCAGCATGCGACCTGTGGCGATGGATGGGAATTACCCAATCGTCCGTATCTCCGGTGCCGTCCCGGCAGTCCGACGGCGTCGGGTCAGACCGACGTCGTGGCTGGTGAGGACCGTTCGGGTTGGCACACCGGGCACCAGTAGGTGACCCGCTCGCCCAACTCCTCCTTGCGGATCGCCGTGCCGCAGCGGCGGCAGGGCTGGGCGCGCCGGCCGTACACGTAGCTGGTCTGCCCGCGGTGCAGCGAGCCGGTGGTGCTCTGCGTCCAGCGGCCCCGGTTGGCGGCGAGCAGTCGCTGCGCCAGGGCCACCGTGCCGGCGAGGTCGGGCACCGCGCCGACCGGTGTCCACGGGGAGACGCCGCGCAGGAAGAGCACCTCGCACTTGTAGAGGTTGCCCACCCCGGCCAGGTTGCGCTGGTCCAGCAGCGCCTCGCCGATGGTGGCCTCGGGGTGCGCGGCGAGCCGGCGGACCGCCTCGGCCAGGTCCCAGTCCGCGCCGAGCAGGTCGGGACCGAGGTGCCCGACCAGCGACTCCTCCTGGTCCGTCGGAATCAACGCCAGCTCGTGCAGGTGGTAGCCGACGGCGACCGCGCCGGCGGAGCGGAGAACCACCCGGATCAGGTGCGCCGGTCGGGCAGCCCACCGCTCACCGGGCGCATACGCCCGCCACGCGCCGTCCATCCGCAGGTGCGAGTGCAGCGTCCAGTCCCGTCCGCGGTCGGGCGTGCCGTGGAGGCCGGACGCGCCGGCCGGGGCGGTGAGCCGGAGCAGCAGGTGCTTGCCGCGGCTGGCCGACTCGCGGACGGTCCAGCCGGTCAGGTCGGTCGCGGCGAGCTGCGGCGCCCGGAAGTCGGAGCCGGTCAGCCGGGCGCCGGCCAACGCGCGTTGCAGGACGCGGGCGGTGTTCCAGACAGTGTCGCCTTCGGGCACCCCTCTATCCTCCCTCGCCCGAGCGGTATGCACATGTGTCGCAATTTGTAGTGACGTTCCCTTGGTCCGCGCTGACCGCGCGACCCCCGCTCCGGCCGCGCCCACGACCGCCGCCGCCGGCCGGCGCTCGCCGCCAGCGGCGCCCCGTCGGCCCCGCGCCTGCGTTCGGCAGGCTGACGCCGTGGGCCGGGGTCCGGTTCCGCAGTACGCCGGTAGGCATTCCCCCCTACCAGGTGGAAACCTGATATTTCTTCACTAAACCGGCACTCGGTTCGCATCCTCGTGGAAGGGTTTCTGCGGGTGCCCAACGACTCGAGACGGCGAAAGGCTCCGCAAACTTCCCTCTCCGAAGCCAGCTGTGGCTCCCGTGCCCGCGCCTGCGCCAGTACCCGGCTCGTCGGCGGACGCAGGCCCCCTTGTCAGTCGACGAAAAGGAGCAGAAATGGCGACGAAGATCGCGCGGCTGGTGGCGATCGGAGCGGTGGCGGCGGCTACCGCGGTAGGCAGTCCGGCGATGGCGGACGACGGAGGCCACGGTGAACACGGAGCGCCTCGCTTCGACGTGATAAACCAGGTGTCAGATCAGGCTTCACGAGATCCGGCCGTCGTCGACCCGGACGCGGTCAACTCCTGGGGGTTGGCCCTGGGGCCGAAGACGCCGCTGTGGGTGTCCAACAACGGCACGAACACGGCCACCGTCTATCGCGGGGGTGTGGACGGCGAGCCCGTCGAGAAGGTGGATCTCACCGTCACCATTCCCGGTGGCGCGCCGACGGGAGCGGCGTTCAATGACACGGACGGCTTCGAGGTGCCGGGGCGGGGTGACAACGAACCGGCCCGGTTCATCTTCGTGAGCGAGGGCGGTGACGTCACGGCCTGGAACCCGGACGCGGGCACCAAGGCGGTCGTCGTCGCCCACACGGACGATGCGATCTACAAGGGAGTCGCCCTGCTGAAGACGGGCTTCGGCGACTTTCTGCTCGCCACCGACTTCCACAACGCCCGCATCGACGTGTTCGATGAGAACTTCGACAGGGTCGAGCTGCCGGAATGCGTCTTCCAGGACGAGGACATCCCCGAGGGGTTCGCGCCGTTCAACGTGTTGACGGTCGATGAGCGGGTCTACGTCACCTACGCGAAGCAGGACGCGGACGCCGAGGACGACGTGGCCGGTGAAGGGCTCGGCTTCGTGAACCTCTTCACCCACGCCGGCAGGCACGTGCGCCGGATCGCCAGCGAGGGGACCCTGAACGCACCGTGGGGCCTGGCCATCGCGCCGGACAGCTTCGGCAGGTTCGCCGGCGACCTGCTGGTCGGCAACTTCGGCGACGGCCGGATCAACGTCTTCGATCGTGACGAGTTCGAGGGCCAGTTGCGAGACGACGACGGTGACACGATCACCATCGACGGCCTGTGGGCGCTGCTGCCCGGCACCGAGAAGACCGGCGGCGAGGGAACGCTCTGGTTCAGCGCGGGGCCGGACGACGAGCAGCACGGCCTGGTGGGTCAGTTGATCCCGACGAACTGACGATCGGCTGACACCCGCCGCGTCCCCGGGGCTACCCGGGGGCGCGGCGGCAGTGTTTCCCCGGCGCCGCCCCCGCCGGTCAGCGCCGCCCCGGCGGGTGCCTCAGGGTCGCTCGTCGGGGTGCGCCGGACGCACCATCTCCTGGTAGCGGGGATGGCTGGCCCCGTAGACGGCGAAGTTCAGCCGCGCGTCGGCAAGACTCATGTCGCCGTTCGGGCCGCCCCGCACCACCTCGGCGTCGGCGTCGCCCTGCCCGTCGTCGGTCCAGAAGCAGACCGGACAGGTGCCACCACCGGTCCGGGACGCGCAGCAGGGACAGACGACGGGAACCCAGACCTCACCCACCGCAGCAGCATTCCACACCCGACGGGTTCCGGCAGCTGCCGCTTTCACCGAACCCGGACGGTCACCGGGTCGCCCGGCGCCACGCCGAGCAGGTCCACCGCCCGGCCCCCGTTCACCGCTACCGCCAGCAGACCCGCGGAGTCGACGATGAGCACCAGCGCCCCGGCCGGGGCGTCGCCGAAGGTCCGCCCGCGGACGGCCGGCCGCCCGGCCACCGTCAGCTCCCCGTCCAGCAGGTCCAGCAGCTCCGGACCGGCGGCGAGCTGGACGTTGCCGAAGTGGTCCACCGTGGACACCTCGGCGGTGAAGCCGCCCGCCTCCCGCCGCAGCATCGGGGGCGGCAGCGCGACCAGGTCGGCCGGGTCGGCCGGCGATCCCGCCTCGGCGGGCGGGGCGCCGAGGGCGAGCCGGGCCGCGACCGGTGCGAAGACGTCCCGGCCGTGGAAGGTGCGGGACACCTCCGGCGCCCACCACTGCGGATTGTCCAGCGTGACCGCCGCGGTCACCCCGCCCAACGCGGCCGCGGCGGGCAGCAGCAGGCCGTTGTCCGGCCCCACCAGCAGCCCGCCCGGGCTGACTATCGCGATCCCGCGCCGTTCGGTGCCGACGCCCGGGTCGACCACGGCGACGTGCACCCCGTACGGCAGGTGCGGCACGGTCTGGGCGAGCACCGCGGCGCCCCGCCGCACGTCGGCCGGGGGCACCAGGTGGGTCACGTCGATGACCCGGACCGCCGGGGCCAACCGGGCGATCACCCCGTGGCAGGCGGCCACGAAACCGTCGGCGAGGCCGTAGTCGGTGGTCAGCGAGATCCAGGCGGTCGGGGCCATGCCGGAAGGCTAGCCGGCGTACCGCTACCGCTGACCGGGGATCGCGATCGACCGACCGGCCGGTGCCGCCACCGGAGCGGGTTCCGGCAGACTGCCGGGGTGACGACACGCCTTCGTATCCTCGCGACCGCAGCCGCCGTTCTCATCGCTGCCGGGCTCGCCGGCTGCGGCAGCGATTCCGCCGACGAGAAGGATGGCGGAGCGTGGGCCGACGGCGGCCGGTCGAATGCCCCGGCCACCAGCGCGGCCGCCCCGCCCGAGGAGCCCGCCGCCGCCGCCACCAGCGGCAGCGGCAAGCGGCCCACTCCGTCGGAGAGCCCGTCCACCCCGCCGTTCGTGATGCCCACCAAGGCCACCGGAACGCCCGCCGCGCAGAAGGTGGTCGACGCGTTCAAGGCCGCCGGCCTGAAGGTGCCGAACCTGCGCGACCGGTCCCGGGACTGCGGGCCGAACGGCCTCGGCGTCGGCTGCGCCCAGCTGCTGGTCACCGACGCCGTCTCGGTGTACGTCTTCCCGGACGAGGCCACCGCGAGCAACCAGACCGACATCTGGGGCGCCGACGCGTACCGCAAGGGCGCGGTGGTGCTCAACTACCTGGGCACCCGGACGGCGGTCGCGGAGCAGAAGCGCTACAACGACGTCCTCGCCAAGCTGACCTGACCTGAACCGGCGGCCTGCGGGCCACGGAGGCGCTGGCCGGGGAAGCGGCTGCCCACCACTGGATCCGGCAGGTCCGGCGACACGCCCGTCCCGGCGGTGGTCAGCCGCGCAGGCGCAGCCCGCGTGGGGTGGCCCGGAATCCGGCGGCGGTCAACGCGTCCCGCAGCGGTGAGGAGCGCACCGCCTCGCCGTCGGCCCGCTCCACCGAGATGGCACCCAGCGCACCGGAGTGGACCGCGTCGGCCAGCGCCTTGCCCGCCGCGGTGAGCGCGTCGCCGTCGTCGGTGAACGAGAGGATGGTCCGACCGCCCCGCTCGACGTAGAGCACCAGGTCGCCGCCGACCAGCACGACCAGCGCGCCGGCCTTGCGCCCGGCCCGGTGCCCGGTCGCCGGGGCGGCGCCGTCACCCGAGTCGACGACCCGTTCCGGCCAGGGCAGCGCCGCGCCGTACGGGTTCGCCGGATCGGTCGCCGCGAGCACCACCGTGGGGCCGCCCCGCCCCCGGGCCCCGTCGGCGGGGTCGGCGAGCGCCCGGATCCGGTCCACGGCACCGGGCACGGCGAACTGGGCGGCCCCCAGCCCCTCCACGAAGTAGCCGCGCCGGGCGACCCCGCGTTCCTCCAGCGCGGAGAGCACCGGGTAGACCGCGGCGAAACCACCGGTCACCTGCTCGCCGACGACCGCGCCCCGGGTCACCACCCCGTGCCGTTCCAGCAGCACGTCGGCGAGGGCGGCGGCCCGCCGGGTCGGGTCGGTGTCCCGCTCAGGGAGGCGGGACCAGCGCCCGGCCACGGTGGGCGGACCGCCCCGGGTCGGCAGCGCGACCCGGCCGGGCCGGCGGTAGCGGGTCCGCGGTGCGGTGGGCCGGGACCGGTGCGCCCCGCCACCGCCCAGCGCCGCGCGCAGCGGAGCGAGCGTGTCGTTGGTGAGCTGGCCGGCCCAGACCAGATCCCAGACCACCGCGCTCAGCGCGGCGTCGTCGGTCGAGCCGACCCGGTCGGCCAGGGAGCGGAAGAAGAGCGCCTGCCCCTCGCCGAGCGCGTCGAGGACCGCCTCGTGCAACGGGGTGAGGGCCAGCGCGTCGTCCGGCGGGGGCAGCAGCAGCGGCGCGGCGTCCGCGTACGCCAGGGTGACCCAGCCGTCCCCACCGGAGATCGCTCCCGAGCCGGCCCAGACCACCTCCCCGCTGGCGCAGAGCTCGTCGAGCTGGGCGGGGGAGTAGTCGGCCACCCGGGCGGGCAGGACCAGGCGCTCCAGCGCCGAAGCGGGCACCGCAGCGCCCTGGAGCTGCTCGACCGTCGCGGCGAGCGCCTCCACGCCCCGGGCCGACGAGCCGACCTGCTGCCAGCGGGGCAGGAACGCGGCGAGGGCCTTCGGCGGCACCGGCTCGATCTCCCGGCGCAGCGCGGCCAGCGAGCGGCGGCGCAGCAGCCGCAGCACCTCCGCGTCGCACCACTGGGTGCCCACACTGTCCGGTGCGAACTCACCGGAGACGACCCGGCCGGTGGCGGCGAGCCGACGCAACGCCTGCTCCACCACGAAGACGCCGAGCCCGAAGCGGGCCGCGCAGGTCGCCGCGGTGAACGGGCCGTGGGTGCGGGCGTACCGGGCGACCAGGTCGCCGAGCGGGTCGGCCACCGGCGTCAGGTACGCCTCGGCCACCCCGACCGGCAGGGCCACGCCCAGCGCGTCGCGCAGCCGGCCGGCGTCCTCGACACCCACCCAGCGCTCCTCGCCGGCGATCCGGACCCGCAGCGCCCGGCGGGCCGCTTCCAGCTCGGTCAGCCAGTCCACCGGCGCGCCCCGCTCGGCCAGCTCCGCCTCGGTGAGGTCGCCGACCACCCGGAGCAGCTCGACCACGTCCTCCGCGTCCCGCGGGCGGCGCTGCTCGGTGCGCCAGCGCAGTTGCCGCTCGGTCTCGGCGAGCACCGCCGGGTCGAGCAGCTCGCGCAGGTCCACCCGGCCGAGCAGCTCACCGAGCAGGGTGGAGTCCAGCGCCAGCGCGGCGGCCCGGCGCTCGGCCAGCGGGGCGTCCCCCTCGTAGAGGAACGCGCCGACGTACCCGAAGAGCAGCGAGCGGGCGAACGGCGAGGGGCGTTCGGTCTCCACCTCGACCAGGCGGACCTTGCGGCTGCCCAGGTCGCGCATCAGCTCGGCCAGGGCGGGCTGGTCGAAGACGTCCTGGAGGCACTCCCGGGCCGCCTCCAGGGTGACCGGGAAGTCGGCGTACTCCCGGGCGACGTCGAGCAGTTGGGCGGCGCGCTGCCGCTGCTGCCAGAGCGGCTGGCGGCGGCGCGGGTCGCGGCGGGGCAGCAGCAGCGAGCGGGCGGCGCACTCGCGGAACCGGGAGGCGAAGAGCGCGGAGGTGCCCACCGACTCCTCGACCAGCTGGGCGATCTCGTCGGGTTCGAAGACCACCACGTCGGCGCCGGGCGGATCCTCCGCGATGTCCGGCAGCCGTACCACGATGCCGTCGTCGGAGGGCATTACCTGCGCGTCGACGCCGTACCGCTCGGCGAGCCGACGGCCGATCGCCAGCGCCCACGGCCCGTTGACCCGGGCGCCGAGCACGCTGTGCACGGCCATCCGCCAGTCGCCCAGCTCGTCGCGGAACCGCTCGACGAGCACGGTGCGGTCGTCCGGCAGGGAGCGGGTGGCGGACTTCTGCTCGCGCAGGTAGGCCATCAGGTTGCCAGCGGCCCAGTCGTCCAGCCCGCCGGCGCGCAGCGCGGCGACGGCGGCCTCGTCGCTCTGCCGGATCAGGGCGCGGATCCGGGCGCCGATGGCCCGGCCCAGCTCCACCGGGCGGCCCAGCTGGTCGCCCTTCCAGAACGGCATCCGGGCGGCCTGGCCGGGGGCGGGGGAGACCAGGACCCGGTCGGGGGTGATCTCCTCGATCCGCCAGGAGGACGAGCCGAGCAGGAACACGTCGCCCACCCGGGATTCGTAGACCATCTCCTCGTCCAGCTCGCCGACCCGCGCGGCGCGTTCCGCGCCGGCCAGGAAGACGCCGAAGAGACCCCGGTCCGGGATGGTGCCGCCGCTGGTCACCGCGAGACGCTGCGCGCCGGGCCGGCCGGTGAGCACGTCGGTGGCGCGATCCCAGACCAGCCGGGGGCGCAGCTCGGCGAAGGCGGTGGACGGGTAGCGGCCGGAGAGCATGTCGAGCACCGCGTGCAGGGCGGACTCGGGCAGCTCGGCGAAGGGCGCGGCCCGGCGGACCAGCACGGCCAGGTCGCCGACCCGCCACGGCTCCAGGGCCACCATCGCGACGACCTGCTGGGCGAGCACGTCCAGCGGGTTGCGCGGGTAGTGCAGCTCCTCGATCGCGCCCTCGGCCATCCGTTCGGCGACCACGGTGCAGGAGAGCAGGTCGCCGCGGTGCTTGGGGAACACCACACCGCGGGAGACCGCGCCGACCTGGTGCCCGGCCCGGCCGACCCGTTGCAGGCCGGCCGCCACGCTGGGCGGCGCCTCGATCTGCACCACCAGGTCGACCGCGCCCATGTCGATGCCGAGCTCCAGGCTGGAGGTGGCCACCACGGCGGGGAGCTGGCCGGACTTGAGCGCCTCCTCGATGTGCTTGCGTTCCTCCCGGGAGACGCTGCCGTGGTGGGCCCGGGCGATCACCGGCGCGGCGCCCGCCGCCGCGCCCGACTGGGCCATCACCTCGGCCGGGGGCCGGGGGGCCCGGACCGGACCGATCGGTCCACCCCAGGCGTCCGCGCCACGCTCGGCGTCGGGGCCGCCCGGTGGCGCGGTCGCGGCGGCCAGCTCCTCGGCGGCCAGCTCGTTGAGCCGGGCGCAGAGCCGTTCGGCGCTGCGCCGGGAGTTGGTGAAGACGATGGTGGAGCGGTGCGCCCTGATCAGCGAGAAAACCCGCTCCTCGACGGCCGGCCAGATCGACGCCCGGCGCGGGCCGGGGCCGCCGAGGTCGTCCTCCCGGGGCTGCTCCTGCTCGTCCAGGCGGGTCATGTCCTCCACCGGGACCTGGACGCTCACCTCGATCGTCTTGGGGGTGGCCGGCTGGACCACGTCCACCGGGCGGGCGCCGCCGAGGAAGCGCGCGCAGGCGTCGATCGGCCGGACCGTCGCGGAGAGGCCGATCCGCTGGGCGGGGGTGGTGAGCAGCTCGTCGAGCCGTTCCAGGGAGAGCGCCAGGTGGGCCCCGCGCTTCGTGCCGGCCACCGCGTGCACCTCGTCGAGGATCACCGTCTCGACGCCGCGCAGCGAATCCCGGGCGGCGGAGGTGAGCAGCAGGAACAGCGACTCGGGCGTGGTGATGAGAATGTCCGGCGGGGTACGGGCGAACGCCCGGCGTTCGTCGGCGGGGGTGTCGCCGGTGCGCATCCCGACGGTGATGTTCGGCGGCGCGACGCCGAGCCGGGTGGCCGCCTGCCGGATGCCGGCGAGCGGGGCGCGCAGGTTGCGTTCGACGTCGACCGCCAGCGCCTTGAGCGGGCTGACGTAGAGCACCCGGCAGCGCTGGCGGGCCTCGGCCGGCGGCGGCTCCTTGGCCAGCCGGTCGAGCGACCAGAGGAACGCGGCGAGGGTCTTGCCGGAGCCGGTCGGCGCCACCACCAGCGCGTTGCGCCCGGCGGCGACGGACCGCCAGGCACCGGTCTGGGCGGCGGTGGGGGCGGCGAAGGCGGCGCGGAACCACTCCCGGGTCGCCGCGCCGAAGCCGGCCATCACCTCGGCCGCCGCCGACCCGCTCGCCCGATCCGTCACCCCCCCATCCTGCCCCGTCGGTGTGACATCCGGTCGGGGCGGAACGGGGTTCTGTCCGGCTGCGGGTCTTACGCGGCTGGAAGTGGCACTTGACGTGTTAAGTCTTACTTAACTGCTTGCTTGCGCAGCGCAACATAAAGTAACTTCACTCGGAACGCAGCGTCGGGTGAAGGGGATCGGATGACCGTGGAGGAGCCCGGCTTCGCGCCCGCCACCGACGTGCTCATCCGCAAGGTCGACAGTCATCTCGCCGCGCTCCGGGCCAGTCTGCGCGGCCCCGAGCTGGAGCTGGCCGAGCAGCTCGCCGGCTGCCTGCGGGAGCTGGTCGTCTCCACCGCCCAGGCCAGCGCCGCCGACCGGGGGCAGGTGCGGGCCGCGGTGCACTACTTCGTGCTCCGCCGGGAGAGCCGGGGCAACCTGCTCTCGGTGCGCTCGCTCGCCGCGGCCCAACGGGTGGTCAACAAGGTCGCCCTCCAGCTCGGCCGCCCCGACCTGCAGGTCGAGACCCGCCGCGACCGCCCGGCCCGGGGGGCGGCGGTTCCCGCCGGCGACATCGCGCTGCGCTGACCCCGCTCGTCAGGCCGTGCCCCAGCCCGGCCTGACGAGGTGATTTCCGGAAAAGCACCCCTCGCGCGGCGATCTGGCGTGTGATCGGTGCTGACCGGGACATTCCACCCGGTCGCGCGCCGCCAGATCGACCGGGGGAGGACGCGTGCTCGCCCTGCTGCTCCTCCACCTGTCGGCGGCGCTCGTCGCGCCCCTGCTGGTCCGGTGGTGGGGCCCGCGCGCCTGCTACCTGCTCGCCCTCGTGCCGGCCGCCGCGGTCGGCTGGGCGTTGGCGCGTACCCCGGCGGTCCGCGACGGCGGCGCGGTCGTCGAGACGTACGACTGGATCGGCCAACTGGGCCTCGACGTGGCGCTGCGGATGACCACCCTGTCCTGGCTGATGACCCTGCTGGTCGGCGGCGTCGGGGCGCTGGTGCTCGTCTACTGCGGCCGGTACTTCCACCGCGGCGCCAGCGGGCTGGCCCGGTTCGTGGCGGTGCTGGTGGCCTTCGCCGGGGCCATGCTCGGCCTGGTCCTCGCCGACGACCTGCTGCTGCTCTACGTGTTCTGGGAACTCACCACGGTCTTCTCCTACCTGCTGATCGGGCACAGCACGGAGCGGCGCGCCAGCCGGTGGGCCGCCGCCCAGGCGCTCACCGTCACCACCCTGGGCGGGCTGGCGATGCTGCTCGGTTTCCTGATCCTCGGCGGGCACGCCGGGACGTACCGCTGGTCCGAGATCGCCGGCGCGCCGCTGCCCGGGGGCGGTGCACTGGTCGCCGCGGTGCTGTTGATCCTGACCGGCGCGCTGGCCAAGTCGGCGATCGTGCCGTTCAACGCCTGGCTGCCGGTGGCGATGGCCGCGCCCACCCCGGTCAGCGCCTACCTGCACGCCGCCGCGATGGTGAAGGCGGGCGTCTACCTGATCGGGCTGCTCGCCCCGGTGCTCGCCGACACCACCGGCTGGCGGCCGGTGCTGCTCACCCTGGGCCTGGTCACCATGCTCGCCGGCGGCTGGGCGGCGCTGCGCCAGTGCGACCTGAAGCTGCTGCTCGCGTACGGCACGGTGAGCCAGCTCGGCCTGCTCGCCGTGGTGCTCGGGGCTGGCACCGCCGACGCCGCGCTGGCCGGGGTGTTGATGCTCGCCGCACACGCCCTGTTCAAGGCGGCACTGTTCCTGGTCGTCGGCATCATCGACCACGACGTCGGCACCCGTGACCTGCGGGAACTCTCCGGGGTCGGGCGGCGTGCGCCGGTGCTGGCCGCAGTGGCCACCCTCGCTGCGGCGTCCATGGCGGGAGTGCCGCCCCTGCTCGGCTTCGTGGCCAAGGAGGCGGTCTTCGCCGCGCTGGCGTACCGGCCGCTGGTCCTGGCCGGGCTGGTCGCCGGCACCGCGCTCACCGTCGCGTACAGCATCCGGTTCCTCTGGGGCGCCTTCGGCACCCGGGCCGGGACGGCGCCCACCGAGGTGGAACCGGCGCCGCTGCCGATGCTCCTGCCGCCGGCCCTGCTCGCCCTCGGTGGGCTGGCCGCCGGCCCCGCGGCGGCCGGGGTGGACGGGCTGCTGCGCCCGTACGCCGAGCTCTTCGGCGCCCCGCACGAGAAGCTGGCGCTCTGGCACGGCGTCACCCCCGCGCTCGGCCTGTCGGCGCTGGCGCTCGCCGCCGGCTTCGTGCTGCACGCGGTGCGCGGCCCGCTCTCCCCGGCCCTGGCCCGGCTCCGCTCGCCGGTCGGCGGCAACCAGGGGTACGAGTGGGCGACCCACCAGTTCGACCGGATGGCGATCGAGGTCACCGGCGCCACCCAGCGCGGCTCGCTGCCGCAGTACCTCGGCACCGTACTGCTGGTCCTCGTGCTGGTGCCCGGCGCCGCGCTGCTCAGCACCCGGCCATGGCAGGCCCGGATCGCCCTCTGGGACACCCCGGTGCAGCTGGTGGTGGGCCTGGTGATCGCCGTGGCGGCGCTGCTCGCGCTCGGCGCCCGGCGGCGGCTGACGGCGATGCTGCTGGTCGGGGTGACCGGCTACGGCAGCGCGATGCTCTTCGTGCTGCACGGCGCGCCGGACCTGGCGCTGACCCAGTTCCTGGTGGAGACGGCCACCATCGCGGTCTTCGTGCTGGTGCTGCGCCGGCTCCCGGAACGCTTCTCGGCCCGCCCGCTGCGCCGCAGCCGGTGGGTACGGCGGCTGATCGGCGCCGGCGTGGGCGTCGTCCTCGCCGGACTCGCCCTGGTCGCGGCCGACTCCCGCACCGCCGTGCCGATCTCCACCGCCTTCGCAGACCTCGCGGTCCTCCAGGGGTACGGCCGCAACGTGGTCAACGTGACCCTGGTGGACATCCGGGCCTGGGACACCATGGGCGAGATCTCGGTGCTGGTGGTGGCCGCCACCGGGGTGGCCAGCCTGATCTTCGAGCGGTCCCGGACCGGGCCCCGGCCACGGCGGGCGGAGCCGGAGACGGACCGGCCCGACGCCCGGCCGATCTGGCTGCGCGGCGGCGCGACCCTCAGCGAGCGGCGCCGCTCCATCGTCTTCGAGGTGGTCACCCGGCTGATCTTCCACACCGTCGTGCTCTTCTCGCTCTTCCTCCTCTTCTCCGGCCACAACGCCCCCGGCGGCGGGTTCTCCGGCGGCCTGGTAGCGGGCCTGGCACTGGCCGTGCGCTACCTGGCCGGCGGCCGGTACGAGCTGGCCGAGTCCGCACCCGTCGGCGCCGGCACGGTGCTCGGCGCCGGGCTGGCCGTCTCGGTCGGTTCCGCCGCGGTGGCCCTGCTGACCACCGGGACGGTGCTGGAGAGCACCCGGGTGGACCTGCCGCTGCCCGGCCTCGGCGAGCCCTACCTGGTGACGTCGCTCTTCTTCGACATCGGCGTGTACCTGATCGTGGTCGGGCTGGTGCTGGACATCCTGCGCAGTCTCGGCGCGGAGGTGGACCGGCACATCGAGGCGGCCGGCAAGTCCGAGCGGGGCCTGGTCGTCGACCGCGAGGAGGACCGGCGGTGAGGGTGGCCGGGGCGGGACCGACGCTGGTGCTGGTGGTCGTCATCGGCGTGCTCGCCGCGACCGGGGTCATCCTGCTGCTGGAGCGGAGCCTGACCCGGATCCTGCTCGGCGTGATCCTGCTCGGTAACGGGGTGAACCTGCTCATCCTGCTCGGCGGCCGATCGGGCGGCGCGCCGGTGGTGGGGACCGGGCCGGTCGAGGACTTCAGCGACCCGCTGCCGCAGGCGATGGTGCTCACCGCCATCGTGATCACCTTCGGGATCACCGCGTTCCTGGCCGCCGTGGCGTACCGCAGCTGGCATCTGACCGGCGACGACGAGGTGCAGGACGACCTCGAGGACCGGCAGATCATCCGGCTGGCCGAGGAGAACGAGGTGGCCAGTCGGGACCTCGGCGGGGAGGGTCCGGACGGCGACCCGGAACAGGTCGATCCGGAGCCGGCGCGACGCCGGCTGCGCCGGCCCGGCGGTGAGCAGTGACCGAACTCGTCGCGCTGCCGGTGGTGGTGCCGCTGCTCGGCGCCGCGCTGACCCTGCTCCTGGCCACCTGGCCCCGGGTGCAGCGGACGGTCAGCGTCGTCTGCCTCGCCGCGAACCTGCTCGTGGCGGTGCTGCTGCTGGTCGAGGCGTACCGGCACGGACCGGTGGTGGTGCAGGTGGGCGGCTGGCGGGCGCCGGTGGGGATCGTGCTCGTCGCCGACCAGCTCGCCGCGCTGATGCTGGTGGTCTCCTCGGCGGTGACCCTCTGCGTGCTGTTCTACTCCATCGGCCAGGGGCGCGGGGAGACCAGCGAGTCGGCCCCGGTGAGCATCTTCCACCCGACCTATCTGGTGCTGGTCGCCGGCATCACCAACGCCTTCCTCGCCGGGGACCTGTTCAACCTCTTCGTCGGCTTCGAGATCCTGCTCGCGGCGAGCTTCGTGCTGATCACCCTCGGCAGCACCGAGACGCGGATCCGCACCGGCTCGACGTACGTGGTGGTCAGCCTCCTCTCCTCGATGATCTTTCTGGCCGCGGTGGGGTTGGTGTACGCGGCCACCGGCACCCTCAACATGGCCCAGCTCGCCACCCGGCTCGACGCGCTCCCCGACGGCCTCCGCCTGGGCCTGCAGCTGATGCTGCTGCTCGCCTTCGGCGTGAAGGCGGCGGTCTTCCCGGTCTCCGCCTGGCTGCCGGACAGCTACCCGACCGCGCCCGCCCCGGTGACCGCCGTCTTCGCCGGCCTGCTCACCAAGGTCGGCGTGTACGCGATCATCCGGACCGAGACGCTGCTCTTCCCCGGCGGCCAGGTCTCCGGACCGCTGATGGTGGTGGCCGGGCTGACCATGCTGGTCGGGGTCCTCGGCGCGGTGGCCCAGTCCGACATGAAGCGGCTCTTCTCGTTCACCCTGGTCAGCCACATCGGCTACATGATCTTCGGGGTGGCGTTGAGCACCGCCACCGGGCTCTCCGGCGCGATCTTCTACGTCGTGCACCACATCACCATCCAGACCACCCTCTTCCTCGTCGCCGGGCTGGTCGAGGAGCGGGCCGGCAGCACCGACCTGCGCCGGCTCGGCGGCCTGGCCCGGGTGGCCCCGCTGCTGGCGGTGCTCTTCTTCGTGCCTGCGATGAACCTGGCCGGAATCCCGCCCTTCTCCGGCTTCCTCGGCAAGCTCGGCCTGCTCCAGGCCGGGGTGGCCAGCGGCGGCGGGCTGCCGTGGGTGCTGGTGGTCGCCGGCACGGTGACCAGCCTGCTCACCCTCTACGCCGCCTCCCGGGTGTGGAACATCGCGTTCTGGCGGGCCCCGCGACTGGCCACCGCCGAACCGCTGGTCCGGCTGCCCGCGCTGATGGTGGGCGCCACCGCCGCCCTGGTGGTGCTCGGCCTTGCGCTCACCCTCGCCGCCGGGCCGCTGTTCCGGGTCACCGCCGACGCCGCGGCCGACCTGCGCCAGCGCACCCCGTACGTGCGAGCGGTCTACCCGGACGGTGTGCCGTGACCGGGCCGGCAACCGGCCGCTTCGGGCGCTGGCGGGACCAGCTGATCGCGCTCGGCTGGCTGGTCGTCGTCTGGAACCTGCTCTGGGGGCGGTTCTCCTGGGGCAACCTGGTCGGCGGCGTGCTGGTCGGCTCGGCGGTGCTGCTGTTCTTCCCGCTGCCGCCGGTCTCCTTCGGCGGCCGGGTGCGCCCCCGCGCGCTGCTGGCACTGGCCGGCAGCTTCGTCGCCGAGCTGGTCAGCGCCAGCATCCACGTCGCCGCGATCGCGGTACGCCCCGGCTGCCGGCCGCGCGGCGCGATCATCGCGGTGCCGATGCGGATCCGCACCGACCTCAACCTGGCGCTCACCGCCGAACTGCTCTCGCTGGTCCCGGGCACCCTGATCATCGAGGTGGACCGGGACGACGGCGTGCTCTACGTGCACGTGCTCGACGTCCGCCGGCCGGAGGACCTGACCGACAGCCGGGACCGGGTCCTCGCCGTGGAGGAACGGATCGTCCGCGCGGTCGGCTCCGCCGCCGAACTGCGTCAGCTCACCGACCCACCCGCCGACCGGAGGTAGCCGTGACCACCGCCCTCGCCGTCGTGCTGACCGTGCTCCTCTCGGTCACGGCGCTGCTCGCCCTGGCCCGCATCTACCGCGGCCCGTCGCTGCTCGACCGGGTGATTGCCGCCGACCTGCTGCTCGCCACCATGCTCGGCGCGGTCGGCGCGGAGGCCGCGGTGAACAGGCACGCCACCACGCTGCCCGTGCTGGTGGTGCTCTCCCTGCTCGGCTTCGTCGGCTCGGTAGCCCTGGTCCGCTTCGCCGTTCGGGAGGAGTCGTGAGCGCGGGCACGGTCGCCGACTGGCTGGGCGGGCTGGCGCTGGTCGCCGGCGCGCTGCTCAGCCTCGCCGCCGGGATCGGGGTGCTGCGCTTCCCGGACGTGCTGGACCGGATGCACGCGGCCACCAAGCCGCAGGTGCTCGGGGTGCTGCTCCTGCTGCTCGGGCTGGCGCTGCGGCTGCGTACCCCGGCGGATCTCGGCATGATCGCGCTGGTCGGGATCTTCCAGCTCGCGACCGCCCCGGTAGCCGCGCAGATGATCGGCCGGGCCGCCTACCGCTCCGGCCGGGTCAACCGTGAGCTGCTCGACGTCGACCAGCTCGCCGATCCGCGCCGATAGGGGACGAGCAGGTCCTTTGTCTCCACCTCCAGCGGGCGTTCAGCAAGCACCGATACAATTGCCGCATGATCGACTCCTCTGCCCAGGAGGGCAGCAGTAGCCAGCCGGGTCGTGCCCGGCATCCCTCAACCACGACGTCCCCGGGAGCCCTGAGCGACCCGTGTTGATCGTCGTCGGTCTCCTACTCATCATCGTTCTCACCGCCGCCACCGGCTATTTCGTGGCCCAGGAGTTCGGCTACGTCGCCGTGGACCGCGGCAAGCTCAAGCAGCAGGCCGACGCCGGCGACCAGGCGGCCGTCCGGGCCCTCGAGGTCACCGGCCGGCTGTCGTTCATGCTCTCCGGCGCCCAGCTCGGCATCACCGTGACCGCCCTGCTTGTCGGTTACGTCGCCGAGCCCTACCTGGGCGCCGGGCTCTCCGAACTGCTCGGCGGCGTGGGCGTCTCCACCGCCGTCAGCCTGCCGGTGTCGGTCGTCCTCGCCCTCGTCATCGCCACCGTGGTGCAGATGGTCCTCGGCGAACTGGCACCCAAGAACCTGGCCATCGCCCGCGCCGAACCCCTGGCCCGGGCGCTGAGCCGGTCCACGCTGATCTACCTCCGGCTGGCCGGGCCGCTGATCACCCTCTTCGACCGGGCCGCCGTCCGGCTGCTGCGCCGGCTCGGCATCGAGCCGATCGAGGAGCTGCCCAGCGGGGCCACCCCGGAGGACCTCGAGCAGATCATCGCCGAGTCCCGCGAGGAGGGGCGCCTCGATGCCGAGATGTCCGACCTGCTCGACCGGGGGCTCGACTTCCGTGAGCTCACCGCCGGGGAGGCCATGGTGCCCCGGGTCGACGTGCACACCGTACGGGCCCACGAGCCGGTCAGCCGGGTGGTTGAGCTGCTCGACACCGGCCACTCCCGCTTCCCGGTACGCGGCGCCGAGGGCGTCGACGACCTGATCGGCGTGGTCGGCATCTCCGACGTGCTCGGCGTACCCCCGGCGGAGCGCGCGACCACCCCGGTCACCGCGGTGGCCGTACCCCCGTTGCTGGTGCCCGAGACGCTGCCGCTGCCGACGGTGCTGGACCGGCTCCGGTCCGGGCACCGGCAGCTGGCCTGCGTGGTCGACGAGTACGGCGGCTTCGCCGGCGTCATCACGCTGGAGGACATCGCCGAGGAGCTGGTCGGCCCGATCCGCGACGAGGACGACCCGCCGGAGCGCGCCGCCGCCCGGCAGGAGGACGGCTCCTGGGTGGTGCCGGCCCGCTGGCGAATCGACGAGGTCGCCGACAGCACCGGCATCGAACTGCCCGAGGCCCCCGAGTACGACACCCTCTCCGGGCTGGTCATGCGGGAGCTGGGCCGGGTGCCGGAGATCGGCGACCGGTTGGAGATCAGCCTGACCGCCGACGGCGAGGAGCCGGACGACCGGCCGAAAGCCCTGGTCGAGGTGCTCGCGGTGGATCGGCACGTGGCCGACTCGGTGCGGCTGAGCATGGCCGGTGCCGCGCGGGACGGGAAGGAGGCCGCATGAGCCCCCTGCTCGCCCTGCTGATCTCGGTGCTGCTCCTCGCCCTCAACGGCTTCTTCGTGGCCGCCGAGTTCGCCCTGGTGGCTTCCAAGCGCTACCGACTGGAGCACGCGGCGACCGGCGGCGGCCGGGCGGCCCGAGCCGCGCTGGACGGCGTCCGGGAACTCTCCCTGATGCTCGCCGGCGCGCAGCTCGGCATCACGCTGTGCACCCTGGGGCTCGGGGCGCTCGCCGAACCCGCGATCGAGCACCTGCTCAGCCCCCTGCTGAACGTGGTCGGGCTGCCGGACGCGGCCAGCCACGTCATCGCGCTGGTCTTCGCGCTGGCGCTGGTGACGTTCCTGCACCTGGTGGTCGGCGAGATGGCCCCGAAGTCGTGGGCGATCACCGACGCCGAGCGCTCGGCGACGCTGCTGGCCCTGCCGTTCCGGGCCTTCGCCCGGGTCGCCCGGCCCGTGCTGTCGGCGCTCAACGCGCTCGCCAACGGCATCCTGCGACTGGTCGGGGTGCACCAGCAGGACCAGCTCGCCCAGGTGCACGGTCCCGACGAGCTGCGCATCCTGCTGGAACAGTCCCGCGAGCACGGGCTGCTCGGGGCGGAGCAGCACGAGCTGCTGACCAGCATGCTGGAGTTGCAGGGCACCACGGTGGCCGACGTGATGGAACCGTTCGACCGGATCGTCACGGTTCACCGCGGCGACTCCGCCGAGCGGATCGAGCAGGTCAGCCGGGACAGCGGTCGGTCCCGGCTGGCGGTGGTCGACACCGGCGGCGAGGTCTGCGGGCTGGTGCACGTCCGCGAGGCGGTCCGCGCGGTCACCACCGGCCGGGCGGCGACCGCCGGTGACCTGATGACCCGGTCGTTCACCCTGCCCGGGACCTCGTCGGTCACCGAGGCGGTGGCCGCGATGCGGGCCGACCAGGCCCAGTTGGCGTTGGTACGCAACGGCGGCGGCCCCACCCGGCCGATCGGTTTCGTGGCGCTGGAGGATCTCCTCGAGGAGGTCATCGGCGAGTTCGACGACGAGACAGACCCGGTGCCCCGGGGGCGGCGCCTGCGGTGACGTGATCGTCCGGCCGCCGGGTCCCCCACGACCCGGCGGCCGGTCCGTGTTCCCGGGGCTCGAGTGCGGGGAGGAGTGCCGGGGCGGTCGCCGGGAAAGCCGGTCCCGACAGCCGACGGCACGGGGAGCGGGCGGATGTGGTTGACCGGGGTGTCGCGGGAGTCCGGCTGGACCGGGCTCTCGGTGAGCACCACGCTGACCAACCCGAGCACCCGTCCGGGTCTGCGCCTGCCGGGTCGGGTGACGCTCGCCGCCGGCCCGGACGACGTGCCGGTCCGGCACATCCGGCTCGGGCTGGTCGCCACCGCCGAACCGGAGGATCCGGGCAGTCCGCGTCGACTGGTGCAGTACCACCAGGTGCCGATCGGGGGTCGGTTCGTCGTACCGGCCGGGCGGCGGCGGGCGGTCGACTTCGCCCTGCCGCTGCCCTGGGAGACCCCGGTGACGATCTTCGGCGGGGTGCCGTTGATGAGCCTGCGCACCGGGCTGCGGACCGAGGTGTCCGTGGATCCGGAGCTGGACCAGGGGGCGATGGTGCCGCTCTTCGTCCACCCGCTCCCCACCCAGCAGCACATCCTGGCCGCGTTGGACACCCTCGGCTTCGTGATGCGCCAGGCGGGCCTGGTCCAGGGCCGGCTGCCCGGGGTGGAGCAGACCCTGCCCGTGCACCAGCGGCTCGGTTACTGGGTGGGGCCGCTCTACGCCGGCCCGATCGTCGAGCTGGAGGTGATCTTCGTGGCCAACGCGGCCGGCCTGGAACTGCTCCTCTGGCTGGACCGCCGGCTCTCGCTGACCGGGATCAGCCACCAGAGCATCAGCCGGTTCCGGATCTGGCACGCCGGCACCGACCAGCGGGACTGGGTCGCGGTGGTGGACGGCTGGCTGCGGGAGGCGATCAACCGGCACGCGGCGGCCGCCTCGAACGCCCACTGGTCGGCCCGGATCACCGAGTCCGCCCACGTCAGCCGCCCGCCCGACGAGCCGGTCGCCCCCGGCTACGGCCTCGGCGGCACGGCCGGGGGCGGCGGCATCGGCGGTGGTGGCGGCGACGGCACCTGACCCGCGCTCAGACGGAGGCGGTGGCGAGTTTCAGGCTGAAGCCGAGGAAGAGCACCGCGACACCGGTGGTCGCCCCGGCGGCCAGCCGCCGCCGGCGCCGGAACTGGGCGGCCAGGAAGGTGCCGGCGAAGATCAGCGCGGTCAGGTAGAGCGCGCTGGTGATCTGTGCGATCAACCCGAGGAGCAGGAACGACAGCGCCGGCCACGCGTACCCCGGGTCGACGAACTGGATGAAGAACGAGATGAAGAAGAGGATCGCCTTCGGGTTGAGCAGGCTGATCACCAGCGCCCGGCGGAACGGGCTGCGCATCGCCGCCGGCTCCGCCGCGTCGATCAGCCGCGGCGCCTCCGGGTCGTTGCGGTCGCGCCAGCGTCGCCAGGCGCCGCGCAGCATCATCACCCCGACGTACCCGAGGTACGCCGCGCCCGCGTACTTGATCACCAGGAAGAGCGGCGGGAACGCCTTGAGCAGCGACGCCACCCCGGCGGCGGAGAGGATCATCAGCGCGGCGTCGCCGACGAACACCCCGCCCGCGGCCCGGTAGCCGGCCCCCACGCCGCGCTTGGCGGCGGTGGAGAGCACGAAGAGCGAGTTGGGCCCGGGCAGCAGGATGATCGCCACGGTCCCCAGTACGTACGTCCAGATGTCGGTGATGCCCAGCACGCCCGCCATCCTCACCCCACCGGTGCCGTACGACGAAGCCTTTCCCGGAGCCTGACCTGTGCGTTCGGCCACTCGTCGACGGTCATCGCGTACTGGACGGTGTCCCGCCAGGAGCCGTCGGGCCGCTGCCGGTGCATCCGCAGCACGCCCTCCCGGGTCGCCCCGAGCCGGGCGATGGCCTCCTGCGAGCGGGTGTTGCGGATGTCGGTGTGCCAGACCACCCGGACCGCACCGAGCTCGTCGAAGGCGCGGGCGAGCAGGAGGAGCTTCGCCTCGGTGTTTATCCCGCTGCGCCACCAGGGCCGGCCGAGCCAGGTGTGCCCGATGGCCACCGCCCGCCGCTCCGGGTCGATCTCGTAGAACGAGGTGGTGCCGACCACCGCGCCGGTCCGGGCGCAGCGCTGCACCCAGGGCACCCGCTCGCCCCGGTGCTGGTCGGCCAGGGCGGTGGCGACGATGGCCACCATGGCGGCCGGGTCGGCCGGCAGCGGGTTGCCCAGGTGCGCCCAGACCTCCGGCTCGGCGGTGGCGGCGAAGAGCTCGTCGGCGTGCGCCAGGTCGAGCGGCTCCAGCAGCACGTGCTCGCCCCGCATGGTGGCCGCCTCCCGCCAGGCGGACCCGGCCGCCCGCAGGTACGCCGGCACCGGCACGGTCACCCCCGCGTCCGGTTCGGGCCGCCCCGGGGTGAGCCGCAACGGCACCACCCCCGCCCAGTACGGCAGGTCGAGGTCGGCCGGGTCGTCGCGGACGCCGCCGGTGCGGGAACGCACCGACACCTCGCGCAGCGGCAGCGCCAGCACGGCCGTCTCGGCCAGCTCGCGGCGGCTCGGGGGCCGGCTGTCCGCGCTGCGCCCCGCGGCCACCTTCTCCACCAGCGCGGTGAGCACCCGGATCTTCTCGGCGTCGTCGGCGACCAGGTGCGCGGTCCCGTGCGCGACCACCGACCGGTAGTTGGCGCTGTGGTGGAACTGGGACCGGCCGTAGACCAGCCCGTCGAGCAGCGTCACCGTGACGCAGATCGGCAGGCCGGCGTCGCCCCGGGCGGCGAGCAGGGGCCGGCTGCCGGTGGAGCCGTGCAGGTAGAGGGTGTCGCCGACCCGCACGTGCAGGGTGGGCAGCAGGCGGGGCTCGCCGTCGACGGTGAAGCCGAGCACGCAGTGGTATGCCTCGTCGAGCACCGCGTGCGCGGCGGCCCGGTCGTAGCTCATCCGCTCCCGGGAGCGGCTGGCGGTGGTCCGTGCGGTCGGGGGGTACATGCGACATCCCGCCTTTGTTCTAGTACAATACCGAAACTGTGGCAGCACATTATCAGATCAGCGGAACGACGTCGGCCGCGATTTCGGCGAGCGTGGAAACCGGCATCCGCACCGGCGCGCTCGCGGCGGGCGCCCCGCTGCCCGCGGTCCGGGCCCTCGCCGCCGAGCTGGCGGTCAGCCCCGCGACCGTCGCCCGGGCCTACCAGGAGCTGCGCCAGCGCGGCCTGGTCGCCACCGCGGGCCGGCACGGCACCCGGGTGCGACCCCGGCCGCCGGTCGTCGGCCGCCGTTCCGCGTGGCACCCGGCGCCGGCGACCGGCACCCGCGACCTCTCCCAGGGTCAACCCGACCCCCGGCTGCTGCCACCACTCGGTCCGCACCTGGCCGCCCTCGCCGCCGAGATCGGCCCGCCCACGGGGTACGCCACGACGGCCGTGCTCCCGGCGCTCGCCGCGGCGGCCCGGGAGCGCCTGACCGCCGACGGGGTGCCCGACGGTGAGATCACCGTGACCGGGGGCGCGCTCGACGGGATCGAGCGGCTGCTCACCGCCCACCTGCGCCCCGGCGACGCGGTTGCGGTGGAGGACCCGGGCTGGGCCAACCTGCTCGACCTGGTCGCCGCGCTGGGCCTGCGCCCGATCGGGGTGCCGGTCGACGACGAGGGCCCCACCGAGGCCGGGGTGCGCGACGCCCTGGCACTGGGGGCGCGGGCGCTGGTGGTGACCAGTCGCGCGCAGAACCCCACCGGTGCCGCGATCTCCGCCGACCGGGCCGGCGCGCTGCGCGAGCTGCTCGCCGGCCGTTCCGACCTGCTGCTGATCGAGGACGACCACGCCGCCGAGCTGGCCCGGGTGCCGCTGCACCCGCTCGCCGCGGCCACCGGGGCCTGGGCCTTCGTCCGGTCGGCGAGCAAGCCCTACGGGCCGGACCTGCGACTGGCGGTGCTCGCCGGCGACGAGGCCACGGTGGCCCGGGTGGCCGGCCGGGCCCGGCTCGGCGCCGGTTGGGTCTCCACCGTGCTGCAACGTCTCGTCCTGGCGCTCTGGCACGACCCGGCCACCGCCGCGCTGGTGCAGCGGGCGGGGGAGAGCTACGAGCGGCGCCGGGACGGGCTGGGGGCTGCCCTGGCCGCCCGCGGCGTACCCGCCCACGGCCGTACCGGGATCAACGTCTGGGTTCCCGTGCCGGACGAGACCGTGGTGGTCACGGGGCTACGCGACGCCGGCTGGTCGGTCGCTCCCGGGGCGCTCTACCGGATCGGCGCCGCGCCTGGCGTGCGGATCACCGTCAGCGCGCTCGACGAGGCCGAGATCGCCCGGGTGGCCGACGCGGTGGCCCGCGCGGTGCATCCCGCTGCGCCGGGTGGTTTCACCGCATGACCGCGGCCCGGCATGGCCCTGGCGCTCCGGGGTAAGCCCGGCCGGGAGGTGGGTGACCATGGCTGCGCCCAGGTCGAAGACGGGTCTGTGGATCGCGATCGCCGTTGCGGTGATCGTGGTGATCGTGTTGATCGCGCTCGCGCGCGGTGACGGTGGTGGCGGAGGATACTGACGCCGCCGCCGGGCGGCGGTTACGGCGGGGCCGGATCCGACGGCACCGATGAAACCGGTATATAACAATCGACATGGCCGAAACCGAAAACGCACCCGGTGCTCAGCAGTTCATTCCGCCCCAGGCCGACACCCTGGACGCGCTGCGCGCCGCGGCCACCGGCTGCCGGGGCTGCGAGCTCTACCGGGACGCCACCCAGACCGTCTTCGGGCGGGGCGACGAGAGCGCCCGGGTGGTATTCGTCGGCGAGCAGCCCGGTGACCTGGAGGACCAGAAGGGCCTGCCCTTCGTCGGCCCGGCCGGCCGGCTGCTGCGCAAGGCGGTCGACGACGCCGGGATCGACCCGGGGCAGCTGTACATCACGAACGCCGTGAAGCACTTCCGGCACGAGTTGCGGGGCAAGCGACGCATCCACCAGAGCCCCGACCGGGTGCACATCACCGCCTGCCGGCCGTGGCTGGTCGCCGAGTTCGCCCGGCTCCGACCCGACGTGGTGGTGGTGCTCGGCGCGACCGCCGCCAAGGCGCTGCTCGGCCCCGCGTTCCGGGTCACCCGCCAGCGTGGCGAGCTGCTGCCGTGGCCGGCGTCCGCCCAGCATCCGGAGGACTTCGCCGGGGTGCCGGTGGACAGCGCCGGGAAGGTCGCCGACGCCCCCGCGGCCCGGCTGCTGGCCACCATCCACCCGTCCGCGGTGCTCCGCGCCGACGACCAGGACAAGGCGTACGACGGGCTGGTCGCCGACCTGACCGTGGCCGCCCGCGGCCTGGCCGCCTGACGGCGTTCCCGCCCGCGCCTGGTGGCGCTCGGACCGACGCCGGGCCAGCCAGGCGGCGCTTCAGGCCGGTGCGGTGATCTTGCCGTACACGTCCTTGGTGACGATCAGGCCGCCGCGGACCCGGTAGACGTCCAGCCCGCGCAGCACCGAGCCGTCCTCGGCCGGCGCCCAGGCCCACTCGACGCACACCCGCTCGGTGCCGGCCGGGAAGGTGGGCGACCCGGGCCCCTGGGCAGCGCGGGTGAGCGGTGCCACACTGGCCGCCATGGAGCAGCATCTCTACGAACCCGTCCACGAGGAGTTCCGCGACCTGTGCCGGGAGTTCCTGGCCCGCGAGGCGGTGCCGTACCACGAGCGGTGGGAGGCCGACGGCATCGTCGACCGGGAGGTGTGGCGCAAGGCCGGGGCGACCGGGCTGCTCGGGATGGACGTCGACACCGATCTCGGCGGCGGCGGGCAGCGCGACTTCCGGTTCAACGCGGTGCTGGACGAGGAGATCGTCGCTTCGGGTTGCTCGGGCCTCGGCTTCGGCCTGCACAACGACGTGGTGGCGCCGTACCTGACCGAGCTGGCCAGCGACGAGCAGCGTAAGCGCTGGTTGCCGGGCTTCTGCTCCGGCGATCTGGTCACCGCGATCGCGATGAGCGAACCGGGCGCCGGCAGCGACCTGGCGGGGATCCGCACCAGCGCGGTCCGCGACGGCGACGAGTGGGTGCTCAACGGGCAGAAGACGTTCATCACCAACGGGGAGATGGCCGACCTGGTGATCGTGGTGGTGCGGACCGCGCCGGACCAGGGCGCGCACGGCGTCAGCCTGGTCGCGGTGGAGACCGGCACCCCCGGGTTCAGCCGGGGCCGGCGGCTGGCCAAGGTGGGCCTGAAGGCGAACGACACGGCCGAGCTCTTCTTCGACGACTGCCGGGTGCCGGCGGAGAACCTGATCGGCACCGAGAACCACGGCTTCTACCACCTGATGGCGAACCTGCCCCGGGAGCGGCTCAGCATCGCCGTCGCCGCGGTGGCCGCGGCGGAGAAGCTGCTCGCGGTGACCCTCGACTACGCCCGCTCGCGCGAGGCGTTCGGCCGGCCGATCGGGAAGTTCCAGCACAACCGGTTCCTCCTGGCCGAGCTGGACACGGAGGTCACCATCGCGCGGACCTTCGTCAACCACTGCGTCGCCGAGTTCAACGCCGGCCGGCTGTCGGTGACCGACGCGGCGAAGGCCAAGTGGTGGACCACCGAACTGCAGAACAAGGTCGCCGACCGCTGCGTGCAGCTGCACGGCGGCTACGGCTTCATGCTGGAGTACCCGGTGGCGAAGGCCTGGCTGGACGGGCGGGTGCAGACCATCTACGGCGGCACCACCGAGATCATGAAGGAGATCATCGGCCGGGGGCTCGGCCTGTAGCGAAACCGGGTGCCGGCATGTCGGTCGGGTGCGCAAGGATGGGTCACCCCTTACCGAGGAGTCGCCGATGGCCACCGACCTGACCGTCCCGGTCGCCGCGCCCGACATCGCGTCGATCCAGCGGCGGACCCTGCGACTGCTCTTCACCACCCAGATCATCGGCGGGATCGGCGTCACCATCGGGATCTCCGTGGGGGCGCTGCTGGCCGCCCGGGTCGCGGGTACCGCGGTGGCCGGGCTCGCGCAGAGCTGCGCCGTGGTCGGGGCCGCGCTGCTCGCCGTCCCGGTCACCCGGATCATGACCGGGCACGGCCGCCGGCCCGGTCTCGCCGTGGCGTACGCCGTCGGGGCCGTCGGCGGGGCGCTCGTGGTGCTCTCTGCGGTCACCCGGTTCGTGCCGTTGCTCTTCCTCGGCATGCTGCTCTTCGGCGGCGGCACCGCGGCGAACCTCCAGGCCCGCTACACCGCGGTGGACCTCGCCGAGCCGGCCCGTCGGGGGCGGCAACTGTCGCTGATCGTCTGGGCGACCACCATCGGGGCGGTCTCCGCGCCGAACTTCGCCGCGCTCGCCGACCAGGTCACCCGGAGCTGGGGGCTGCCCCCGCTGGCCGGCCCGTTCGCGTTCAGCGCGGCCGCGTTCGTGCTCGCCGCCGGCGTACTCCTGGTCCTGCTGCGGCCCGACCCGCTGCTCACCGCGCGCCGGGTGGCGGCGGCCGCGGCCCCGCCGGTCGCCGCCGGGCCGGACCTCACCCCGCCGGCGGAGGCGGTGGCCGCAGTGG